>MHYD01000077.1:2833-3701 GCA_001824645.1 Planctomycetes bacterium RBG_13_46_10
GCACGACGGGTATATCGCTTTGCCGAAGTCTTTTTATTGCGTTGATTCTCTGAGCAACAGCCGGTGCGCCGGAGTCATAAAACTTTGCGCTATCCTCATCCCAAAAAGCAAGCGAGACCTCTACGCGCATGGCGAGGACTGCTTTGTTGTTAAACAGGTTTTTCCGCGGATGGTCCGCCGGCAAAGACAGGAGCTGCTTCAGTAATTCGAGATATTCGGGCTCTGCAAGCACAGCGGGATTTTTTGTGAGAATTGTAATGGTGGTGAAGTATCGGCGATATCGACGCAACTGCTGAAGGGTAAAAAGCGAGAATCTTTGCCGCAACTCGAGGGGCTGAAACGCATCCGTACTGTTGGACAAATGCAGCGGAGCGGGGGGCAGGTTAAACTCTTCGATATCGGCAAGGTCTTTGAGCAGCTTCTTTTTGAAGTCGTCTTTGCACCTGGCCTGGCTCGGCTCGTAGCCCTGCGCGTAGCAGTATTTGCACCCGTGACTGCAGCCGGCATAGATATTGATACAATAGCGATGGCCGCTGGGAAATTCTTTCTGGTCGGCAAACGGACAGTACCATTTGACAACGCCGGGCCTTGTAACGCCGATGACCTGTTTGTTCGACTTGTGCGGCAGGAAATACCGCGCCAAAGCCGCTCGCTGTTCCGGTGGAAACTTATCGAACACGGGTTTGTATTTCGTGTTAACCCTTTCGACAATTTTCAGCCCCTCTTCGATGTCAATGCCGAGTAATCTCATAACAGCATAATAACGCATGCACGATGGATTGTCCAATGGGCTAAGTAAAAGCGTGAAAAGTATATAATTGCTATAATAGACTTTTTTGTGCGTGGGTAATTCCGCCGGTGTTTTCTA
>MHYD01000077.1:3721-7436 GCA_001824645.1 Planctomycetes bacterium RBG_13_46_10
GTCGGACTTATTTCAAAAATGGAAATAAACCGCATTATTTATACGTCAATATATATAGGAAACCAAATTGCAGAAACTATACGAGCTGTCAGAGCTTAAGGAGGTGCACATTATGAAGTTCGATGTAAAATCCGCTGTTATCGGCTTATTGCTCGGCATTATCGTTATGCTCACCGCAGGCGCAGGCAGCAGAGACGGCTCCGGCATAGGTTTTGCCGTCCCTTCAGGCGCAAAGGCAATATTAAAGTCATCTGCTGGCGAGGCCTTTATAGTCGATGTGAGCACAGGTATGGCCGAAAGAATTCTGTTTAAAAAGCCGGAGCCAGGCCAGCCGAGATATCCGAACAATATAAACGGCTACGCCTTGACATTAGATTAACCCTCGGCGGAAACTATTTCGTTCTATTGCTACTCGTAAATATCCGGCACGGTTTCCGGATACAGTTGTCCTGTCGGGCTTATCTTAAAAACATAAATAAGCCCCTTTCTCAGCTTCGTGTATACGACGTTGCCGTAGACAGCTTTGATATCGTGTTCTTTGAGCTGGTCCGGATTGTTCGCCAGCTCCCATATATTCGTCCAGAACAAATCGGCCTCTTTTGCCGGCAGTAGCTTCAGCAGGTCTTTATATCTTTGTGGTTCCTTGCCCGGCTCTTCTATCATCAGGCCGTTTTCCGGAGCAATATTTTCGCCATATACCCTCCGCCACAGGTATAATGCCTTTTCCTTCCCGTCCATTACCATTTTATCGCCGAATTTCACAATTAATGCGTCGAAATGAACTATATCACCCTCGACTATGTAACTCTTCTCGAGCACTTTTTTCAGCTTATCGTCTCTGGCAGTTTCAACAAACTTTATGTTTGTGAACAATTTACCCTCGCGTTTTTCCTGTGAAATTACTTTCGCGTAGCCGATTTGTTCTTCGAGTGTAAGGTTGGTTATTGCCTGCTTGAGCTGTTTGTTCTCAGTTAAAAGCTCGCGTATAGTAGCGGCCCCGTAAAACCAGCCGCGTCCCACATACGCTATTGCAGCAAGGCATACCAAAGCCGTTATATAGAAAACAACTTTTCTTATGAGCTTCATAAAAGCCATCTACAACGCCCCTTTTCGGCCATGCTTTGGCGGTTATATGCCTACTTCAAAAACAGATAATACAGTTTTCCTTCTTGGTAGGTTTGCCCTGCGAGCCTGCCTGCTTTGTCTCCTACACCCATATAGACGTCGCAGCGTCCCGGAGCGCGGATTGCACCGCCTGTATCCTGGTCAAGCATAAATCCGGTGAAAGGCTGGAGGACAACGCCGCCGCCCTCATCTCTGGGCAGTGTGGTTGATATGAAAGTCAGGCTGCCGCGCGGAAAGATTGATTTGTCCGTGGCAATAGTTCTCATCGTTGTTACCGGTTCGTTCAGACTGCCACGAGGGTCTCCTTCCTGTTTACCGAAAAAGATGAATCTCGGGTTCAAGCGGGTGTAGTACTGGACCTCGTCAGGGTGCTCTTTGAAGTACTTTATGATTGCGGACAGACTGAGCTGTGAACGGGATATTTTGCCGTCTCTCACCATAGCTTGGGACATACTTTTATATTCGTGGCCGTTATGTGCAACATAGCCTACCGTCACCAATTTACCATCCGGAAGTCTTATTTTGGCTGAGCCCTGTATGTGTGATATGTATGCTTCGAATGGGTCTGACAGCCAGATTAATTCTTTGCCTCTAAGCATCATCGCGTCTTCTATAACAGCTCTCGGCGGGTATGGTGTAATACTGCCGTCAGCCATGCGTCGCCCGAGCACTCCGCCGTTAGGTTCTTTGACTAAGTTGTCCGGCTGCTTATACAAAGGATACTTGAAACGGTCGCTTGGTTCGAACGAGCCTTCGAAAATCGGCGTGTAATAGCCGGTGAACAGTACTGTTCCCTCATCATCGCAGCCTACCGACATATAAACATCGAACCTGTCCCTGATAGTGGCGTTCAGATCTGCACCTCTCGCACCAGAACCCAGCAGCGATGAGAATTCCTTTAGACTGTCCACCGCCATTTCATGGCTTATATCACTTACAGGGAAGAATTTTTTACTCGACGGCTTGCGGAGGTAGTTCCGGCTTCTTTCTACAGCCGGCTTTAAGCCGTCGACATCGAAACAAGCCATGGTGAAATCTGGAATCTCCGCCGGGTTTGTTATTTTACGCAGCGCCGATTGGCCCGGCAGCAGGGGTTTATCGTACGGCGGCTTAACTACCTTTTTCAGCGGGGCTTTGCACCCGGTTATGACAATTGCGGTTAACAGAAGTAAATAAAGTAAAACCTTGGATTTCATAGTCTTTAGACTCCAAATACCTTAGCACTATAATATTCTCTTCCAGAACAATTATATTCGACCATATTGGACGGTTTTGAGCAAATTTTTCTCTTTTAGAAATGCTTTCCTTCACCTTGACAGACGAAATGGTGGAGTTAACTCTATGTTTTCCAGTAACTTATCGTGACCATCAGGATATGGCCGTTAGGCTTTTTAATATTCATACTCCTTTTGGCCGTATTCGGAACGCCTTTTGTGTCTTTGCAGAGAATCAATTTTGCTGATTAAGTCGGTTCGCCCCTTGTTCCGAAGAAAACCGGTTACACTCTTTTCGTTTTTCCTTTCGCAGTATTGCAGCAGGGCCGCTTGGAGGGTTTTTTCCCTGTGTCCCTTTGGGACAAAGATTTTTTTGCCCTTAGTATCGAGGCCTGATACGTACATCGCTGTTGAGGTAGTTAAAGGTATTGGGCCGAAGTCCTGCACCTGCCTGGGGCACCATCCGCGCGAAATTAAGTGCTCCGTCAGTTTCAATGCATCATCGGCTGTGCATCCCGGATGTGCGCTTATAAAATACGGCACAATGTACTGCTCTTTGCCTGCTCTGCCGGAAATCTCCTGAAAATATGCCTCGAATTCCTCGAAGAGTTCAAACGAGGGCTTGCCCATCAGCTCGAGCACCTTGGGACAATAATGTTCGGGAGCAACCTTAAGATGGCCGCCCACAAAATGCTTCGCAAGCAGCTCGATGTATTCCTTGCTTTTAAGCGCCAAATCGTGGCGGATTCCCGAGGCGATATGCACATTTATCTTGGAAGACTTGCTACTTTGCCATTTTAGAAAAGATTCCATCATCTTTATCAGCTGCCCGGCATCGGCTTTAAGATGTTTGCATACCGACGGAAAAAGGCAGCTAACCCTTCGGCAGTCGTTGTTCTGTTCGCATTTCATCCCATACATATTGGCCGTCGGCCCGCCTATATCGCTGATAGTGCCGCGGAATTGTTTATGTTTCATCAGGCAGTCAGCTTCTGTTAGCAGGCTGTCGGTTGAACGGCTGCTGACTTGCTTGCCTTGGTGAAAATATAAGGCGCAAAATGAACAGCCGCCGAAACAGCCTCGATGGGCTGTTATCGAAAATTGTATCGGCTCAAGTGCCGGCACGCCGCCTGCTTTGTCGTAACGTGGATGCCAGCTTCGGGCAAAAGATGCATCGTACAACTGGTCCATCTCGAATTCGCTCAAAGGTTCGGCCGGCGGCATCACGACAATATCGCCTGGCTCTTGGTCCTGAATTACAGGAATTCCCTTGGGGTGTGCCTGTGCCTGATATGATTTCTGGCAGGACATAACTAAACTCTGGTCGGCCTCCTGCTGTGATAGTGATGGCAGGCGAATGACATTGTCCGGCACAG
>MHYD01000077.1:7479-9477 GCA_001824645.1 Planctomycetes bacterium RBG_13_46_10
TAAATCATCAATTGACCCGCCGCTGCTCAGCCGCTCCGCAATTTCCTTAATCGCTCTTTCGCCCATCCCGTGAACTAATAAATCGGCTTTAGCGTCGATTAAGACAGACCTCTTGAGCTTGTTTTCGATATAGTCGTAATGCACGAGTCGCCGAAGACTGGCTTCGAGTCCGCCTAAAATCAGAGGAATCCCTTTAAACGCCTCGCGCACCCGCGCTGAATAAACAAGCAAAGGCCGTCTCGGACGAAGGCCTATCACCCCTCCCGGACTATACACGTCCCTCTTTCGCCGATGCCCCATTGAAGCATAATCGTTGAACTGCGAATCTATAGCACCGGAGGTAATGCCCCAAAACAATCTCGGCGGCCCCAGCGCCCGAAAGGCGTCAGCGCTTCGCCAGTCAGGCTGTGCCAGTATCGCGACCTTGTAGCCGAGCTTTTCTAACCACCTGCCGATTAACGCGACCCCGAAAGAGGGATGGTCAACGTATGCGTCGCCGGTAACAAGAATAATGTCTGCCTGTTTCCATCCGCGCTGTTGCATTTCCTCGGGAGTAGTTGGAAGAAAAGGATTTGAACTGTTAATTCCCATTTTCAGCGCATACTAACATTTTTTGACTGTTTTTTCAAGATTAGCAGCTCCACTCCGGGCCGAACCGAAGCCCGCAGCAGGCAATTGCGGCAGGTCTTTATACCGCCGGCGGGGTTAATCGGTTCTACATATTTCTGAAAATGGTTCGGACGTTTAACGAACGTCCTGCCCGGCGTTTTCTGCTGATTGTCTTGCGCCCTTTATGGGTGCGCATCCGCGCCCTGAATCCACTCTTTCGTAACTTCTTAATACTGCTCTTTCGACGGCTTTCCATAGATTATGTCCTCTATTAGTAGTAGCTTATCTTCATTCGAAAATTACTGGTGTGGTATTATAACGTCATTTAATTTCGTTTCAAGCTAAATAGCTGACAGGGTCCTGATGGTAAAATTGCTTCAGCTCGTTGTAAAGCTCCGGGTGAATCTCCTTCAGCTCTCTGGGTTTCTCGAAAAAGAACTCTGTTACAACAGCAAAAAACTCCTCCGGCTTGGTGGCGCCGTATTTATTTAAAAAAGTCGGATGATTTTGAGCGGTCGCGTGCCTGAGCTTTTCGTAATCTTTCTGCAGCACACGTGCCCATGCAATATAGCTTGAGCTGCTTTTAAGAACGATGGTGTCATCGCCCTTGCCGCCGGAGCTTTCTATCTGATGTGCGAACTCATGAAATACGACATTGTGACCATCGTTGATATCGGCGGTATCGTGCTTCACATCGTCCCACGACAGGACCACCGGCCCGCGGCGCCACGATTCACCAAGGAGAACTTGAGGCTCTTCAGATACTACTCCGCCGGGCAAATGTTCTGCTCGGCGTATTACAAATGCCCGCGGATATACTAATATCGTAGATAGCCCGGGATAATAATCGGTTTTTCGATGCAGAAGCAGTATGCACGCCTGTGCAGCTATAGTAACCTTTATTTCATCGGTTATTTCAAGTCCGCGGCAGCCCTCGAACCGTTTCTCGGCGATGAATATAAGTATATGCCGCCGCAGCTCCGCTTGGTCTTCGGAAGATAGTCTGCCGTATAACGGCACGTTCTTTTCAATAATCCGCAGCCACCACGCAGGAAATTCCTTCTCTGCCAACCTATTTCGTCGCCATTTTTTCAACCAAAACATATAGTCAGCCTTTTTCTCCCGTGGAATATACGCTGCGATATTTTTATACAGGATTCTAACAAAAAAAGAAGGTATAGCACAGAGGTTTGTGTTGAAACAGTTTGTTTTCCGGAAGTTACGTTGATTGTAAAAGTAAAGTGGCTGGTTTATAATAAATCCAAGTGTTGAGAGCAAGGCTGGAAAACCATTACCGTATTTGTGCTCGAAGTACCGGATAACGGAAGCTATGAAGCATCAGAATAAAGTAGAAGCGTTAAGATATTTTTGGTAAAAGGGATTGATATG
>MHYD01000077.1:9525-9648 GCA_001824645.1 Planctomycetes bacterium RBG_13_46_10
ATTTCTACTGCTATCATCTTGTGCCTCATTTACTATATTGTTCGCCCGCTTTCTATGAGAATTCGTGTTCTTCTTATAATTCTCTCTATAATTGTTTTGTGGCCGTTTGTCTATTTCACTCGT
>MHYD01000078.1:0-1914 GCA_001824645.1 Planctomycetes bacterium RBG_13_46_10
GGTGATAAATCTATCTTAAAAAATCCAGTTTTCTGTCTTGACAATGGGTAGGGGTATAGCGTATTAAAAATGGATTGTTGCGCGGCAAGATGATAAATCTAATGATAAAAGAGATTATTGAGGCATTTGAAGATAATTACGAAAGAATCATGGAAGGTAGTTTAGATAGCAGTCTTATTTCAAGAACAAATAATGATAGCCTTTGCCGTAAGATTAAAGCTTTATATAAAGAAGAAAAATTGAAAAAGAAAATATATCAGAATCAAAGAAATGTTCTTCTAGAGCTTGGTGCCTATAGCGTAATAAGTATTTTACTTGAAAATTCAATAGAAGCTGCGCGTGAAATTGCCAGTGGTAAAGAATCCTCATACAAGACAAAGATTATACAAAATTTCATCAAGCAAGATTCTGATGAGATATTCAAAGGGAAAAGGTTATATGGGATTATCATACTATTTCTTGATTATATTGTGGGTATGACAGATAACCATGCAATATATATCAACAAACAGCTTCTTGGGATGGGAAATTAGTAGCAATTTTTTAGGGAAAACCACAAATAACATTTCCTAAATTAGCATTCATCACAATCACAAATTATATCAAAAAGAGGGGATTTAGTTTGCTATAATTTTTAGTGATAATTCGGCTGGATTTCATTAGCGGCAGGGTGGTAGCCTTCCCTTAGGGATGGATAGCTTGATACTTATAGCATCACCATCGCCAAGGCCTGCGGCCTTGACACTGCCACACATCGAAGTTGACAACAGCACGCACCTGGAGTACTATCAGATGGAAAAAAAGTTAAAGTAGAAAGTGTGCTGACTAAAAACAAAGAATCGGTAGACTTCAAGTATATTACTCAAACTGACCGGCTCATACTGTCATTCCCGCGCAGGCGGGAATCCAGAATTAAACTATGAGACAGTATTTTGTCTATATGCTGGCGAGTAAAAAGAATGGCACTCTTTACATCGGTGTAACAAATGATTTGATTAGAAGAGTCTATGAGCACAAAAATAGCCTGATTGAAGGTTTTACAAAAAGATACGGCGTTCTCAATCTTGTATATTATGAAATATATGGTGATATATACGACGCCATTGAAAGAGAAAAACGCATGAAAAAGTGGAATAGAGAATGGAAGATCAATTTGATTAAGAAATCGAATCCTAATTGGGAGGATTTGTATTACAATCTAACAGGATAAATGGATTCCCGCCTTCGCGGGAATGACATATAGAACATTCATGGCAGATGGAGTTTGCTAATGGCGAACAATACCGTAACGGCACCAAAGGGTTTTGTGGCTGCGGGGGTTGGCTGTGGATTAAAAAAGTCCGGCAGGCCGGATTTGGGACTGCTTATTTGCCCGGCAGGGGCGACAGCAGCAGCGGTATTTACCACTAATAAAATCACTTCCGCAGCAGTACAAATAAGCAAAGAGCACATAAAAAGCCCTAAGATTTATGCTGTGGCTGTCAATTCCGGCAATGCCAACGCCTGCACCGGCAAGACGGGCGTGAGAAATGCACAGAGAATGTGTGCGTTGACGGCTTCGTGCCTCATTTCGATGAAGAGAGACGAGAGGCGAGGGACGAGAGGCGAGGGACGAAAAGTTCTCGTTGCTTCCACCGGCATTATCGGCCACCAGTTGCATATGAAAAAGATTGTCGCAGGAATTACAAAAGCAGCGGCAAAAATCTCTTCCTCTGCTGCGGCAGGACTAGATTTCACCAAAGCGATTATGACAACCGATATAAGGCCTAAACAGGCAGTTCGGAGAATCGAAATATCGGGAATCGAAGTGACAATAGCCGGTACCGTAAAAGGGGCCGGCATGATTGCGCCCAATATGGCTACTACACTGTGCTTTATTACAACCGACGTTGCGATAAGTAAGCCCATGCTGTC
>MHYD01000078.1:1964-2049 GCA_001824645.1 Planctomycetes bacterium RBG_13_46_10
GCAGGCAAAGCCGATGCGGCAAAAGCGGCAAGAGCAGTAGCCGGTTATGACCTGCTAAAGTGTGCCATTCACGGCGGCGACCCAA
>MHYD01000078.1:2070-4477 GCA_001824645.1 Planctomycetes bacterium RBG_13_46_10
GTGCGGAATACGTTCGAATCAACGCTGATTATTCTACATAAACCGATTTATTGAGCGCAGCTCTATACAGCCGAAGCCGACGGGTGGCAGCGTCAAGCGCAGCTTGCCCCCGATCAAGTCGGGGGTGGTCATCCCTCCCCAAGGGAAGGCTGCCACAAATAATTCCGTTTTTTGTTTTCTATGAAAAAGACTTGAAAATCCTTTGCATTTAGTTAAACTGCTTTGAATTTGCGTAAAGTTGGATTGGAACAATTTTAGAATTGAAATTGAAAGGAGCAAAAACGTGAAGATTTCAAGCAGAATCACATCAATTCTGCTGCCTGCTTTTGCCTTTAGCACAACGGCTCTGGCGGCAGGTGAGGAGGTCTCGACTGAAACGGCCGGAATACCGGCGAGCTGGTGGCTGGCTCCCGTTGCGGCACTGTTAGCTCTTGTGTTTGCATATTATTTCTACAAGAAATTGATGACCGAACCTGCGGGCACAGAAAAAATGATTGAAATCGCTGAATATGTTCGCGAAGGTGCCTACGCATACTTGTTCCGCCAGTATAGCGTGGTATCTATAGTTTTTCTTGTTCTCCTCGTGATTTTTGCTATTTGTGCATACAAGGGCGTTCAGAATCCCTTCGTACCGGTGGCGTTTTTAACCGGCGGATTCTTTAGCGGCTTATGTGGTTTTCTTGGTATGAAGACTGCTACGAGTGCCTCTTCCAGGACTGCACAAGGTGCTACTATTTCGCTCAACCGTGGTCTGCAGGTGGCCTTTCGGTCCGGCGCCGTTATGGGCTTGGTGGTTGTCGGCTTCGGTTTGTTAGACATCTCAATGTGGTATCTTGTCCTCGACAAGCTTATTTACACAGCCGAGCACATGAAGAATGGTTTAAATTTCCTTGGCCTTACTCTCGTGCAACCCGGTATGAGCGCCGACCATAAACTCGTCGAAATAACCACCACGATGATTACCTTCGGTATGGGTGCATCAACGCAGGCGCTGTTTGCCCGCGTAGGCGGTGGAATATTTACTAAGGCCGCTGACGTAGGCGCGGACCTTGTCGGTAAGGTCGAAGCCGGCATCCCGGAAGACGACCCCAGAAACCCGGCTACTATTGCCGATAACGTCGGCGATAATGTCGGTGATGTTGCCGGCATGGGTGCCGACCTTTATGAAAGCTACTGCGGCTCAATCCTCGCAACGGCTGCTCTTGGAGCGGCTTTGCCCCTCTCGGCTATGGCGGAAAGCGGTATGAACCCGTTAAAAGCGGTTCTGGCCCCTATGGTTGTTGCGGGTCTGGGTATTATCCTGTCGATTCTGGGTGTTTTTATGGTTCGATGCAAAGAAGATGCCAGCCAGAAGAATCTGCTTCGAGCATTACTATTCGGTACGCTGGGTAGTTCCGTACTGATTGTAGTTGCCCTGGCTTTCATGGCGAGGACCGACTGGATTAGCTGGGGTATTTTCGGGTCGGTTGCTTCGGGACTTGCAGCCGGCGTATTGATAGGCCAATTTACCGAATACTACACCTCTGATAATTATAAACCTACCCGTGCAATAGCTGAGCAGACAAAGACCGGGCCGGCAACTACAATCATAGAGGGTTTTTCAAACGGTATGTACTCGTCTGGTCTGCCGGTAATCACAATCGTCATCGGCATTTTGTGTGCGTATGCCTTTGCCGGTGGTTTTAGAGATGTGTCAATGGGCCTTTACGGTATTGGCTTCGCAGCGGTTGGTATGCTCTCAACATTAGGTATTACATTGGCGACAGATGCTTATGGGCCAATCGCTGATAACGCGGGCGGCAACGCGGAAATGAGCGGACTTGGTGCGGAGGTCAGAAAAAGAACCGATGCGCTCGATGCGCTTGGTAATACAACTGCCGCGACGGGTAAAGGCTTTGCGATAGGGTCGGCGGCATTGACAGCAATGGCGCTTCTTGCCGCTTACATCGAGGAAATAAGAATCTGGATTGGCAGGCTGGCAAATGAAAGTGCTGATGGATTGTTTAAGGTGGGCAGCATCGTATTTTCAGGCAAAGAAGGTGTTGCTGATGCTATAAATGTCAAAACCGCCACAATGATACATTTTATCGATGCCTTCGGTCTGACCATTATGAATCCGAAACTGCTCTGCGGCCTGTTTATTGGTGCGATGATGGCTTTTGTATTCTGCGCTATGACCATGAAGGCTGTCGGCCGTGCCGCAGGTTCGATGGTAGAGGAGGTTCGCCGACAGTTTAAAGAAAAACCCGGCATTATGGAGGGAAAAGATAAGCCAGATTATGCCCGCTGCGTTTCCATTTCGACACGAGGCGCTCAGAAGGAGATGATTGTACCGTCACTGATGGCCATTATTGTACCGGTTGCGACGGGGTTGGTTTTGGGTGTCTCAGGTGTGATGGGACTTTTG
>MHYD01000078.1:4505-4626 GCA_001824645.1 Planctomycetes bacterium RBG_13_46_10
GGGCAATTACGCTGAATAATGCCGGCGGGTCCTGGGACAACGCCAAAAAATATATTGAGAAAGGAAATCTTGGCGGCAAAGGCTCGCCCTCACATAAAGCAGCCGTTGTAGGTGACACCGT
>MHYD01000078.1:4890-6723 GCA_001824645.1 Planctomycetes bacterium RBG_13_46_10
ATTGGTTATTAATATCAACTTTTTTGCCACAGAGGGCACAGAGAACACAGAGAATTAAAAACTAATGGCAGATGAATCGACACAAAAAATTATTGGTGCTGCTATGGAAGTGCACAAAGAGCTTGGCCCCGGACTTCTCGAATCAATTTATGAGGAGGCCTTGTGTTACGAATTTGATCTGCAAGGTATTCAGTATGCAAGGCAAGTTCCTGCGGATATTGTTTATAAGGGACATGTCATTAAAGGCCAAAGACTTGACCTTCTGGTGGAAAAAGAAATCGTTGTCGAGATTAAATCTGTCAGCAAATTGCCTGATATAGCGGTGGCACAGACAATCTCTTATCTTAAGGCTGCAAACCTTAAACGTGGCTTGATTGTTAACTTCGGTGAAAAACGACTAATCGATGGCGTTAAGCGTGTATCTGTTTAGTTCTTTTTTAGCCACAGAGGAAACATTTTAATAAGCCGCAGAGAGCACAGAGAATGTTAGATAAAAAAAAGACTGTTTTTGTTTTAGGTGCTGGCGCAAGTTGTCCTTATGGTTATCCGTCAGGTGCGCATTTAAGATCCCGTATATGTTTTTCTGCTGATCATTCACATGAGGATATTCTATCGAAAGCCGTAGGAGAAGGCAGGAAACCATCAATCGGTGACTTTAAAAAGACTTTCGAGGATTCAAGCACTAAGTCAATAGACCTTTTTATGGTAAGAAATCCAAAATTCGAACCTATCGGAAAGTATATTATTTCCTTTGAGATTTTTAAGGCCGAAATAAAAAGTCTTTTTCGAGAACAAGCCAAGCGTACACAGGATTTATATAATAAAAAGGCCGAAATAAGGGGTGAGGCCTATTTTCTGATGAAGGATTTTCAAGGTGATGATTGGTATTCATACTTGTTTGACCGATTAACAGAGGGCATAGTCGCCAAAGATGACCTCCCAGATTTTACGGACGGCAGGATTTCATTTGTCACATTCAATTATGATAGATCGCTGGAGTACTTTATGTACGAAAGCTTTCGTAATTCCTTCACTGAGGTTCCAGAGAACAAGGTTATTCAATGTTTGAAGAATCTCAAAATTCTACACCTTTACGGACAGGTTGCACCGCTGAAATGGCAGGATTCCAATGAGGGTGTAGGTTATCGACCACAAATCAGCGAATCACTTTTGCGAATGGTGTCATCAAATATCAGAACAATATATGAGGAAAAGCAGAATCCGGAATTGGTAGAGGCTCAAAACCTCCTCAAACGAGCCGATGAGATATTCTTTCTTGGATTTGGCTTTGCGCCAGAGAATATGGATGTTCTCAGGTTGCCTGAATTAATACCGGAACTTTGTCAGGTTTATGGCACAGCGTTCGGCTTGATAGAAGAGGAGGTGAAAAGAGTCCATGCTTCAGTACACAATGAAAGGAAAGTCGTTCAGGCACGCACAAAGATTGAATCTATCGATGTTGACTGTTTGATGCTATTGAGGAAATATTTTTAAGATAATTTCTCTGCGTTCTCTGTGCCCTCTGTGGCAAAAATGGTAAGACAATGAAACCTGTAATCGAAATTCTCGAAGAAAGAATCAGTGCTGCAATGGCTGCTGTCACTGGACGGGCTTGTGGTGAGCTTGTCGAATCCAAGGATTGTGCCGCGATTGTAGGCCCAGCGACAGACGCTAAATTCGGCGATTACCAGGCCAATGGCGTAATGGCTCTCGCAAAAAAGCTCAAAACCAATCCTCGCAAGTTAGCGGGAGAAATCGTAAGCAAGCTCGCTTTAATTGATATATGTGAGCCGCCGGAAGTTGCCGGCCCCGGCTTTATAAATCTGCGATTGA
>MHYD01000078.1:6765-13223 GCA_001824645.1 Planctomycetes bacterium RBG_13_46_10
ACTCCATAAATCTCGGCGTCGATAAGGCTGCCGAGCCAAAAACCATTGTTGTTGATTTTTCCGCGCCGAATATTGCTAAAGAAATGCACGTAGGCCATCTGCGAAGCACCATTATCGGCGATTGCATCTGCCGAGTCCTCAAATTCTTAGGCCACAATGTTATCCGCCAAAACCACATCGGCGACTGGGGAGTTCAGATGGCGATGGTGGTACGAGCCATCCAAACTGAATGTGAAAACATTACCAATGGTTCGAATCCGGACCTCGAAGATCTTCTCGCGCGTGACCCACAAGCTTGGGAGATCGAGGCTCTAAAGAGGCTCAATCTGTCTCTCTCTCAATTGGAGTCACTGTACATCAAATCTAATCAGGCTCTTGCAACGGGGCATCCTACTTTTGAAAAGAATATGAGGGCGTTTTTGTTTGGGTTGCAGCATGGACAGCCAGGCTGCCTAAGTTCTTGGCTCAAGGCTCGAGAAATCACATTACAGGCATGCCAACAGATATACGATCAACTGGTCGTTCAGTTGAGCATGGAGGATGTGCGCGGTGAGAGTTTTTATAAGGATATGCTACGGAATGTTGTGGAAGAATTGAAGAGCAAGGGACTTGCGGATGAATCCGACGGAGCTGTATGTGTTTTCCCGCTGGATTCGACAAGCTCACCACAAGCAGTTTTTAAGAACAAAAAGGGAGAGCCGTTTCCGTTTATGATTCAAAAGTCTGATGGGGCATATCTATACGCGACCACGGATTTGGCGGCGTTGCGTTATCGAGTGCAGGAGTTAAAAGCAGACAAAATTATCTATGTCACTGATGCACGACAGAAATTACATTTTGAGATGCTATTTGCGGTGGCGAGGATGGCAGGATGGGATGTAAAACAGGAGACCCTTCGACAAGCTCAGGGCAGGCAGAAGACAGAATTAGTTCACGTTACCTTTGGCAGTGTGTTGGGCGAGAACGGCAAGCCATTAAAGACGCGAGAGGGCGAAAATGTAAAATTAAAAGAGCTGCTCGATGAGGCGGTAGAGCGTGCAAGGAAAATCGTTGAGGAGAAGAATCCGGGTTTGTCGGCTGGGCAAAAAGAAGAAATTGCAAAAGCAGTCGGCATTGGTGCCGTTAAGTACGCTGATTTCTCTAACAACCGAACGAGTGATTATGTCTTCAGCTTCGATAAAATGCTGGCTATGGAGGGTAACACTGCTCCGTATATGCAGTACGCATACGCGAGAATAAAATCAATTGGTAGAAAGGGTGGAATTAATTTTGAAAAAGAATTGGCTGGCTTAGATAATCTAAGCCTTACGGATGATGCAGAACTTGACTTGGCCAAGCATCTTATTCGTTACGGCGAGGCAATAGAATCTGCCATAGCAGATTATCGGCCGAATTATCTAACGACTTACCTCTACGAATTAGCGCAGAAGTTCAGTGTGTTTTACACGAATTGTCCGGTTTTGGATGCCGGGCCTGATAAAAGACCGACGAGATTGTTGCTTTGTGACCTGACTGCACGAACCATCAAGCATGGCTTAAAAGATCTGCTCGGCATTGAAGTGGTAGAGCAAATGTAATTCACCCCGTGAGATAGGCAAGGTCGTTATCTCACGGGGTAAATCCGTAAAAGTTCTATATGGCAAAGATAATAGGTAACCAGAAAATTAAAGGAATGTATCTTGGTTCCACCATTATGTAGTGAGACAGTCAATTTGGATGACCCCATTTTGGCCCATGCCCGCAAGGATTACCCATCTTTGCGACAGGATATGACCATTCAGGAGGCCCTTGCGACGATACGCAAGGTAGGTATTGGAGAGCGAATCATCTATTTCTACGTGCTCGATGAGAATGAGCGGCTGGTGGGTGTCATGCCAACTCGGCGTCTGCTAACGGCGGAACTTGACAAGCCTCTTTCAGAAGTGATGATTGGCAATGTAGTGTCCATCCCAGACACAGCCACGGTGCTCGAAACTTGTGAATTCTTTGTGAAGAATAAATTTCTCGCATTCCCGGTTGTTGACCAGCAGCAGCGTATGGCAGGGATTGTGGATGTTAGCTTATTCACTGAGGAGGTTTTCGACCTCGCTGAGCGTCAGCAGTCCGACACGATTTTCGAATCGATAGGTTTTCGCATCGAGCAGGTGCGGAATGTTTCGCCGGTCAAGGCATTTTACTTTCGGTTCCCATGGTTGCTTGCTACTATTACCAGCGGCACATTTTGTGCGCTTCTTGCCAGCATCTACGAAGTAACTTTGGCCCAGGCCTTAGCGTTGGCATTTTTCTTAACGCTGGTGCTCGGACTGGGTGAGAGTGTCAGCATTCAGTCAATGACGGTCACACTTCAAATTTTACGAAATTTACAGCCGAGCATCCGCTGGTATGCCAGGGCATTACGACACGAGGCGCTGACGGCTGTGTTGCTCGGAACTATGTGCGGCAGCCTCGTGGGGCTGATTGCCTGGATATGGCGAGGAGACTGGCTGGTTGCACTGGCGATAGGCTCAGGGATTCTACTCTCGATATGTGCTGCGTGCCTGATTGGTATAAGCGTTCCGGCTTTGCTGCATGCGCTTAAGCTGGATCCTAAGGTTGCTTGCGGGCCGATTACGCTTGCGTTGGCAGACATTTTTACATTGTTATGTTATTTCACAATGGCAATGGTTTTGTTATGATGCAGATTGACGGCTAAAATGGTGATGTGGAATGAAAATAATCCAGCAACAATTTAGTGTAAGCACAAAAACGCGCTGTCAGATGGTTGATATTACAGGCCAGGTGCAGTCGATTGTCGGCGAATCCGGCATAACAGAAGGTGACGCGATTGTCTTTTGTCCCCACACCACAGCGGGAATCACCATAAATGAAAACGCCGACCGCTCCGTGCCCCATGATATACTGTTGGCGCTGGAAAAGATTGTGCCGGAGCATCAGGCCGGTTTTCAGCACATCGAGGGCAACTCCGATGCCCACGTAAAAAGCTCGATAGTCGGTTGCAGCGAACAGGTTCTTATAGCAAACGGGTCGCTGAATCTTGGCACCTGGCAGGGAATATTCTTTTGTGAATTCGACGGCCCACGCAATCGGCGAGTGTTTGTTCAGGTTCGTGGTCAATGATAACTGATTGGGAATAAGGATGGAGAACCCCACACGCAGAAAAATCGCACCAAATGTTTTGCTGTTGAGCATCGTTAGTTTTCTTAACGATTTGAGCAGCGAGATGATAATGCCGATACTGCCTTATTTTCTCGCGTCGCTGGGCGGCGCTGGACAGGTCGTCGGATTGGTGGGAGGATTGCGTGACAGCATTTCGAGTATTTTAAAGGTTTTTTCAGGTTACTGGTCGGACAAAACAGGCAAGCGCAAGGTGTTTGTTTATGGGGGATATGCAATCTCAGCCGTGTTTAAATTGTTAATGGCTGCTTGCCGAGCCTGGCCAAGCGCGGTTGTCTTTTCATCGCTTGAAAGAACGGGCAAGGGGTTGAGAACTGCTGCGAGGGACGCAATTATCGCTGATTCGATGCCAACCGGAAGAGGCAAAGGTTTCGGCGTTCATAGGGCGATCGAGACTGTCGGTGCAATTTTAGGAGCGATTGTGGCTTTGGCCTTGTACCGGTTTTGGGGAATGAGTTTTAAAACCATTATTCTTATCGCCGGCCTGATAGGTTTTGTATCGCTTGTGCCACTGTATTTTGTCAAGGAAAGCCCGACGCAGCCGCAAAAGGTAACGCTGAAAATGGGCTTGAAAACTTTGCCGAAACCTTTGCGGTTATTTATTCTGATATCCGGTGTTTTTGCCTTGGGTAACTTTAGTTATATGTTCTTTATTATGAAGGCCCAGGGGCTTTTTGCCGACAAACTTAAAGTAGAGGTGCCGATTCTTCTGTATGTGCTGTTCAATGTTTTTTACAGCGGACTGGCGGTTCCTTTGGGAGCCATAACTGATAAGATTGGGAGGGAAAAGGTCATTATTTTCGGCTATCTGATGTTTGCTATAACGTCAGCGGGTTTTGTATTTTTCAATTCATTAGCGGCTTTCATAATTCTTTTTGCGCTATATGGAGTGATGTATGCAGCGGTTGATGGGAACCAGCGGGCGTATGTGTCTGATTTAGCGCAGGAGCATCTGAAGGCAACAGCGCTTGGGACGTTTCATACGGTTACGGGTCTTATGGCATTGCCGGCAAGCATGTTTGCCGGAATCCTTTGGGAGCAGATAGGACCTTCTGCGACCTTCGTCTATGGGGGGACATTGGCCATAGTGTCTGTTATTTTGTTTGTCGTTTTCAGGAACAATTTTAACAGGCACAGCCCGGCAATAGAATAGCATTGCTGGTTTATTGGGGATAATTTATTGAGCCGGCTTTAGTTCCTGCATTAATGGTTTCGGTATAAGAATTATCTGCTGTGACATAGTGCGCAAAAAACTGGCGAGGTGGTGGAACCGGCTGGGGGGGAGACCGGTGAACCACACTGCCTCGCCGAGGTTTATAAGCACCTGGGGTGCATTATTTCATTGTGTTAAAGAGCAATGGTCGGAACTTAATATATTGTAAACAACATGTCAAAGACATACTTGGTAAATTTCCCCTTCGCGGGCACGTACCCCTCTTTTCGGTACTGTCTTACGCCATTTTAGTATACAGGCTTTTTAAATAAAAAGCAAGCCAAAAATGTCTTTTTGTGGTTTTTTTTAGTTTCGCGCCATTTAAGTATTAACCGATAAATAACAGATTGGTTTTTAACTCATTCAGCTTTGTTAATTGTTAATAAGCTCGGAAACGGTTTTAGATTTTTTCCGTAGATATTATGGGAAGTAGGTAGATTTTAAGATATCGAGTATGCTGCCGTGGTTACTGCCGGTGCAGATTGTTGTTTGTCTTAAGCGAGCTTATTTGATAGCGTAAAAAGCCAAAAAATTAAGTAAAATTCCGTAGTTAATAGCTTGTATAGCGGTGTAAACTCTCATAGACTAATATCAGGAATGCAGCTTTATTTTATAATAGGTTGAATCCTACTTATATTTGCATCATATTGTTATGACAAGGATATCAGAGAGAGTAGAGCGTGTTCAAGAAACCATAAAATTCACAGCAGAACGTGTCGGCAGAGACCCGGGAGAGGTAAAGCTTGTTGTCGTAACCAAGTCTGCCACTATTGAAGATATCAAGGAGGTTATCCGTTTGGGTTTTACGGATATCGGCGAGAATCGGGTTCAGCAGCTACGGAGAGTTTTTGAGCAGATATCGGAATCCTTGTGCCATACCCAGGACGAATCGAACATTCCAAGAGAGGTTCGCTGGCACATGATTGGACATCTTCAACGCAATAAAGTTCAGCAGGTTTTGCCTATCGCTTCACTTATACATTCGGTGGATACGCTTAGGCTGGCTGAGGAGATAAACAATTATGCGGCAAAGCTGGATTTACGCCCAAAGGTGCTTCTGCAGATTAATACGTCAAAGGAGACACAAAAATATGGTGTGCCGGTCGGAGCAGCGACACACCTGGCGGAACAAATAGAAACACTTCCAAGCGTTGCGCTAATTGGGCTTATGACAATGGCACCATTGACACTTAATAAAGAGTTAATTCGAGATTGTTTCGTTCGAGCAAGAGAGTTATTTATCGAGATGCGCGGGGAAAAAATTGTCGGCCCACAATTTACCGAGCTAAGTATGGGCATGAGCTCGGATTACGAAATTGCCATTGAGGAAGGTGCAACAATCCTTCGCATCGGCTCAGCAATATTCGCCGGCTGAGTCCACAGCAGGCCGATATTTTTGCGACTTTTTCCATTACATAACAGCCAATGCGATTTTGCTTTAAATGTCTTGAATAAAAAGAAAAGTCTCGCCCCTAATGAGCCGAAATAAATCTTTAAAGAGAATCGCGAAATACGTACGCCTGTAACGTCCTATAAAATTTAAGGTAAATTAAAATGGGCAAAACAGCATTAGCAGAAGAGACAAATACGCTGAAAAGCTATGTCGATGTTCTCTATCTATCAAATAAAGGTTGGATACCCACCGAAATAAAACGGCTGTTGAAGCAGAACAGATTGTCCTATTTAGTGCTGCCGACGGATAAATTCTCTCTTATACGCGACCGAGTTGATCTTATCGGAACTGTAATTATCGAGGCGAATGAGTCAACGGTCAATGGCCCGCAGCAGCAAATATCAGCCAGAATAATGGAATCGCTCGAAATGGAAGGTATCGGCGTGATTCTGCTGACGAACCATACGGAAATACCCGTCAAAAGTTTTTCTTTGGCACCGATAAAAAGCAGTTTCACGAAGACAAGTTCGGTTGAGTCCATCGACGCGGAAGAATTATGGGTCAGAATCAGTCTGAATCTTGCGTACCGTAAAAGAAGCACCGGAATTGTAGCGGGACCTGCAGGCCCGATGTATCGGGGGGGGCTCAAAGACACCGGTGCAAATACATTGGAGCAGC
>MHYD01000078.1:13268-18281 GCA_001824645.1 Planctomycetes bacterium RBG_13_46_10
CTTTTGACCATCTTCGTCAAGCAGGCCCTGGTTATGCGAGAGACCCGTTATAATAATTACAGGATTTTTCCGCCGGCTGAGGCCATTAAAAATCTCAATATAAAGCTTACAAGCCAGAAATTATCCGGCCACCAGTTCGCCACATGCTGTTATTGTTTGCTGAATGTCAAGACTCTGCAGTTGACATTCGCCCGTGCCGGCCATCCGTATCCGGTTCTTATTCGGCCTGGTGCCGAGCCGCAGCAGCTGGAAATACGCGGCTCACTGCTCGGTGTTTTCGAAAATGCCGACTATTTGCAGCAAACTATCCAGCTTGTCCCCGGTGATAAGCTGTTGCTGTACTCCGACGGAGCAGAGCCTTTTATTGGCGGCTTCGATGACCTGACCGGATTTCATTTCAACGAACAGTTCCTCGAGATTACAAAGCTGCCTGTTGTTGAGATGATGGATGGATTGAAATCATTGGCTCATAATCAAACAGTAAAGCCATCCGAGGTCGATGATATTACAGCGGTCTGCCTGCAAATTCTTTCTCCGTAGTTTGCCTGGTTTTGTCCTGCCACCCCCGGCCAGAGTGAAGCCTGTGGTGAGCTTAGTCGAACCATCGAATGGCTGTGGGCAGGGTCTTTAGTATTACTCAACTGCATCATAGCCGTATTTCGTCACGGCTTCCTTTTTAATGTAGTCCATAATCGGAGCAAAGTGAATACTCGGGTCAATCCGGTTTGTGCCTCCTTTGGGAAATACAATCTTTAAGATTTTGTCTTTTTCCCATTCTTTAGGCTTAATTTCAACTCGAATTGAAAAGCCGTATTCGGAAAGGAAGTCAAGATTTGGTACCGGATGTTTTATCGCCTGTGCACCTTTACACTCGGCCAGAGAAGGAACAATAGACGGCGTAATGGAACCATCATTCAGACCGATGTCAAAATTTCTCCTGTTGATTGTTACGAAAAATAAATCGCCCGTGAACCATTGTCCCCTTACCTGCTCGGCTGCATGTCTTGCTACAGAAGACGGCTGGATACCGAGAGCCTCCAGCTCCCTGGCAAGAGCCAGCGACACTGCTTTGTCGAATTCATGTTCGCTGTCACGCAGCGCCATAACGGCTATATGGCTTCCGAAAACATTTGAGTAGGTGTCCTCCCAGGAAAACGCGGAGGGGAAATCCGAATAAACTTTTAGACTTTTATAGCCGAACCAAGTAAGGATTTCGTGCCATATACTTGACGTATAGGCAAGGTATTGCGCGACCCTGATGGAAATATCACGGGCAACTTTTTCTTTTTGCTGCTTTGAAAGGACCTTCCAGTATGGTGGATAGGTAATACTGGCATGGTAAACAGAAGGTTTTGCCGTTGTGAATGTGAAAGCAGCCTTGTTTTTTATCAGATTGTCGTATGTCTTTGATGTAAGAAAAGCCGTCCAGTCGATGAGCTTACGCACATGAGCAATGTCAATATGCCCTGCTTTGCAGGTATATACAATGCCGTTTTTCTCCGATATATTGGGTTTGTATGAGTGCGGCCCCAAATCTTCGAGGCCAAGAAAATTTGTTCCTACGGTAGCGGTGGGATACGATGCCAGCCGGGCCTGTGGAGTTATTTTGGCTTTTTTCGAGCTAAGAACTTTGCCTTCAGATGCATCTCCTGCAAACAGCACAATAAGGCACAAAAACATGGCAAAACCGGTTTTTTTGAAGGGGAAATAATACATTACTTTTTTATTCAAGTTAACTCGGAGATTAGCAAAAACAAATATTTCTCGGAATATGAGTATAATCGTCATCATCATAATTATAATTAAGCTATATTATATTATATTTGGGCTTTTTCTAAAAATAGAATATCTTCTGCTCCCCGCTTCGCCAAATCTTGCCCGCTGTCTTCCATCGTCTGTCTTCCGTCCTCTGCTATCAGCCTGCCTAAATTGAGGGACTTGTCCGCCGAAGGCATTGGACTTGTCCGCCGAAGGCGGATTGGCTTTGTTTTTCCAAATCGACAAAATTGTAGAATTCATTATATTTACTTGTCACAAAAGAGCTTGTGTTAGTTTTTACCATACGAAAATTGGCTTTGTCCCGTCTTGAGTCCGTCGATTCGGCACGCCGGATTCGTGACGAACCGGGTCGAAAGATTTGCAAAAAACTTGTCCCGAGCGACCTGTGGTGAGCGGGGTCGAACCAAGTCGAGGGAACATCGATTTATCGAATACTTTCTACGCTTGTAGAGCAATTTAAGTTTGCGTAAAAAATGTCATCCCGAGTGCGGTCGAGGGATTGGTAATATGAGCATACATATCTCTTAAAAAACATAATGTCCATACTGGCGACTGAATCTTGACCCATTCGGCTGCGCTCAGGGCAAGTTTTTGCTTTGTAATTTTACTTTTTGCATTGAGAATTTAGGCTTTTTGAATATTTGAGATTGTTTAGATTTTAGGATTTAGTGCTTAGGATTTGTCTCTCAGTTCCGTCCCGCCTCCGGCGGGTAAACTTCTGTCCTCCGCTGTCCCCTACCCCCTATCCCCTATTAGCAGCGAACTATCCATAGTTCGTTGCATATTATACCCAAAAACGGCTTAATTTTCAAGTGAATTTTCAGGAACACGGGGCGGCGATTGGCTTTTAAATTCTCTAATTATTTTTTAATCCATTTCAAATAGTGTTGGATTCTTTTTTGGGGGAATCTGCTCGGCTTCTGGTAGGGGAGGTGGCCAACTCTCAGGTGCAATATCTGGATTGGAATAGAGGACCATGTCTGATCCATCAAAGGGCATAAGAACATTTCCAAATCTCAAACCTTCCTTAGTGACTTGGAAAGAGAGAAATTTCTCGTCTCTAAAAGTCCATATGAGCCTCCGAAATGTAGTGCTTCTCAAAAACAAAACGCCTTTTTCGTAAACTGTTGCTGGAAATGTAGCGGATAATCTTCCTCCTGAGACGGTTAATTCATTTTCAGTTGCTTTCAGCCGTAGGAATGGAGCATTGACACTTTGCTTGCTTTTTGTCTTATCTTCCCTTACAATAGAAATCATCCGCTGCAATCTTGGTTTGTCAACGACAAAAAACATATTAGAAAGACCCCCTCACCCAACATCCGACAGGCCGAACAATCCTCGCACTGATTCCTCAACATCTTCTTCCCTTCTATTGATATCTTCTTCCTTTTCATCTTTCTTCAACTGATGCAAAATCTTGGAAAGATCACTCAATCGCTTATGAATCGGATTTTTCTTCTCAAACTTTGGTATCCCAACATTCTCCATCACAGACGGTGCACCAAACCCTCGACCCGCAGAAGAATACGACTTTATAAACTTCCTTACAGGCACCGAGTTTAAAATCGCACAAATATAATGTGCTTCATCTTCTTTTCCCGTCGCAAACAAAGATGTTGTATCCGTCGGTATAATCGTCTTCCATCCAAACTCTGTTTTATGCTGGCTTATTACCGCCGCAACCAAATCGCTTGCCATTCGCTTCCACACAACCTTATAGCGGGCAAAAGTGTAATCTGCGATGTTGTATTGGCTATAGAACGGGCTATCTGCGTCTGCGTGATATTTCTTATACGCCGCACGGCTCAATAGCTCTTTTTTAAACCCTGACAAGTACGTAAATGTCCGTGGCCACTTGGCCTTCATACTTCCCTCAGAATACCCACGACGTTTCTTTGTATCTTGAACAATCAATACATATATTTCCGGTTTTGCTCCCCAACGCTTTATATCCGCGCCTCTGACCGCCGGATAAACCAAATCCGGCTCGATTCGCTCCTCCACCTGGCTTATCCGGCGTTTGCCTTTCTCAACAAGATTACGAACTATCAGATTCCCGTTTGATAAAATTTCTCTGACTTCAAGCCAGAAAACTCCGTACGGCTCAACACGAGCACCAAGCCGCGATTGATAGGAATTCTCGCCCTGAATACGTCGCAACCGACCATCGCCTTCGTGAATTGTTTGCCATGAACCATTGGCTTTTCCAATTGGCCTTGCTAATAACATCTCCTTCTCTAACAACTCTTTTGCTTCTTTGAGTTTTAGATTCGTCGGCACACGACCGATACCTTTTCTTCTTTTCCAAACAGTATAGGGAACTGGA
This sequence comes from Planctomycetes bacterium RBG_13_46_10, assembly GCA_001824645.1. Lineage (GTDB taxonomy): Bacteria > Planctomycetota > Phycisphaerae > Sedimentisphaerales > Anaerobacaceae > RBG-13-46-10. The sequence continues at coordinate 17,374 of MHYD01000078.1, forward strand.
TATTCCGTCTGCCCTCGTTTTTTCAGAATAATAGCCGCTGTTTTATTTGCTGCACCCTCAAACGGTTGCACAGAAACCAAGTCGTGTGCCTTTATTACTTTTAACGTGTCCCTATCGCCGAGACGGAATTTTCTGAAACCTTCTCCTGCTCCCTTGGACTTAAAAACCTCTTGTGTGATAAGAAATCCGAGCGTTCCTGTTTTTGCGAGATAATAGTCTGCCGCCGCGTATGTAAAAAGCATCGAGAAGTCTTTTTCGCCTCCGCCCAGTCGTGCCGCGTGCCCTTTTAGCGAAAATAAACCGTAATCCTGCCACATCTGTAAAGTGGCTTCTCGATACTCGCCCGATAGATATCCCCAGCGAATCCACGGCGGATTACCAACTACAAAATCAAATTTGTCCGCCGTCATTGGCGCAAACACATTCTTCAAGAACCTCGCCCAGATACCATTTCTCCCGGCTATCTCAAGCTCTAAGACGTGTTCGTAAAATTTAGCAACCACCTTCTCATGGGGCGGGAACACCAATCCCTCTTTCTTGAAACGTGCCATCGCCTCGTCAACATTATATTTCTGTCTGGCCAATTCTTCAGTTATAGGTGCTGCCCGCCTCATAAGGTATCCTTTTTCTTCAACCCAGATTTTAGGAACAAAAAAAGTTCCTACAGATGTCGTTATCTCTACGGCTCCGTTACCAACAAGCATCATTTGCCCCGTTCGCTTCGGCCACAAAACCGAATCCGCAAGATAAACTGGAATCTCAAAGGCCCCAAGTTTCTTTGTTAACTCACCTAGCGCAAACAAATAGTTCGTCCTCGCTGCAATCACCGCAAGCGGATTCAAATCGAAACCCCACACATTTGCCAAAATCCTCTTGGCGGTCTCCACAGCCAGTTCTTTTTCCTTTGC
>MHYD01000078.1:18503-20583 GCA_001824645.1 Planctomycetes bacterium RBG_13_46_10
GAGCCAGCAAACTGCTAAACGAACTGCCGAAACTGCTTTCGCTAACCGAAAGCAACTCTGCTGCAATCAACTTCATAAGTAGCGCAAAGTATGTATGCACACAGAACAGCATCGCCTGAAAATCACTGTCTGCTGGCAGACCATAAATCTCCGCCAGCACCTTTGTCTTTTTGTCCACGCCTCCCCCAAACTGTTCTCCATAAACAATCCCGAATAATCGCTGCCACTCCTTAAAAAACACTTTTGCTCGTGGCGTGTCCCAGTTCGTCATCGCATCTGCAAATGCTCCAACCGCTTCTTTTGCCACTTCTGCTTTAGGCCCGAATCTATCCGCTAAATTTTCAGCCGTAAGCGCAAGTCGCGCCAATGCTCGCAAGTATGTGACAAAGGTTAGAGCGCTCTCCGGCCCAAACATATACGGGCCATCCATCGTAAACTCAAACCCTTCTGATTTTTCCTTCGCGGCTTTACCTTTACTTCTGCACCGTACAAAAAATATGCTACTCCCATCAAAACCAACGCCGACAATGCCAACAGGGCCCGATATCTTGTCTTTACCTGCCCCTTTTGCCTCTGCCCCCATATACTCCACTAATTGTCCATACGCATGCTCTATGGCTCGCTTTGATTTGAATGCTTCTGGTGGTTCATACTCGACAACCACTTGGCCGTGCAGCGCATCAGGGCGTTTTCCTTTAAGAACAGTCTTTGCTCCTGCACTGCCTCGCTCATAACGCTCATCAAACACAATGCCGGCGCTTTCGACCAAAGGCCCCAGAACTCTCTCGAACTTTATTTTTAGATCCTCTTCTGTCCTGGCTTGGCGCAGTATTTGCTTTGCAGCTTTCACAAGCTTATCGGCGGCACTTGCAAGGGATATCCCAGCTTCTTCTTTACTCTTCCCCGTTTTACCCATTGAACGCCTTTAATTAACTCATTACTACGATTCCCCGACCAGATAGTGCCAAAAATTCAACCAATCGTCAACATCAAAACTTCCGCATAATTAATGACTGTAAAAGATGTCGGGAGCACTCGTCTCGGCGAACCAGGGGCAGTAATCAGATGACAGAGGGCTGACGACGGACGAAGAATGATGGAGGTATGACCAATGACGGAAAGACGGCTGTCCAATAGAGCTTATTCCTCAGGCAATCGAAAAATGCACGGCCTTGCTCTGTCAGTGGGTGGCCTCTACCGGTACTTTGGCGGCCAGCTCCAGGAAAGGACCGCCGAAGAAGATCCAGGAATAATCCGCACGCCCGGAGCAGGTGGTGGCCAGCGTCAGGAATCTTGTCCGGGCAGGGATCGGTACGTCCACCTTCTCAACAACGTGCCGCTCCACAGGGTAGTGCAGGTGAAGACGAACAACGCCATCTAAAAGGACCCAAACATCGGCGGGGCTGAATTGATCTTGAGGCAAGTCATTCGGGATGCCACACACGGCGGTGAACCGGTCAATCGGTATGTCCGGATTGTCGTGGCGAATCTGGTCCAGGTCGAAGGTGATGCCTGCGTTGGGATGGAGGGTCAGGGCCGGATGCGTTGATGTGCCATAACTAATGCCATCGACCCGAGCCGTATGGGTCTGTAGGCTTAAGATATCATAGAACTTGCCACTATTGACTGGGCCACCATAGTAACTTCCCAGCGTCCGAGGACATTCGGAGAAGGTCAGTCCGGTGGAGCTGATCACTACGGGTGCAAAGACTCCGTTGGGTATGAATACACCATTGATGCCACGGAACTGGGGCGTAGGCTGGAACTTATTTTGCCAGGTTTCCCGGATTGCTTTAGCGGGGCCGGTGAAGGCTTGACCGGTCCAAAGATCGATGCCCCGATCTAATGTGCCGGTGCCACGACCATTACCTCCGCCCACGATATCCGCCAGGTTCAGCCGTCGTGACGGACTGGCGGGCTGGCTGAAGGACGGCAGTTGAAGGAGGAAAATGTCCGCCCGAGCAACCAGCCCGCCTTGAAGAGTCCGTCCGTCTGCATCAACCGTTGCGGCTAGTCCTTCATTCACAATAAGCGACGTGGGTCGGCCTGATCTGTTGGGATCGAGGGTTATATTGATACG
>MHYD01000078.1:20655-20921 GCA_001824645.1 Planctomycetes bacterium RBG_13_46_10
GATCAGGGCCGTGGGCGTTCGCACCTGGAATCCTTTTACCTGTGGAGAGACCACCACTGTGAGCTTACCCCGTCTCAGGGCCACTTCCCCAACGCCCTTCAGTTCGACCTGGCAAGGAGCTTCGATTAGAATGCTCGTCCCCTGGCTCAGTTCCACCTTGGCCAGACCCTCGCGCAGGTTGTAGGAACCCGCATGCAGCGGTTCGCCCGGACGCGGATGAGACCCTCGCCATTGAGACTCATACTCGCCGGCCAGCATGCCGATCG
>MHYD01000078.1:20936-21116 GCA_001824645.1 Planctomycetes bacterium RBG_13_46_10
ACCAACATGCTATCAACATAGTAATCACGCACGCGGGGGTTCTCACGCATCGCCTTGCCAAGACGCTTCATCTCATCAGGCTGAATCTGGTCGTCCAGCAGACGCTGCAATAACTCATCCATGTCCGGAAAAGGCGGTGTACTCATACCGAATAGCTCCATTCTGCCAGGGTTCGACGCA
>MHYD01000078.1:21196-28328 GCA_001824645.1 Planctomycetes bacterium RBG_13_46_10
TCCTCGATCGAGATGTTGCGCTCATAGCGCATCTTGAGGAGCCGCTTGGCCCGATCGTCCAGGAGGGTCTGGCATTTTCGCAGGGCCTCTATACGGGCGGTCGTCTCGTCCTGAATAGTGGGTATGTAGTCCATCAATGCCTCGAACAACGAGTCCTCCATCAAGACTCGTTTGCTACGGGCCAGGTTTCGACGGTACTCCAGAATCTGGTATCGCATGATTTGGACGGCCCAGGCTGCGAAGTTCGTGCCTGGCTTGAACTGATCGAACTTCTGCCACATCACGTTCATCCCATCCTGGAACAGATCGTCCGCGTCGTGCACGTGGGGCACCAAAGTGAGAAGATAGGCATATATTTCCTGCTGATGTCGTACAAAGAGCTTCAGGAATTCCAAAGTGCGCTTATCCTGATCCATATCAAATCCATTCTATTTTGGTTACTTTCTCATAGTTTACCGGCAAAAACAGCGAAGTGAGATACGAAAAATGCAAAAAAAGTGAAAAGACCATGCACGCGTTCATTATGATCCCCCGGCCGTGTTTGAATTGCATTTAACGATTCCCATGAGGAAACCCGCCCCGCGACCGCTCGCAGTGGATGCACGTTTTAGATTATATCCGCGCACTGTACCGCTGGTGAGATGAAAAATCTTGCCAGTATTCAGTTTTTCATCTCACTTCTGATACTTTTGAGCGGTATTAAAAGGATAGAATTATTATTTTGGTACTTGGTCTCTACCCAGTATCCAAAATAATATTTTCAATTTAACTTTTTGAAGGAGGAATATTATGTGTAAAAAAGTAATTTATTTATCATGTTTGGTTTTGTTGTTTGGTCTTATTTTGACTAATACTGCAAAAGCACAAGACCCAAATCTTGTCGGCTGGTGGAAGCTCGATGAGACAACCGGCAATATAGCTGCTGATTCATCTGGCAACGGCAACAACGGCATCGTCTTTGGAGATCCACAGTGGATAGCAGGCAAGATTAACGGTGCATTAGATTTTGACGGTGATGGCGACTACATCGACTGCGGAAATAGTCCTATCTTTGATATTACAGGCCAAATTACTGTCTCCACATGGGTAAATATCAAATCAGTTTCTGTTGCCTGGGCGGCTATTGTCGCTAAAGGTGAAAATGGATGGAGACTCTCTTGTAATGGGGCCAATTCAAGCTTTCACTTTGGTATTACTTGGTGGGAGGTAGCTAACTACGCAGCCAATGGAAACACACAGATTCCACTCAATGAATGGCATCATGTCTGTGGAACGTATGATGGCGCAACCATCAATGTATATCTGGATGGATTGGTTGACGGTACTACTGCCAGCACAGCCGGCTTAGGTATAAGTACTACCAACTTGCTTATCGGCGAGAATCCAGAATCAACCGGACGCTATTGGGATGGCATCATTGACGATGTGCATATTTACAACCGGGCGTTGTCGAGTGATGAGATAGATAGGCTGAATCCGCGATTCATTGCCGATAGGCCTAATCCGGCTGATGGTGGAGTTGCCACTTCTACAGCGGTTACACTCTCCTGGAGAGCCGGCCAAACCGCCGCTTTACACCATCTGTATTTCGGAGAGAACCTTGTTGATGTGCAAAATGGAACCGGCGGCACCGATAAAGGCACAACTTCGGCTAATACTTATTCAGTTGCAAACTTGGTATCTGGCAAAACCTATTACTGGCGTGTCGATGAGGTTGAAGCTAACGGTACAACCGTACATCTCGGCGCTGTATGGAGTTTTACTGTTTCTCCAAAGATGCCCTCTAATCCTGTCCCTGCCAATGAAACTCGATTTGTAAACCCAAATATTACGCTAACCTGGACAGCAGGTGCAGGTGCAATGTCCCATCATGTTTATCTCGGTACTAACTCCCAGGATGTGCAGGCCGGCACCGGAAATACAGATAAAGGAACCGTCGAAACTGCTTCTTTTATCCCTACGCTGGAAGCTGGAAAGACTTACTATTGGAGGGTCGATGAGTTCGATGGCACCACTACATATACAGGTGAGGTCTGGTGCTTCAGAACGATGCCTGCTATAACAGTTACCGACCCGAATCTGGTTAGCTGGTGGAAGTTAGATGAGGGTGAAGGTACTACAGCCCTTGATTGGTCGGGCAAAGGCAACCACGGAACGTTATTTGGTGGAATTCAGTGGAGCGAAGGCTATGATGGCGGGGCACTTAGATTTGATGGGCAGAATGACTATGTGGACTGCGGAAATCTGCCGTCGCTTACTATCCAAAACCAGATTACGATGGCAGTTTGGATGAGAAGCAAAGGCTTCACCAGAGACTGGGAGGCCTTTTTCGCCAAGGGAGACGGCGCATATCGAATGAGTAGATCTGCAACAACCGGTCATGCTGCCCACATGGGTATTAGTGGTACCACGGCCCAGTACTTTGATGGGAATAGAATTGTTGACGACGATGAGTGGCACTTTATTTCCGGCGTGTACGATGGGACTCGTGCGATAATTTACGTTGATGGCGAAATTGACGCTACTGTCGATTCTACCGGACAGATAAATGCAACAACCGATAACTTTTTCATTGGCGAAAATTCCCAAGCGAGAAGTCGCTACTTTAAGGGCCTGCTCGATAATGTAAGGCTTTACAACCGAGCGATGACGCAGGATGAAGTTAAGGGCATCATGAAAGGTGACCCGCTACCTGCTCGGAAACCGATGCCGACTAATAAAGAGATTACAGATATAGAAAAATCGCTACCCCTTACCTGGACGCCCGGCGAAAAGGCAGTTCAGCACGATGTGTACTTAGGAACTAATGCTCTGGCTGTAGAAAGTACCGATACATCCGATACAACGGGCATCTATCGAGACCGACATGATTCCAATAATTATACGGCACCCGAAGGTGTTGAACTTGGCCAGACTTACTACTGGCGGGTCGATGAGGTCAATACCGATGGTACCATCAGCGTCGGCAGAGTATGGAGCTTCACAATAGCTAACCATCTTATTGTAGATGATTTTGAAGAATACGATGATACGAACAATCTCATATACAATACATGGGCAGACTATTTCGTGAATAATACAGGCATGACAGTCGGACACCTTCCTCCTAATGCTCCTCCGTATGCTGAGCAGAACATAGTTCATGGCGGCTATCAATCCATGTATATACGTTACGACAATGATGGCACTGTAAATGAGGGCACTAACTACGAACAGAGGGGCACACTGCTTTATTCCGAAGCAGAGCGCCAGTGGTCAGATCCTCAGGATTTGACTAGAAAAGGTGTTAACTCTCTGACTCTATGGTTCAGAGGCATTCCTGGACCTCGTGGCAGCTTCACAGCCGGTCCGCCGATTACGATGACCGCTGTAGGTACGGATATTGGAGGCACGGCTGACCAGTTCCACTTTGCCTACAAGCAGTTCTCCGGAGCCGGAACTATAACAGCAAAGGTGCTCAGCGTCAGCGAAAGCGACCCATCAGCCAAGGCAGGAGTGATGATTCGCGAGTCGTTGACCGCCGGTTCGAGCCACTTCTCCGTGGTAGTCCAGCCTAATAAGAGGGTTTACTTCCTACGCCGTACTACTTCAGATGGTGCTACCATATCAACTCCAAAAACCGGCATTACTATTCCACTATGGGTGCAATTAAACCGTACTGGGAACACGTTTACTGCCAAGTATTCAACTAATGGAACTAGCTGGACAATGTTGGGTACACCACAAGAGGTTTCTTTGTCTGCGGAACTTTACGTTGGCTTATGTGTAACAAGCCGTAAAGTCGATGTTATCTGTACAGCCGAATTCTCCAATGTTGATATAAGCCCAGCTGCTTCGGTTACAGGAGATTGGAAGTCTCAGGATGTCGGCATAGAGAATAACGATCCGCAGCCCCTTTATGTAGTCCTGCAGGATAGCGATAACAACAGTAAAGAGGTCTATCATTTTGACGCTGCTGCAACGACCATAGATACCTGGACGCAGTGGGATATTCCATTGTCTGCGTTTACCGGAGTGAATTTGCAGTCCATCACGAAGCTATCCATTGGTGTAGGTGATAAGGCCAATCCACAGATTGGCGGTGCAGGCGATTTGTATATTGATGATATTGGCTTAAAGCTTCCATAGATATAAGCCTGTCCCGAGTAAAATCGAGGGAATGGATTTGGATTATTATAAGGCCGTTAGCAGTAGATCTCGATTGTTCGGGGCCTATACTGTGATATATGCCCCGACATTCTGAGCGAAAAGAAGAATCTCTCTTTTGTCAGCCAGATCCTTCGACTTCGCCTTAGGATGACACATAAGTGTCATTTTAGACGCCTCGAGGATTTGTTGAATTTACTAGGTGTTTTGGTGTTTGGCCAAAGAACACTCTGAATTGGTTAAATGGTTAAATAATTCACCAATTACCAATGTTTGAGAAAGAAGGATTATTATGATTAAGAGACTTATCCCCTCACTTTTATTACTTAGCTTGTGTTTAATTACATCCGTTAATGCCAAGACTATAACTATAGTCTGGGTTTCAATGGACTGGGACGCAGACAGTGATGGTATTAATGATTCTCAGGAGTGGGTTGACAAGCTTACGGACGAAGGTTACACGATCGATTTCAGGCCGGCATACTGGGACGAACTCACCGAAGATAAAGTTGTTGAACTTAACGCCGCCGACCTGGTGATTGTCAGTGCCACAACACAGAGCGGCATTCTTAGTACCGATGCCACAGAATCTTCACTATGGAACTCTGTTACTGCACCAATGATGAACTGCTGTACATACGTGCTCAGGAGCACCCGTTGGAAATGGGTCAACAACGGTGATGCTTCGCTTCCTAACAATAATGGTGACCAGGGTTCGCCTCTGATGCAGGTAATAGAGCCGGGGCATCCCATCTTCAAGGGAATATCGTTGGATACGAATAACCAGGTACAGGTAGCAGACCCAACATTAGGTTCAGGCCAATGTACGTTTATTGGCACTGCCGATGCCGGCAATGGTACACTAATTGCAAAAACAGTAGGCAATGAATGGCTCTGGATAGCCGAATGGAAAGAGGGCGTTGAGTTCTACAACGGCTCCGGTACCTACGCTACAAACCTGAGAATGACCTTTAGTATAGGCGGGCATGAAGTTGCAGGTAATGGCAGGGACGTTAACCCCGCTAGAGGGTATAACTTGACCGATGAAGGCTGGAGACTTTATTTAAACGCTGTCCAATATATGCTCGGTATAAGTATCATTCCGGGAAAAGCTGGCAAACCCAAACCCGCCGACGGTACGAGAGACGTGCTGCGGGATGCCGTCTTAAGCTGGAGGCCGGGAATATATGCCGCTACACATAATTTGTACTTTGGAACGGATTTCAATGATGTTAATGAAGCAAATGAAACTGATCCGCGTGGCGTATTGGTCAGCCCAAACCAGGATGCTAATAGTTACGATTCTCCCGGCCTTCTCGATTGGAACCAGACATATTACTGGCGGGTCGATGAAGTTAATGCCCCGACCAGCCCAGGAATCTATAAAGGCAACGTCTGGAGTTTTACTGTAACTAACTTTACGATAGTAGATAACTTTGAAGCCTATGATGACACCGATAATAAGATATACAATACTTGGGGCGATTATTTTGTGAATAATACCGGCATGACTGTGGGGCACTTTGATCCACCGTTTGCCGAGCAAAGTATAGTTCACAGTGGCCGACAGGCTATGTACATGCGTTACGACAACGATGGTACGGTGAATGAAGGTACGGACTACGAACAGAGCGGTACACTGCTTTATTCTGAAGCTGAACGCACCTGGGCAGATACACAGAATTGGACTAAAGATGGCGCTACATCCTTAACAATCTGGTTCAAAGGCTTATTAGCCCCTGGTAGTTTCACAGAAGGTCCGCCAATCAAGATGACTGCTGGCGGCATAGATATCTGGGATACGGCTGACCAATTCCACTTTGCCTATAAACAGTTCTCTGGTGTTGGCAGCATAACAGCGAGAGTAGTCAGCATCAGTAACACTGACCCCTGGGCCAAGGCGGGAGTCATGATTCGCCAGACTCTGGAGCCGGGTTCTGTACATGCTATGATAGTTATCACACCTGGAAGTGGGGTTTCCTTCCAACGCCGGACAACTGTGGGTGGTGCTAGCGTGGAAACTACGCAAGCGGGGATTACCGCTCCACAGTGGGTCAGATTAACCCGCAGCGGCAATACATTCACAGCCGAGTATTCAGCTAATGGAAATACATGGACGGCGCTGGCTTCCGTGGATATACCTATGCTTCTTGATACCTACATAGGCTTGTGCATAACCAGCCATAATGTGAATGCAGCCTGCACGGCAGAATTTTCCAACGTTAACAATCCCGGCACAGGCAATTGGCAGTCACAGGATATCGGCACTGAGAGCAATATTGGCGAGCAGCTTTATATGGTACTACAGGATAATGCAGGTAACAGTGCGATTGTAAACTATCCTGATCCTGCTGCAACGAACATAACCGCTTGGACGCAATGGAGTATTCAATTGTCGGCGTTTACTGGCGTGAATTTGCAATCCATTACTAAGCTAAGCATTGGTGTTGGCGACAGGGCCAGTACACAGCCGAATGGCGCAGGCGATTTATACATTGATGATATTAGGCTATACCAGCCTTAGATGGAGGATTAGACGAAGGAATTGAGAATTTAAAATGCAGAATGAAGAATTTGGGTTCCCGCGAAGCGGGGTCGCACTCCCGCAAAGCGGGGTCCCTCTTAATTCTAAACTTAAAGAAAACTTGGGCACATATTTTTAATGATGGTATATCATTGGCTTGTGTAATGCCGATAAAGCAGAGTTTCTTATGTTCTGCAAAAGAAGATTTTATATTTCCATTAGAAGCCATATAGGGCTTCTCTTGGAAGGGATGTCTTACAGCATAAGGAAGGAGGTAGAAAAACAGGCACAGTTTTTGGAATCCGTCGCCTGTGGCTCGTGCCTCGTGACCCGGGCGATGAAGAATTAGCGACGAGGACAGTTAATTTAACTTTTCTGTAGGAGGAATATTATGTATAAAAGATTGTTTTATTTAATTTTTGTTTTGGTGGTATCTTGCACATGCACGTTTTAAGCCAGCAG
>MHYD01000078.1:28420-29846 GCA_001824645.1 Planctomycetes bacterium RBG_13_46_10
TTCTGAGCGGTGTTTAAAAGATAGAGAGTAATTATTTTGGTACCTGGGTGCTACTCGGTGTCCAAAATAGCATTTTCAATTTAACTTTTTTAAGGAGGTTTATTATGTGCATGAAAAAGACAATTCTAATCGCACTATTCTTGTGTTTGGCGGGTTCGATGACCAGTTATGCTTATACTGTAGCTGTGCATGAGGACGATTTTGAAGACCGCGAGATAGGCAGCGCTACTGAGGGTTGGCATTGGTATGACAGCGCTGCCTCGCATGTAGGTCAGTATGTGGATTTCGAGGGAAGTATCGTACGGGAACACACCGGAACGATTTCTGTAGGGATCAATAAACGATTTGGTTACAAGATGGACATCGAGATGACCGGAAACACCAGTGACGATCCATGCGATTATACCTTCGAGCTTGATATACGCAACCTCCAGGGTAATTGGGATCCTCACCTGATAGAGATTTTTGTGCTCACCTACAATCCTGATGTCGGTGGTGGTTCCTATGGATATGGTTTACCTCTCCTGGAACTTTATCAAACTGACGAATGGGTCCATATAGAATATAACCTGGGGGACTTGGCGGACAATGCCAAAACCTGGTGGCAAGGAACCGAATGGGACATGACGAATCCCTTGTGGTCTTATGAGATTGGTGGTCCGCCGTGGCCGGGTGTAGAAGTAAGTGAGCCGTGGACGCAGGTGTTCCTTGTGGATAATCTCAAAATTACCATGGTTACGGAACCGCCGGAGTTCGCCAGAGAGCCGGTACCGGAAGATCAAAGCATAGATATACCAAGAGATGTGGTCCTTAGCTGGACGCCTGGAATTTATGCCGACAAGCACAATGTGTATTTCGGAACCAGTGCCGACGATGTTAACGAGGCGAGCATAGACAATCCTCTGGGAGTATTAGTCGGCCCGGATTATCAGGAAACAACTTATGACCCCGGCCTTCTCGATTTCGCCCAGACCTATTACTGGCGGGTCGATGAGATCAATGATGTGAACCCGAATAGTCCATGGAAAGGCAGCGTTTGGAGCTTTACAGTAGCCAACTTTACGGTAGTTGACAACTTTGAAGACTATAACGACACCACTAATAAGATATACGATACGTGGACAGACTACTTCGTGAATAATACCGGCATGACTGTTGGTTACTTTGAACCTCCGTATGCAGAAACTGACCCTGCTAATGTTAATAACGGCTCTCAAGCCATGTATATGCATTACGACAACGATGGCACCGTGAACGAGGGTACCGACTACGAAAAGAGCGGGACATTATTCTATTCCGAAGCCCAGCGCGAGTGGACAGACCCGCAGGATTGGACCAGAGAAGGCGTTGAGTCTTTAGCGCTGTGGTTCAGAGGCATGCCGCCTATTTATGGCAGCTTCGTAGCTGGGCCACCAACCTGGACACT
>MHYD01000078.1:29865-32041 GCA_001824645.1 Planctomycetes bacterium RBG_13_46_10
ATCTGGGGCACGGCTGACGAGTTCTTCTTTGCCCATAAACTGATGTCGGGCAATGGGACTATAACAGCCAGAGTAGACAGTATGACTAACACCGACGCGTGGGCTAAACCAGGAGTTATGATTCGTGAGTCTCTGGCTGCAAACTCCACGCATGTAATGATAGTTGTCACACCTGCAAGTGGCGTTTCCTTCCAACGTCGGACGACCGTGGGTGGTGCTAGCGTGGAAACTACGCAAGCGGGTATTACTGCTCCGCAATGGGTCAGACTGACCCGCACCGGCAACACCTTTACCGGAGAGTACTCAGCTAATGGAACTACCTGGACAACGCTGGGATCTGTAGATATGCCTATGCTTCTGGATACCTATATAGGCTTGTGCCTAACCAGCCATAACGTTGGTGCAACCTGCACAGCCGAGTTTTCCAATGTTAGCCTGCCTGCCACAGCTACAGGCCAGTGGGAATACGGAGACATCGGCATAGAAAGCAACATTGCCGAGCAGCTTTATGTGGTGCTGACAGATAGTGCCGGCATTAGCAGTCCAGCAGTGACGTATCCTGCTGCAACAATCATAGATGTTTGGACGCAGTGGAATATCCCGCTGACGAGCTTTACCGGCGTGAATTTGCAGACTATCAATAAGATGACTATCGGTGTCGGCGAACCGGCCAGCACCCAGCCTGGCAGTGCAGGTGATTTGTACATTGATGATATTAGGCTACATCTTCCTTAGATGAAGGAATTGAGAATTTAAAATGCAGAATGAAGAATTTGGGCTCCCGCAAAGCGGGGCGGAGTTCCCGCAAAGCGGTGTCCCTCTTAATTCTAAACTTAAAGAGAATTTGGGCACATATTTTTAATGATGGTATATCAGTGGCTTGTGTAATGCCGTTGAAGCAGAGCATCTTATGTTCTGCAAAGGAAGATTTTGTATTTTTATTAGAAGCCATATAGGGCTTCTATTGGAAGGGATGCCTTACGGCATAAGGAAGGAGGTAAAAAAGCAAGCACAGTTTTTGGAATCCGTCGCCTGTGGCTTGCGCCTCGTGACCCGGGCGACGAAGAATTAGCGACGAGGACGGTCAATTTAACTTTTCTAAGTGAGGATTATTATGTGTAAAAAAAAGATAATACTAATCTCATTATTTCTATTTTTGGCAGGATCGATGACAAGTTTTGCTGATGTAATTGTGTATGAGAACGATTTTGAAAACCCCGATGCAAATGATGCTCTTATCGGCTGGAACTGGGGTGACGGTGGGATTGCGCATAATGTCGCGTATGTGGACTATGAAGGAAACACGGTCGTTGAGCATACCGGAATTATAGACGCAACCGCAGCGGCCCTCACTACTCGATTTGGTTCAAAGTGGGGCATCACACTGAGCGGAAACACCAGTTCCGATCCGAATGATTACACCATCGAGTTTGATTTACGAAGCGTATCCGGTAACTGGGACCCTATCGACTTAGAATTCTTTGTTCTCACTGGTGGTGGTAATGGAGTTGGACGTGGTTCCGGCGCTTCGCCGTATGCTCAAGCTGATGGCTGGGTTCATATAAAAGCTAACCTGGCTGAATTACCCGTTGGTTGGTGGGCAGGACAAACTTGGGACATGACAGATTCTAACTGGCAAATTGAGGTGGGCGGTCCACCGTGGCCGGGTGTAGCAGTACCCAAAGGTACGCCGGCGTGGGACCAAATCTGGTTAATGGATAATCTCAAAATTACCATGATTGTAAAGCCGGTTGTTCCTGTTCACTCATACACCTTTGAGGATGGAACAGCCAATGACGGCGCAGGCGATGCCGAGGGTACACTGGTAGGCGATGCTTATGTTGATGGCGGAGCCCTAATAACAGTCGATCAGGATGACTGGATGTCAATGCCGGGCGATATAATCGCCATGAACACCTACGATGAGGTTACTATCGAGGCATGGTACACACCCGATGCCGGAGCCAACACAGGCTGGAGTATGCTGGCCTATTTCGGTGACTCAGTCAACGGCCTCGGCTCAAACGGCTACTTTATCACCTCTGCCAGGGGCGATGACAAGAGCCGTGCAGCTATTTCATGCGGCGATCAGGCTACTCCCTGGGCTTCAGAGAGCGGCGCAGATGGTCCAGAGTATGATGATGGTCTGTTACATCACATGGTCAGCACTCTCAGT
>MHYD01000079.1:0-1644 GCA_001824645.1 Planctomycetes bacterium RBG_13_46_10
TGAGCCAGTTCGCCCAGCTTATGTCGTCCTGGACGCCGTCCTGGTCGTTGTCCTTGACACTCGTGACAAAAATAACCTTCGGGCCGCTCGGCGCAGGTTGTTGAATCGGGTTGGATAGCGACTCACCATCCATCATATATATGTCGTCTATCAAAACATGTCGGTCAACGTCGACAACGCCGAACTGTCCCCTCCAATAAAACCGGTCCAGATCATTAGTCGTGGCATTACGGAAACCAAAGGAGTCTTTTGAGTCAACTATTATTTGGTCTGTCTCAGTAGCAGCTTCGCCTGGGCGATTGTGGATGTACACTTTCATGGTATCGGTAGCATTATCCACTACCATCCACACGTTGTACCATTCCAGAGGTATATAAGGCCCTGTGACCTTAAAAGATCCACCATCTCTTACACGGAAATTACCGTTATTGACGCTGACTTGAGGATTGAAATCGCCCCAATTTTGGCCTCCTACATCAGGTGTGTCAACTTGGGTCAGGCCAAATGTCGAATCGATCGTTTGGGTGGCTCGGAATCGTAGAAACAGGGTTTTGGTTGCTCCCTCTGCGATTATGGCATCGCCGCTCAAGATGCCATAGGTTGCCGCCTGTACTCCAATACCGTTCTCGTGCAATCCAATCACATTATTTGCGGCATTGTTGGGGTCAACCTCGATAGTTACGTTGTCAGTCCCTACCCATTGTGTAGTGACTGCATTAACCTGACCTGGTGCATAACTATCAAAGTTATCCACCAGCACCGCCATTGCATTTGCAGACATAAGCAAGACGGCAATAAAAACAAATTTAAATCTATACATAATAATCTTCCTTCAAAAAAGTTGTGAATTAATCCTATTGTCTTAACAATACACCAAAACACTCATTGTCTTTGACGAGTATTTATACTTTTAAACCTAATTGCTGCTCGTCTTTAACAACTTCCATGAAAAAAACAAAACCATTCACCCTCCCGACTTCGCCTGCCAAGCACTCATGTTAGTGCTTAAAAGTAGAGTTTTTGTGGGTTTGGTTTTTATACCTCCTTCCGTGTAATAAGAATGTAGATTTCAATTGTAGAACAGAAATTCTTCTGTCATAGTGGCCTTACGTGAGCCACTGCTAGATCCGTTTTGTAATTAGTGCCCAGGAATTAAATTAATAAACTCCGATTTTATACTTATATCATATTTATCACTCAAAATCAAGAGCTTATTCGAGCTTTTATGGGACATAACTTTTATGCCAAATTGCTTATTGAATATAATTGTTTTAGCTAACTAATCTTATGGATTATCTTTCAAGAGAGATGAAAATATATTACACAGAAGGCATTGAGGGTAGATTATAACAGTAATTTTGGTTGAGATTTGACAATTCTATTCGGCTTTGAGCTGACGGCTCATAAGCTCATCTATTGCTGTGCGGACGGGCTTATTTTCAAAAAGCACTTTATAGACCGCCTGGGTGATCGGCATTTCAACATCAAATCGGTCTGCCAGAGCAACAACCGATTTACATGTGGTGACACCTTCAACAACTGATTCGGTGGCACTTTGTGCCTGCTGGAGTGTCTGGCCCCTGCCTATTCTTTCACCTAGGCTGCGGTTTCTGCCCTTCGGCGAAATGCAGGTTGTCACCAAAT
>MHYD01000079.1:1662-1797 GCA_001824645.1 Planctomycetes bacterium RBG_13_46_10
CCGCAAAAGTCTCCGGTCTTGCTCCCATTGCAAGTCCCAGGCGTGTTATTTCGGCCAGTCCTCGTGTCAGAAGAGCGGCCTTTGCATTATCGCCCGCCCCAATACCATCTATAATCCCCGCAGCAATAGCAATAA
>MHYD01000079.1:1815-6500 GCA_001824645.1 Planctomycetes bacterium RBG_13_46_10
TAAGAACGTCATTAAGTATCTGTGTCGGACGTAAAAATGTATCGTTTTCAATACCTTTGGTAACCGAGACAATGGGTACATTTTTAGGAACGTAGCTCTTCAGCCTGTTCCAGACACAGCGCATAAACTGGCATGGAACGGCAGAGATAATCAGGTCTGCACCGTCCATAATGCGAGAATCATCAGGCTCGAATAAAAGGGCATCGGGCAGTTTATAGCCCGGAAGAAATTTTTTATTTTCGCGTCTTTGGGCAATCTCAGCCAACTGCTCGCGGTCATAACCCCACATTCGTACTTCTTTACTAACCTGTTGTTTTTCACATAACAGCATAGCCAGAACGGTACCCATCCCACCGTCGCCGATTATGGATATATTGCTGTACTTCGCGGCTTCTGATTTGCCTGATTTGCAATTCATAGTAAAGGCATTAAAGCAACGAATCTATGTAATGTCAACTTGAAGAAATTCCAAATTCGTGCTTCTTATTTATTCTACGGGCTGACAGCCTTTTTCAGGATTTGCATTAGTTCATCTTCGGTCAATTGTATAGGATTTCCTTTCATGCTGTTCGATCTTTGGGCCTTGGTAACAACTTCTGCAAAATCCCGCTCGCTCAGCCCAAATTCTGCAAGTGACGGGATCTTCAACGTCTCACAAAGTTTCTGTACCCAGGTAATTCCGTCATCCGCTTGTGCCGTGCTTCTACCGGTTAATAGTTGCGTCACCTCATTGTATCGAGCCAAATATGGTGAATTCCCCTGGCGTGTTTTAAGAGCCTGTACGTTGGCCTGCATTACGTAAGGTAGAAACCGAGCGCAAATCACACCATGTGGTGCAGAAGTAATTCCGCCCAATGGTCCTGCAAAACCATGCGCCGCTCCCAGACCTGCATTAGCCAAAGCCAGGCCGCTAAAAAGACTTGCCAGAGACATATCCTCGCGGGCGGGCCGGTTGTCACTATCTTCACAGGCCTTTCTTAACGAACGCCCTGCCCGTTTTATGCCCTCCCGGCAAATGCCGTCCATAAGCGGATTTGCTCTATCGGAAACATAGGCTTCAATAAGCTGGGTGAGCGCATCCAACCCCGTGCTGGCCGTTAAATCAGGCGGCATTGAATGAGTTAGTTCAGGATCAATCAACGCTACACGTGGCAGCATTAAAGGGCTGCGCATACTTACTTTGACTTTATGCTCCGATACGCCGATAACCGCGTTGCGCGTGACCTCTGCTCCCGTGCCGGCTGTGGTTGGAATCGCAATATAAGGCAACGGTTTTTGTTTGATTGGTTTTCCATCGCCAATGACTTCGAGATATTCTTCGAGCCGGCCCGTGTTGGTCATCATTGCTGCAACTACTTTGCCGGTATCCAGCACACTCCCGCCGCCAAAACCGATAACTAAATCAGGTTTGCTTTGGCGTGCCTGCTCTACTGCCTGTTTCACTATCACCGTAGTCGGTTCTCCGATGACATTGAAAGTAATATACTTAATTTTGCTGTTATTTAACTGCTCGAGGAGTGGTTCTGCGCGTTTCGTTGCGCTTCCTGTGATAACAAAAGCGGAGCTTCCCATCTCGACCGCTAAAGGCCCAACTTCGCGGATTGTCCCAGTACCAAAAATTATACGTGCAGCGGTTGCAAATTCAAACTTCATAAATATCATACCACTTTCGGAATGTCTGGTTTATCCCTTTCCATCATCAGGAGAGACATTGGTATATTTGATGCTGCTGCGAGGCTCAGCCATCATGTCGGCTACGGTGTCACGCCATTTCTGATAATGTTTTGTTTCTTTATGCTTAGCAGGGTCGTCAGCCGTGCGATAGACTTCTACCAGCACGAACCGCGTCGGGTCATCCTGCTGCTGAATGACGTCAAACCGTTCAATGCCCGGCTCCTTGATACTCTCACGTGCGTTTTCAAGACTGGCAGCACGAAATGCCTCGACCTTATCCGGCTTAACACGAACAAAAACATGAACTATAAGCATAATATTCTCCTCACAGATGCCGTCCAACTCCGGCTTAAAACAACCTGCTGCTGTCGAGCAAAAAAGTAACGGGGCCATCGTATGTACCCTCGCATATTCTCAAAGGTAACTATGGCAGGAAAGATGCACCTCTAACGCGCTAAGGTTACTTATCGCTAAAACTTTTTTTGCGAGCTATTCACCAATCCTTTACAGTTATACGCAGTTTGTCAAATACTTTGTTTTCATCATCCCCATCATAGACCAAGTATAATCTATATGACTGGAAAAAGTACTTGGAAAACTTCCCTACCAGACTATATTCTATATCCCAGAACGAATCTGGTTCTTTGTTCCCATCCTTGAAAATCCAAATTTGCTCTTCCTCTTCTTCATGCGCTCTTGCTCTAAGTTCATCAGCGTTCAAGCTGGTTATTTCGTATGCTCTATACTCTCTTGGAGTTTCCATAATTTTTATCTTTGGTTTGCAGAGAATAAACTGACCAAGAGGGATATCAAATTCTTCACTTAGGCTTTTAAGGCCGTTTTGGCATCTTTCGAAGAAGACCGTACCATCGTTATGCTTACTTCCTGGTTCCTCACATACCGGCACTTCCTTTATAAGTTTGGGTGGCTTTCTGCTCTGTATAGCTTTGGCTAATACACGAATGACTTTATCTTCGTCCTTCACAGCTCTTTGGACAATATTATCGACAAAAGCATCAGTAAACCCATGCAAGTCGTCAGACTTGGCTATAACTTTCACTTGTTCCCCATCGAGCGGGATACCGTTGTGATCTACATTTCGGTCCCGCAGCCTTCTCAGTAATTGACGGCAGGCCTCCTCTAAACCAAAAATGGTCTTGTGATAGTACACTACACGATGCATGAAGAAGCGAGCAAGTAAGAAATGTTCTACTGCAGGCAGAGCTTTGAGTGAGAAGCCAAGAATTTTTTCTGAGCTCGCTCTAAGATTATTTAGCAGGTAGTTGATGTCTATATGTCCGTATGGAACGCCGGTAGCGTGTGAATCCCTCAATAGGTAATCCCAGCGGTCTATATCAAAACTACTGTGAACGAGTTTGCTTAATTGTGCATCCGCTGTGACTGAACGTGTGAAGATGTCAGCTACAATCTTTGCCTGTTCCGGACTTCCTAACGCCTCAAGCAGATCAGGTCGTTGCGTAACGATTAGTGAACCAAGCTCTTCGTGCCGTGGGTATGGAATTATTTGTTTATCTATGGCTTTAGAAACAATTTTTGTTTCTTTGACTATTTCCTCCGATAAATCTACTCTATCAAGCTTTTCCATAAGATGCGAGTAGGGATAATGACCAATGTCATGAAGAAGAGCAGCTAGTCGGAGTTGTTCTCTTTGTTCAGGGGATATATCCAATCCATTCCGTCCTGCAGCATCAAGTATTCGTATCATCATCCCGAGCGCCCCAATGCTGTGGGCAAACCTTGTATGTGTGGCAGTGGGATACACCATTTGTGCCATTGCCAATTGTTTTAGGTGGCGTAAGCGTTGGAATGAAGGAGTATCAATGACATCTATTTCGCGTTTATTAAGATGGATGTCTCCGTGGATTGAATCAACAATGAGTTTCTCGGATTTGCTATCTTGCGAGCAGCCCATATTCTTGAAGCTCCCTTACCGCTTCTCGCACTTCTTCTTCAGTGAAATCTTTTTCAAACTTTTTAAGTGTATTGGATATCTCATTTGCTTCACTACAACGAATCTGCTTACGGCTTACCAGAAAGTGAATTGATGACAAAAGTTCAAGCTTACGACTAATTTTTTTCTGTTCCACTTTTGGGATTAGATTTTTTAGGTTTTTGAGCCGGTCTTTTGAAACATCATCCAACGTCCAACCTTTAGATTCATCGATGTCCTGTCCAAGCTCAACCGCGACAGCATATTCATCCCGTGTTAGAGATGGACAATACGGGCCATGTAGATACCACTGATAGTAATAACCCAAGTTAATACCTATCGCCTGCGATAAATAAACCGCCTTTTGTAGTATCAGGCGATCATAAAATGTATCAATCTTAAAAGGCAGTTCTAAACCATCAATAGTAAGCTTTAAGGCAATTTGTTGGCGATCCATATTGAAACCTCCAAAAAATATAGATCTTCTAAGCCCCTCTTAAATTGTACAGGATATATTTTTTGTATCGGCTAATCAATACTGAAATAATTATTTTTTCTAAATATTTGATTCAGTCGTAAGAAAGCTGCTTATTTAAATGGATTTATATTAGATTCGCTAAAACAATTTAGCACTATCGAGCAAGAATGTCACTGGGCCATCGTTTATGCTGCTGATGTACATGTGTTCGCCGAAGATTCCCCTTGCGACGTTAATGCCCTGCTTTACAATAAGCTCAATTACTTTTTCATAAAGCTGTTTTGCTAACTGCGGCTCCGCTGCGGCGTCGAAACCAGGCCGGCGGCCCTTTCGGCAGTCACCATGAAGAGTGAAATTGCTGACCAATAAGATACTGCCGCTTACATCGATAACGCTGTGGTTCATTTTGCCCGCTTCATCATGGAATATTCGAAGGTTCACGAGCTTTTCCGCTATCCACTCGGAATCCTTTTCCGTATCTGTTTTGCCGACGCTTAGATAAACAAGCAGCCCATTGCCGATTTTGCCAACCGATTGGCCTTTTATTTTCACTTCACCCTCTAAAATACGCTGTACAACGGC
>MHYD01000079.1:6531-9287 GCA_001824645.1 Planctomycetes bacterium RBG_13_46_10
ACCACGGCGACGAAGTTGACCTTCGGATGTGCAACTCGTCGATTCTTGCTTTGCCTTTGTGCGTTACAAGATAAATGACCAGTTCGGCGATTTCTTCGGGCCGCATAAGGTCTTCGCTTTTAAGGTCAGGCCGAACCCGCGGGATTAGCTCCGTATCCACGCCGCCCGGACACAATAGGTGCACACGAATATTTGTGCCTTTTAACTCTTCGGCCAATGATATTGTCATGCCGCGAATAGCGTGCTTGGATGCGGTATATGCGCTTTGCAGCGGATAACCTTTGACGCCAACAACCGATGAGATATTTATAATGTATGCGGTCTGGGCTTTTTCCAATAGCCGCATCGCTTCTCTGCAAAGAATAAACGGCGCGCGAGAATTTACCAGGAAGCAGCGGTCCCAGTCTTTGGTTTTTGTTTCTTTCAGTTTTGCTGAGTGGGTTATGCCTGCATTATTGATTAATATATCGAGTCTGCCGAATTTTTGCCTTGTTACTTTTACAAGGTTTTTTATGGATGTTTCTTCGGTTAAGTCGGTGACTACGATTTGGGCTTTTCCACCGACTCGCTTTATACGCTGAGCGGTTTCCCGCAGTTTCCGCAGCGACCTTGCAGCTAAAACGACCGTTGCCGACTCTTGCGCCAGCGCGATACTAATGGCTCTGCCAATCCCCCTGCTGGCCCCTGTAACTATCGCTACTTTTTCATCTAATCGCTTATTCATTTGATAATCCTTGAAAAAATCAACCGGATTATAACCAAAAATTATAGCTAATAAAACCCTTGTTGTTTAACAAATTTTTATTTGCCGGTGAGACCTTTCTGCGCAAAGGAGATTAATCACCGGTATTTATTTGCTAAATTGAATATTATCGGCTAATATCAATTGTAGATTTTCTAAAGTTTTTTACTCAATTGTCGATATATTTTTCAGACATTTTTGTGGTCTCCATAAAAAATTTCGAGAACTATTTATGAACTGGCCAAATCAAAAGAAGTTCGCTTTCACTATTGTGGACGACACCGATATGGCCACGCTCGAAAATGTTAAACCCGTCTATGATTTCCTGGCGGAGTTAGGCTTCAAGACAACAAAGACTGTATGGCCCCTTGCGCCAAGCCAAAAAGCCAAGTTCGGCGGAATGACATGCCAAGACGAAGAATATCTGAAATGGCTACATGGCTTAAGAGGGCAAGGTTTTGAAATTGCACTTCACGGTGCTACAGACCACACATCCAGCCGAGAAGATACCGAACGGGCAATCGAGCTTTTTCACAAATTATTTGGTGATGACGACTTTCTTTATTGTGCTCATTCCGGCCAAAAGGAAAGCATGTATTGGGGGAAATACCGTCTCGCAGGCGTGCGGCGTCTGATATACCAGCTTGCAACGTCAAATAGAAAGAACAATCATTTCAAAGGGCACGTGGAGGGCGACCCGCTTTTCTGGGGCGATTTATGCCGCAGTCACGTCCGTTATGTTCGCAATTTTATTTATAGAGAAATCAATACCTTAAAGACCTGTCCGGAAATGCCCTATCATGACCCGTCCAGGCCTTATGTTAATTACTGGTTTGCGTCCTCAAATGGTGCCGTCATTTGTTCCTTTCGCAAACTGCTGTCTGAAAAAAACCAGGATTCACTGGAACAGCAGGGCGGATTGTGCATCGTTTATACTCATTTCGCTTTCGGTTTCTGCAATAATGGAAAACTCGATGCTGAATTTGCCCGCTTGATGAAATCGCTGTCGAGGCGGGATGGCTGGTTTGTCCCCGCTACTACGATACTGGATTATCTGCGGGAGCAACCGGGATGGGTCAGGAACATTTCTCCGAGAAGACTTCGAGAGCTCCAATGGAAATGGCTCCTTACAAAACTTCTTCACGGCGACTCATAGCATAAAAATTGACCGCCATAGGCAGTCCGGCAAACTTTTGACGGACTTTTTTCCTCCCCGATTTATTGACGCTTCAGTCATATCAGAATATAATTGCAGGAATAAAAATATTCTTGAAAGGAGTCACTATGGTCAAGAATGCGTTAGTTTTGTCCCTTGTTATATTGCCTGTACTTTTTACAGGCTGCACCGCTGAGCGAACAGCCAAAGCAGCCGGGGAAAGTGAAAAAGCCCAAACTTCGGTTAGTTCAACTGACCCGAACATTCAGTATGTCGATACAGAGACAGGCCGATGGCTTGTGCACGATATGAACAGGCCTGCGCCGCCGGTTGTCACCCCCGGCACCGAGAGCACACAGGACAAACCCGGCAAAGCCCCATCGGACGCGATAGTTCTGTTCGATGGAACAGAACTGTCAGGCTGGACATCAAGCAGAGGCGGCCCGGCCAAATGGGTCGTGCAGAACGGCTATATGGAGGCGGTTAAACGCTCCGGTTCCGTCAAAACAAAACAGGCGTTCGGCTCATGTCAACTACACATCGAGTTCGCTACTCCTTCAAGAATCACGGGAAGCAGCCAGGGACGCGGTAACAGCGGAGTATTTTTGATGTCAACTTACGAAGTGCAGATTCTTGACTCATACGAGAATAAAACGTATCCGGACGGACAGTGTGCCGCGCTGTATGGCAGGAATGTCCCATTGGTCAATGCCTGCCGAAAGCCGGGCGAATGGCAGTCGTACGACATTATCTTCCATCGCCCCGCTTTCGAAGGCAAAGAAGTCATAAGAAAAGCAACGTTCACTGTTTTGCATAATGGTGTGCTTGTACAGGACCATGTCCAATTGCAGGGAGGCA
>MHYD01000079.1:9293-10074 GCA_001824645.1 Planctomycetes bacterium RBG_13_46_10
GGATAGGCCCGCACGCAATAACCGACTATAAACCGCACGAGGACAAACTGCCGCTGATGCTGCAGGACCACGACAATCCTGTTAGGTTCCGAAACATCTGGATTCGCGAATTGAGGGACTAAGAAGCGAACCGGACAAAAATGGAACTCGATTCTCGATACTCATCGAGCATCCAGTATCTAATATCGAGTATCAATCTTCAGCCGCACGCCTGAGCCTTGATATAAACACTCCTCTTCCTTGTGCACTTAACAACCAAACTGTGAGATTGTTCAAGCCGTAATATTGCTGCTGCACAGATTTGTTCTGCCTAATTTCTCCGCCAATCAATGTTTTTTGCAAAATAATAGCGTTTCTCATAATAACGATACGACAAACAATAAATTAAGTAGTCACCACAATTCGTTGCAGGAGGCAGTAAATATTAGAAATACAAGCGCTTTGCAGAAAATCGTAAGGCCGCGGTCTTTGAATGATCCATGCCGAGCTTACTGATGCTCTCGGATAATTCGTGGATTCCCTAATGGGGCCTGTGTAGGGCTTTTGAGGGACGAAGTATCACTTTGTACAGTTTAAGTTTTGTTGAATGTAATAAACAAATAACAAGGAGGAATATTATGATTAAAAAAGGATTATTAGCTTTAATAGTGTGTGCCTTAATGTGTACGCTTGCATCAGCTACGCCAAGTATATATTTCAGCACGATGACCGGTAGCAATTCATGGACCCTTTCGAAACCTGGCGCAAACTGGATATTGACTTTCGGCGTGGATGTAACTGA
>MHYD01000080.1:0-2044 GCA_001824645.1 Planctomycetes bacterium RBG_13_46_10
TGTAATATACAAGGGTGGGGCTTGCCCCGCCATTGTGGGTAGTTTAACTTATGAATCCTGATGTAATAAAAAAAATCTGCCTTTGGGAAACATTGTTTGTCGCATGTTTTACCTGTGGCTGCAATATACTTAGTGCAAACCGCCGTTCCAAGGCTCAAGTATCGGTGGCAGCAGAGTTTGGCGCTACAATAGGAACGTTAGCCGATGTGGTCGTGCCGCCGGCTATTCCGCTGGAAGGCTACGGACTGGTGGGCGGCCTGAACGGAACAGGCTCGGCCGAATGTTCGCCTCCAATCAGGGCATACTTGAAACAGTACATCCTAACACAACTGCCGGAACGTATGAATATCGATAAATTTATCGAAAGTCTTGATACGGCAGTAGTACGTGTGGAAGGCATCCTACCTGCAGCAGCTTCGAAGAATCAGCCCTTTGACGTCAGAGTGACCACCCTGCCGGGAACACAGACAATCTCTTTGGAAAACGGCTGGCTTTACGGTACCGAGCTTGTATTGGCAGGGACCTTTGGCGCAAGTACAAAGGCATTGGCAAAGGCGGAAGGACCGCTGTTCATGGATAAAATCGAAACATCCCCGGCAAACACAAGACTTGCGTACGTATTAGGCGGCGGAAAAGTTGCCGCGGAAAATAATATAAATCTGGTCCTCCGCAAATCAGACTTTAAAATAACCAGCCTGATTCGCAACCGTTTAGACGAACGTTTTGGCTACGGCACAGCCAAAGCGGTCTCGCCCAGAGTGATAGAATTGAACATACCTGTCAAATATAAAGGTCAAAAACAAAAGTTTGCCGATTTAGCCAGGACGCTTTATCTGGACAACCTGCCGGACAGCTCACAGGAAAGAATAAAAGCTTTAATAAAAAGACTCATCATCTCCAAAGATAAAAATGAATATGAAATCGCCCTCGAAGCCATAGGCAATGAAAGCCTTAATGAACTTTCGGCTTTGTTAAACTCATCATCCGATGAGCAGATTCGCCTGCGGGCAGCAAGATGTATGCTCAATTTAGGCAGTGACCGGAGCCTGCCGGCACTTCGGGAAATAGCCATGAACAGAAACTCCGCATACAGGCTCGAGGCTTTGGAGGCAATAGCCACAGGCGGCAGGCGTGATGACATCGCCTCAATTTCACGGAGGCTGCTGCGAGACCCGGATTTTGATATCAGACTGGCTGCTTATGAACAACTGCAGAATATAAGCGACATCGCTGTAACACAAAAATTCGTGGCGCGCAGTTTTTATCTGGAGCAAACCGCGCAAACCGATTACAAGACAGTTTTTGTCTCTCGCAGCGGCCTGCCGAAAATCGTATTGTTCGGTGCGCCGATTACCTGCAGCAATAGCATTTTTGTGCAGTCTGCCGACGGCAATATAACAATAAACGCTTCGCCCGGCGATGATTATGTCACATTAATACGCAAACATCCACGACGCCCCGGCGTAATGCTTCAATTGAAAAGCTCCTTTGACCTTGCCAGTATTATTCTTACGCTCTGCGATGAACCTCTGGCAAAAGATAAGCAGGAACATCAGGGTTTGGGAGTATCGTATTCTGATATGATAGCTCTTTTGAAACAGATGTGTGACAAAGGAGTAATCCCTGCAGAGTTCCGGGCAGGCCCACCTCTTAAAATCGGCTAATTATCAAGAAATAAATGCCTTTCGGCCGATAATCTGCTGTATGAAGATATTGCCAGCCTTGTGTGCTTAATGATGTAATAATTGTTATAAAACTATAGAATTTATTATCAGGACGACATCATGAGATTAGAGAAAATTGTGCTTAACGGCTTCAAAAGCTTCGCTGACAAAACAGAGTTTCATTTCAGGTCATCGATAACAGCTATCGTGGGCCCCAACGGCTGTGGTAAAAGCAACGTCGTTGATGCGGTAAAGTGGGTGCTCGGAGAGCAAAGCGTCAAAAGCCTGCGGAGCGACCAGATGGCTGATGTGATATTCGGCGGAAGCGGCAGCAGAAAACCTTTAGGCGCCGCTGAAGTCAACCTGTTTATTTCAAATCC
>MHYD01000080.1:2054-2378 GCA_001824645.1 Planctomycetes bacterium RBG_13_46_10
CCATCGGGCAAGCTGTCCATTGATGCCAATGAAATACAAATTACACGCAGGATATACAAAAATGGAGAAAGTGAATACAGCATAAATAACAAAGCCTGCCGGCTGAAAGACCTGCGGGAGCTGTTTATGGACACCGGCGTCGGCACAAAAGCCTACTCCATCATCGAGCAGGGACGTGTCGAGCAGGTGCTAAGCGGCTCCAAAATCGACCGAAGGGCCGTATTCGAGGAGGCTGCCGGCGTAAGCAAATATAAAGCACACAAAAAAGAAGCTACCCGCAAACTGGAGCGCACCGAGCAGAACCTGCTGCGTCTTGCGGATATT
>MHYD01000080.1:2398-3266 GCA_001824645.1 Planctomycetes bacterium RBG_13_46_10
GCTGCGAAGCGTAAAGCTCCAGGCAGCCAAGGCACGCAATTATCTGCAGTACAGCCAAAAGCTCAAGGAGCTGCAGGTCAATTACTGGCTGGCTGAATACGCCAAAAACCAGACACAACTAACAGAAAAAACAAGCTCCCTGCAGCAAGCCGAAATGCAATTGCAGCAATCGGACGTGGAGGTTCTAAAACACGATGCGTTATTAAGCAGGCTGGGCGAGGAGCAAATAGAGCTCCAGAACAAGCTGAACCACACGGACAACCTCCTTGTCTCCATCCAGAGCAAGGTCGAGCAGATCAGCCAGCGGATTGAGTTTCTGCGAACAAGGGTGACGGAGCTGCAGCAAAGAAAAGACAACGCCGCCCTGCGAATCGAAAAACTGGCCGAGCAGGAAAGAACTTTGCAGGAGGACCTCTGCCGGCATAAACAGGAGCTTGCAGGCTGCGAAAAAACGCTGAAAGAAAAAAGCAGCTCTGTCGAGCAGACCCAGCAGGCCATCGGGCAGCTAAATGCAGAATGCGCATCGTTTGAGGCGGACCTCGAAGATAACAAGTCGGGTATTATAGATATTGTCCGCAGGACTGCACAGCTTCATAATGAGATTCAAAACATATCGGCTTATCGTGACAACCTGTCCACCCAGAAGAGCCGTCTGGCAGGCCGGGCGGAAACCGCAAATGCGGAGCTTGAAAAGCTGTTCGCTGAAAAGGCACACTGCAAGGCCCGGCTGGATGATATTGAAAAAGTCCTGGGCCAGCTTCATCAAAGCCTGGATTCAAAACGCCAGAAAATGGAAGAAACCACAGGCCTGCTCGAAGCGGATAATAAGCGACTGGCACACATCAAAGAGGCGCGAAGCGCGCTATGC
>MHYD01000080.1:3311-8344 GCA_001824645.1 Planctomycetes bacterium RBG_13_46_10
ATTAACAGCGGCGTCAGAAACATCCTGCAAAATATGCCTAAGCTGGATTACATCGAAGGCCTGCTGGCTGAGATAGTCAAAGCCGATTTGGAGTACGCAAATGCAGTCGAGGCTGCGCTCGAGGGCAAGACCGATTCTCTCGTAGTCAACAGCACAGCCAAACTGCTGGCTGATACGGAAACCATCGAAAAACTCCAAGGCAGAGTAAATTTTATATGCTTAGACAAAATAGAGCCGTTTATCGATACAAAAGATTTTTCGAAATTGCCCTGCGTCAAAGGCAGGCTCGTCGAGTTCGTAAGAACCGAGAGCAAATACGCACCGTTAGTCTGGAAGCTGCTCGGCAAAACGATACTCGTCGATTCGGTTGAGGATGCGATTGAACTGGCTAAGAGCACCGCAGGGGACTATGCGTTTGTCACCTTAAAAGGCGAATCGGTAAGTGCAGACGGCATGATAAAGCTCGGGCCGATGCGAAAACCCGCAGGCCTGATATCCCGCAAAAGCAGGCTGCGTCAATTAGAGGAATATATTAAAAAAATACAATCCGAAATCGAGATGCTCGAAGCGGAAATTGAAAGCAAGACGCGGGAAAACGCACACATAGACAAGCTCTGCAAAGACCTGCGGACGGCTGTCTATGAGGCAACCACCGAAAAAATGCACGTAAGCTCGAAGCTGACCGTTTACGAGCAGGACATAAACCGCCTCAAAAAGGAGCAGCCTTTGATAGCCGGCGAGATCGACCTGCTGGAGGCCCAGATAGCCCAGTCGGTGCAGAAGGAGTACGACTCGCAGCAGAAGCTCCAGGAGCTTGAGGTGGTCAACAAGCAGCGCACGCAGCGCATTAAAGAGCTTGAAACAAAATATAACGAGCAAAAAGATGCCCTGGCGGGACAAACCAGCCTGCTTACCGACCTGAAAGTGACTTTAGGCCAGGCTGCAGAGCACAGCCGGGCGCTGAAACAGATAATCGAAAATTGCGAAAGCCAGATACAGGCAAACCGTAAATCCATCGGCACAACCCAAGAAGAAATAAAAAATTCCAAATTGGAAATCCAGAATTCAGAAAGGGACATCCTTAACTGCGAATCAGCGGTCTCGGAGCTCTTCGTCGAGAAGGAGCAGCACCAGCAAAGCAACAAGCTTTTGTATGAAGAAATAGAAAAGCTGCACGAAGACAAAAAACAAATCGAGGAGAATCTGCGGCAAAAGCGCGGCGAAAAGAGCAAATTAGAATCCGGCGTCGGCGAGCTTAAAGTCGAATTAGGCCAGCTTGAGGTAATCAAGCAGAACCTTATCCAAAGGGTGCAGGAAGAGCTGCAGATTGACCTGGTCGAGGCCTATAAAAAATATACGGACAGCCAGGCCTGTCCCGAGCATAGTCGAGGGATCGACTGGGACCAAATCAGGGAAGAGATAAACATGCTTCGCGGCAAAATCGAACGGCTCGGCAATGTAAATGTCGATGCCATAGCCCAGCAGGAAGGCCTGGAGGAAAGGCATAAATTCCTCAGCGAGCAGGTCGAGGACTTAAATTCCAGCAAAGCCCAGCTGCAGCAATTGATAATCAGGCTCAACAAAAAGAGCAGGGATAAATTCGTTGAAACCTTCGAACAAATCCGAGTTCATTTCCAGCAGATTTTCCGCAAGCTCTTCGGCGGCGGCAAGGCCGACATTGTGCTCGAGGCCGGTCCCGGCGAAAGCGGGGAACCGGACCCGCTTGAAGCGGGGATAGAGGTAATCGCAAAGCCGCCAGGCAAGGAGACACGAAGCATATCGCTGCTCAGCGGCGGCGAAAAGTCGATGACGGCGATTGCGCTTTTGTTTGCCGTATTTAAAACCAAGCCTTCGCCCTTCTGCTTCCTCGACGAGATCGACGCAGCACTGGACGAGGCGAACAACGAGCGGTTCAACATATTGCTGCGGGAGTTTCAGAAAGAGTCGCAGTTCATAGTGATTACCCACTCCAAGCGGACGATGAGCGTTGCGGAAGAGTTGTTCGGCATAACGATGCAAACCCATGGCGTCAGCAAGAAGATAAGCGTCCGATTCGACCAGTTCGGCCGAGAAGAAGCTGTTGGCGGTGAGCCTGTCGAATCCGCCGCTGTGGCATAGATATCCAGAGTGCAAAATTTCGCTGAAACACCATTTCCACGCATAAAACAAGCATTTTAAATTACCTATGATTTCGAATCTGTATTTGACTATAGCCTTTAGACAAGTACAATTAAGAGGTTTCCAAAATATATGTAGTAGGATTAAATCATCACTATTAAAAATCAACAATCCTAAGAAGGAGAAAAAAATGAAAACAAAAAATTCGAGTGCGAAACTTTTGGCAAGCTTCCTGGCTTTCGGCAGCATCCTGACCTTTCTGGCGTTCTGCTCGGCCGCAGACCCGGAGCCGGTCTCGCCGGTTGAGCCGGTGACACAAAAGCTGTCGGACGCTCAGCCAATACCGAATCTGCCCTTCACAATCAGCCAGAGCGGCTCTTACTGCCTCACACAAAACCTGACCCATACGAATCAAAACACAAATGCGATTGAAGTTAATGCCGATAACGTGACGATTGACCTGGCCGGCTTCAGCCTCATCGGACCAGGCTCAAATTCAGGAGCAAGCAGCGGGATTCACATGAACGGCCGTGCCAACGTCGAGATACGCAACGGCACAATAACCGGCTTCGGCGACAGCGGAATCTGGGAGGAGGACAGCGAAGCGGCAACCGGTCACCGCGTCATTTCCGTCCGCGTGCTGTCGAACGGCGGCACCGGCATCGAACTTGCGAGCCAAAACAATTTGGTCAAAGACTGTACTGTTTCAAATAACTGCCTTGCTGTGACCACGGCCTGGGGCGGTATCAGTTGCAGCCATGCGTCTTCTATTATCGGCAATGTGGTCTCTAATCATGGCGTTTTTTCCGGCATTATCACCGACAGCGGATGTACAATCAGCGGCAATACTGTTTCTGGGAATGGCTGGGGCATCAGGGTGTGGTATGGATGCAATGTCACCGGCAACACATGCTCCTGGGATTTTGATGGGATTTCAGCCCCAGGAAATGGGAACCTTATTAAAGGTAATACGGTCCTTGGCAGCATACAAAATGGAATCGTGGCAGATGGCGCTTATAACTCTATCGAGGAGAATCTTGTGACACTTTGTGAAACCGGCATCAATTTCACGAATTCTGCGAACTTTTACGCCAACAACCGGGCATTTAACAACACAACCAACTACGGCGGGACATTGCCCACCGGAATCCGCAACGGCGGTGGCAATATCGGGTTCTGATCTCGCGCTCGGGTCACTGGTCACGAGCGACGAGTCACGGCCTTCCGCACTGATGCAGCAAAATCAGGAGAAGAATTTTCTATTCGGGCATATCGCCACGCACCATATAAAAAGAAGAACTGCTACAAGGGCTGTCCGGGAAATGTCTCTGTCCACAGCCTCCATGTTTGTCAATGCTGCGATACAAACATAGGCGATAATTGCCACGAGAGAAAGCAATGCAACCTTTACGTATCGCATTTTTTGTTCCTCCATTTAAAGTATAACCCAGAAATTCTATATGCCAAATAACAGGTTTTTTTTTGCTGTACCGGCGGTTTTTTGGCCAGGCTGCGTGATTTCGCAACAATTATCGGAACCCCCGCAGGCGGGATTAATTATATACGCCGCCGGTTTACTCCTAATCCTAAAGCCCCTGAGTTTATCTCGGGGGTCATATTCCCTTTGGGGTCATAATTCAAAACGTTATTTTTTTGATTTTCTTTCCACATGACAGGTTGGTATAATTCCGAGCAACAAACCAGCGAGTTTTCAACTTTGGGAGAACGAATCAATATAATTAAAATGTTGTTAAAGTAAGCTAATGGCTTACATGGAGCCTGCTATGACGTGGAAAAAGATATGGAAGTTGATTTTGCCAATTTGTGCATTTTTTATTGGATGCATTTTAGCACCGCCTGACCCTCGTAGCCAGTATATCTATGGTTTTATATGTTTGCTCATAGTATTATTATTTTTGATATTTAAGAATTATATCATTACAAAAAAGTAAAAATAACCAGAAACCTTAGTTTCCAGAATCTTTCGAGTGTTTAGAACGGGCTGAAGCGTGTTGTAGAATTGTCAGGTTGGTGTTTTATGATTATGAGATACGTATTGAGACTTATTCTCGTTCTTTTCGCCATCTGTATGAGTTCATGTTGTCAAAACGATGAGAGTATCAGAAAAGAATTTGCACAAGTTTTAATATATCCAATCGTAGAGTCAACTGTCCCGGTTTTAGTATTTGATGCTTTCTACCTTGAAAATGACAAATGGCCGAGTTCCAAGGAAGAATTAGCTGACTTCTGCTTCCAGAACAAATGGGATGATTACGGAAACTTTTGGAAATCATGCGAATATTTCAATACAAAGGAACTCGATGACGGCTCTTTAGAAATTACATACAAAAATACTATTCATCCATCCAATGGCGGCTCTGCAACTTATACAATTTCTACGAAAATTCCTAAACCTTCTGGTGATAAAAAAGCCGTTCGCGAAGAATTAGACAGACTCCTAATGAAAAAGGAAGAAAACATCAACAAACTGCTTCAGGAAACTCGATAATCACTCCTGAGCGTGGCGTTATCATCCTTTGTTTATCAGTCTGAGGCGGATAAATTTTTAATCAGTCTGGGGCTGAAGCGCGTTGTAGATTATATGCTGCACTTTGCGACAAAGACATCAATTCCCATTGTCATTTCTCCACTGCGCGATGCTTCGCATCGCTTCGGTCGAAATGACAGGGCAATAGAATATACGCAGGACGGTTGATCAACATTTCTAAGAGTGCCAAATGGTAAACGGACACAGAATAAGTGACCCTCTGACCCTCTTAGGTATTTAACGCAACAATCAAGGTTTTCATTGTTACTTACTATATACAAGTAAACTTTCGCACTTTTCAGGCGGCAAATTTTAATGATTTATCAATATAAACATACCAACCTTCCGATGTCTTTATTGGAATTAA
>MHYD01000081.1:0-211 GCA_001824645.1 Planctomycetes bacterium RBG_13_46_10
GCTCAGGATGAAGGCCGAGGGGCTAAGCGGCGTCGCTATGCCAGCGACGCCTGTCAAGTTGGCGGGGTGGTTTTTGGTTTTGTGCCAAAATGTGCGTTTACCCTAAGCAACAATATAGCTTGGCTTTTGGGATGCGCAATTTTTGTATTACATAATTGTTTGTTAATAGGACAGTTAAGACTAACAAGCCCAAAATAGCCTGCTGTTGACT
>MHYD01000081.1:363-6167 GCA_001824645.1 Planctomycetes bacterium RBG_13_46_10
GGGTGGAAAAATTGGCGGCGGCAGTGAAATCGACACTTGGGCCGAGAGGCCGATGCGCTATTTTGGATAAGGGCTGGGGCGGGCCTACGGTAACCAAAGACGGCGTAACGGTGGCTGAAGAAATCGAATTGATAAATAAGAATGAAAACCTCGGCGCGAAATTAGTAAAAGAAGCGGCAAGCAAAACCTCAAAAGTGGCGGGCGATGGCACAACGACGGCCACGGTGCTGGCTGAAGCGATGTTCAAGGAGGCATATCGAAATCTGGCGGCAGGCGCCGATGCAATGTCTTTGGCACGCGGTATGCAGAAGTGCGCCAAGGCGGTAATCGAAAAACTGAAAACCCTGGCCAAGCCCATAGACGTTGCCAAGACAGGCGACATAATTAATATCGCTTCGGTCTCTGCAAATAACGATGCGGGAATCGGAAAGATTATGGCCGAGGCGTTCCAAAAGGTCGGCAAGGACGGGGTTATTACTGTCGAAGAGGGAAAGAGTCTGGCAACAACGGTTGATTTTGTCGAAGGTATGCAGTTCGACCGCGGCTACCTTTCGCCGCATTTTGTAACCGATGCGGAGAATATGCTCTGCGAACTGGAGAAGCCATACATACTGGTTTATGAAGACAAGGTAAGCAACGTGGCCAAGCTGGTGCCGCTGCTTGAGAAGATTGCAAAGGCCAAAAGGTCCTTGCTGATTATCGCAGAAGACGTCGAGGGCGAGGCGTTGGCCACGCTGGTGGTCAATAAGCTAAGAGGGGTGCTGAAGGTCGCGGCGGTGAAGGCGCCGGGCTACGGCGACCGGAGAAAAGCGATGCTCGAGGATATTGCCGTGCTGACAGGCGCCGAGCCGATTTTCAAGGATTTGGGAATCGAGATGGAAAATATAAGCGTCAAGCAGTTGGGACAGGCCAAGAAGATAACCATCGATAACGATAACACAATCATTATCGAAGGTGCAGGCAGCAAGGAAGCAGTCAGCGGCAGAATCAAGCAAATCCAGAGCGAAATAGAAGCGACGACGAGCGATTATGATAAAGAAAAACTTCAGGAAAGATTAGCAAAGCTGACCGGCGGCGTCGCTCAAATCAATGTCGGCGCGGCAAGCGAAGCGGAAATGAAAGAGATAAAGGCGCGTATAGAAGATGCGCTGCATGCCACCCGGGCGGCTATTGAAGAGGGAATTGTGCCGGGCGGAGGCGTGGCTCTTATTCGGTGCATCGGTGCGGTAAAGAAACTAAAACTCGAAAGTGATGAGCAAACCGGCGCTGATATTGTGGCAAAAGCGCTTACGACTCCTTGCTACTGGATTGCTGCAAACGCCGGGGCGACGGCGAACCTGGTAGTTAACAAAGTTGCCGAAGGCAAAGACGGCTTTGGATATAACGCTGACACGGATACCTACGAAGACCTTTTCAAGGCCGGCATCGTTGACCCTGCGAAGGTGACGCGCATCGCACTGGAAAATGCGGTGAGCATAGCCGTGCTGCTGCTGACGACGGACTGTCTCATTACCGAGAAGCCCAAAGAAAAAGGGCAGATGCCTCCCGGCGGACCCGGTGGTGGTTATGGCGGCGGCATGGGCGGGATGGGTGGAATGGGCGGCATGGGTGGTATGGGCGATATGGATATGATGTAAAACGGAAAAGGAGAAACTATGAAACTGAGGCCTTTGGATGACAAAGTCGTGATAAAGCAATCGGAAGCGGAAGAAAAAACCGCCGGCGGCATTATTCTGCCGGATGCGGCCAAGGAAAAACCGCAAATAGGGAAAATTTTGGCGGTCGGGCCGGGCAAGTTACTCGACGACGGCAAACGAAGCAAAATGAGCGTTAAAAAAAATGATGAGGTCATTTACGCCAGATACATAGGCAGCGAAGTGGAAATTGACGGAGAGAAATTCGTCCTTCTGCGTGAATGTGATGTTCTGGGAATTATAGAGAAATAAATAAAGGGACAATGAAAAATGGCAAAGCAATTAATGTTCGATAATACTGCACGAACACACCTTAAAGAGGGCCTGTCGCAACTGGCCGAAGCGGTGAAAGTTACGCTCGGCCCGACGGGCAGAAATGTTATACTGCAAAAAAGCTGGGGTTCGCCGAAAGTAACCAAGGACGGCGTTACCGTCAGCAAGGAAATCGAGCTGCCGGAACCGTTCAAGAATATGGGCGCAAAGATGGTCAACCAGGTCGCCAACAAGACCTCCGACGAGGTCGGCGACGGGACAACAACTTCGACGGTTTTAGCCGAGGCTATTTATGCCGAGGGCCTGAAGTATGTCACCGCCGGCATAAATTCCATAGCCATCCAGAGAGGAATCAGCAAAGCCACCGAAGCTGTTACAAAATTTATCGAAAAGGTGAGCGTGGAGGTGAAGGGCCACAGTGATATTGCGAAAGTGGCGACTATCAGCGCTAACAACGACCCGCAGGTCGGGGAAATATTAGCTGATGCGATGGATAAGGTTGGTGAGGAAGGCGTCATCGAAATCGAAGAGGGTAAGGGAATGGAAAACGAGCTGACCGTCGTCGAAGGTATGCGCTTCGACAAGGGTTATATATCCCCGTACTTTATGACCAATCCTGAGACACTCGAAGCCGTTCTCGAAGATGCCTACATCCTGCTGCACGAAAAGAAAATATCCAGCATTCGCGAGATTATCCCGCTGCTTGAAAAAATTGCCCAGGTTGCCAAGCCGCTGTTGATTATCGCAGAAGACGTCGAGGGTGAAGCTCTGGCGGCACTGGTAATTAACCGGCTGCAGGGCGTGTTGAAAGTCTGCGCGGTCAAAGCGCCGGGCTTCGGCGACCGCAGGAAAGCGATGATGGCAGATATAGCCGTCCTGACCGGCGGAGAGGTAATTACTGAAGATTTGGGAATCAAGCTCGAAAAAATTGAGCTTTCACAATTAGGCCAGGCCAGGAAAGTTGTTATAGGCAAGGAAACAACCACGATAATCGAGGGCGCCGGCAAAAAGCAGGACATAACCGCCCGCTGCGACCAAATCCGCAACCAAATCGAAAAGACAACCAGCAACTACGACCGCGAAAAACTGCAGGAGCGGCTCGCGAAACTGACCGGCGGAGTCGCTATTATCAAAGCTGGCGCCGCAACGGAAACAGAAATGAAGGAGCGCAAAGACCTTCTCGACGATGCGTTTCATGCTACAAGGGCGGCGACGCAGGAAGGCGTTGTCGTCGGCGGCGGTGTTGTATTCCTTCGAGCTATTGCCGAGGTGCAGAAAGCCAAAGCCAAGGCCAAAGGGGACGAGAAAATCGGCTTCGATATCGTAAGCAACGCCCTTAAGATGCCGACAAGACAGATAGTCGACAACTCAGGCCAGCAGGGCGACGTTATTGTTGAGCAATTATTGGAGAAGCTCCAGAAAGACGAGAATATCGGATACGACGCCAACACGGGACAATTCGTTGATATGCTCAAAGCCGGTATTATCGACCCGGCGAAAGTCGCCAGGATCGCTCTGCAAAGTGCTGCTTCTGTCGCGGGACTGATGCTGACGACCAATGTTTTGATAACCGATTTGAAAGATAAAGACGAAGAGCCGATACCGGGTGCTGTAAGATAAAAATCCGAATTCGGATTTTAGGAAAATATGGCCAAGAGAGACTATTATGAAGTCTTGGGGGTAGGCAAGAACGCCTCCGCCGACGACATCAAGCGCGCATATCGCCGGATGGCGATGAAATATCATCCGGATAAGAATCCCGACAATAAGGAAGAAGCCGAGGCAAAGTTCAAGGAGTGCGCCGAGGCCTACGAAGTCTTAAACGACCCCGATAAACGTCAGCGGTACGACCAGTTCGGCCACGAAGGTCTTCGCGGCGTAGGTATGCGGGATTATTCGCATATGAGGTGGCAGGATATCGGCAGCATCTTTGAAGATATCTTCGGCGTCGATGATTTCCTCGGCGGCATCTTCGGCGGTGGTGGCAGGAGAGGCGGCCGCACCGGCCCCGCACGCGGATATGACCTCGAAACTTCTGTAGAATTAACGCTTAACGATATCGCCAAAGGTGTTGAAAAGACCATCGAATTTACCCGGCAGGATATTTGCCCGGAATGCAGCGGGACGGCTTGTGCAAAAGGAACATCGCCCGGGAAATGCCCGGTTTGTCACGGCAGCGGCCAGGTGGCAAGCGGCGGAGGCTTTTTCCAGATGGTCTCGACCTGCAGGCAGTGCGGCGGCAGCGGTAAGGTTATTACCAATCCTTGTAAAAACTGCAAAGGGACCGGGAGAGTGCCGAAGAAACGCATTGTAAATGTTAAAATCCCGGCCGGTGTCCACGAAGGCCAGGGTGTTCGAGTCGCCGGTGAAGGCGAGCCCGGCCGGAGCGGCGGGCCGAGAGGCGACCTGTATTGTTACGTAAGAGTAAAGCCGCACGAATTTCTGCATCGCGACGGCAACAATGTTATCGCTGTTGTTCCTATTAGCTTTACCGAAGCTGCTCTCGGGACATCGATAGAAGTTCCGAGTCTGGATGGTGCAAAGCATCTGAAGATACCGCCGGGGACACAATACGGCAGCGTCTTCAGGATAAAAGGGCAGGGTCTGCCGGATATTCGTAGCCACCGAAACGGCGACCAGCTCGTTCAGGTTACTATCGAAACCCCGGCGAAGCTGAACACAAAACAACAGGAGCTGCTGAGAGAATTCGCCAAAACAGAAGATAAAAGCGTTTACCCCCAGTCCAGAGGGTTTTTCGAGAAACTGAAAAAGTATTTTGGTAACAACGGATGAGACACAAAGAAAAACCAAAAGAGCCGACCGGTAGTGAGCCTGTCGAACCTGCGGCAAAGTCGGTTGAGCCGGAAAAGACTCACCCTGCGATAGAGCAGTTGCAAAAAGAAAAGGATGAGCTTTTCGGCAAATTGCAGCGCGTCAGCGCAGACTATATAAATTTCCAAAAACGGGCGGCCAAACAGACTGCCGATACCATTGCTTACGAGAAGGAAAGAATAATAAAGACGCTTTTGCCTGCCCTCGATAATTTCGAGCATATGCTCCAGAACGCCCAATCTGCGGAAAACGCGGATGTTCTCCTCAAGGGCATCCGGATTATCTACGACCAAATCATCGATATTCTCAAATCTCACGGCGTAGAGCGCATTGATGCCCTCGGTGCCAAATTCGACCCCGCTTTGCATGAGGCAATAGTGCAAAAAGCCGACCCGGAAACCGAAGAAAACGCTGTGTTGGAAGAATTGCAAAAAGGATACAAACTCAACGGCAGAGTTCTTCGGCCGAGCAGGGTTATCGTAAATAAGCTGCCTTCAGAACAAGAGGTTCCGTACGAACAGATAGAACAAGAACCAACAGACGATGAATCGACAGATGAGGAGTAAGTCCTGTGCCTACCTATGATTATGTATGCGAAAGTTGCGGACATAAGTTTGAGCAGTTCCAGTCTATGAAAGCCGGGTCTCTTCGCAAGTGTCCTAAGTGCGGCAAAAATAAACTCAAACGGCTCATCGGGGCAGGATCTGGGGTGATTTTCAAGGGCTCCGGGTTTTACGCAACTGATTACAGGAGCGAGGGTTATAAAAAAGCCAAAGAAAGCGAGAAACCGGCTCCCGCCGCTAAAGAACCGGCGAAAAAAGAACCAGAAACTAAAGCAAAACCTGCCAAAAAAGACAAATCCAATCAACCCGAGAAAAAATAAGCGGGGCGACAAATGCAGAACGACTGCCGGGCGAAACAAGGCAAAAAGCCGTATGACTATTAGCTTGCCTCGGCGCAGCCGAAGGCGGAGACTGGCCGGTCTTTTATTGTCATTCTGATTTC
>MHYD01000081.1:6217-7478 GCA_001824645.1 Planctomycetes bacterium RBG_13_46_10
ACGGATTTTCGCGAGATTCTTGAAGAAAGAAAAACCGCGTTTTTTTACCCAGTCCGGGTTGGGTAAAACGGCAATTTTATCCTCGGGCCCTATCCCAATCTTAACTATCCTTTCAGGCAGATTCATATCGTCGACTTCAAGGATGGAAAGCTGGCCCTGCGTATCACGGTGGTCTGTGAGGAATCTGTGGCAGCCGTGTTTTCGGGCGATTGCGACCACCTCCTCGATAAATTTCCCGTGTGATTCGAGGTCCAGAACGCCGGAGGTCTTCGCACAGACGATGCCCTCTTCCTCAAGATAATCAATTATCCATTTCATAATCCGCGTCCGCTTTTTTGTAGATATTCTTTAGTTCGGCAGTATAGAGGCTATTGCCGTGGCTGTCAATAGCGTTTTGTCGTTAGCTGGAACGGGATTTGCTATTACGTAACGATTCGATTCGAATTAGTATATATTAATATTCGTATCGATACGAATCGAATAAAGGGGGTGTGGGGGAAAAATGACACAAAATTTAACGTTTGCGGGGTTTTGAGTTTGAGGGTAAAATGGGGTGAGCAACGGCGGAGAAAAAGCATCGCGGGGTTAGTACTTGTTTGATATTTGGAGAACTATACACGTTGTTTTTGTGGTTTAAATGTGGGTTTTGACGGTTTTTTTCGTTTTTCATAGAAATATTCTTGCGGCATCTTATTTTATCCGATATTCTAAATTAGTCGGGAAGTAAATAATAAAGTTGATTTGCGCATAAAATCTGCGAAAATTAGCCTTATATTATGAGGTAAAACAAATGTTAATAGAATTTAAGGTAGGCAATTACAGGTCTTTTCGCGAAGAACAGGTGCTTAGTCTTGTTGCGAGCGGCGACACAGAACTGGGCGGCAATTGCATAGACCGAGGCAAATTGCGACTATTGAAAACAACTGGTATCTACGGACCGAATGCGTCTGGCAAAAGCAACTTCATAAAAGCGATGGATATTATGAAGCACATTGTGATAGATTCAACAGACTATCAAACAGGTAAAAAACTAGCTGTGCAACCATTTTTATTTGATAATAAATTGCAAAGGAAACCAAGCACTTTCGAGGTGACTTTTTATCATGAGAAAGTACGCTATCAGTATGGTTTCACTGCAACTAGCAAACGAATTCATGACGAATGGCTTAGGGCGTATCCGAAAGGACGTGTACAAACATGGTATTTGAGAAAATTCAGAAGTGAGACAGGGCAGACCGAATGGGATTGGGGATCTAAGAAG
>MHYD01000081.1:7542-8271 GCA_001824645.1 Planctomycetes bacterium RBG_13_46_10
GTGCTCAGTGGAACAATGAACAACTAACCTCTGTTCATGAATGGTTCAGAAATAAATTACAAGTTATAGGAACCGGTGGATATTTTCAGCCTATTACAGCAGAAATGTTGTGGGGCCTGATGTCGGAAAAAAATGCTGGAAAATATTTATATAAATTTATTACCAACTCGCTAAAGAACGCGGATCTAGGAATAAATGGAGTTAGGGTTGAAAAGGTCAAAATTGATGAGCTCAAATTTATGAAGGGAGTTCCTGAAAAGATAAGGGAAGGCCTAATAGAAAAAGTTAAGGTGGATCCCATGTTCAAAGTCGCAATGCTTCATAGGAATAAAAAAACGGGCGAGGAAATATATTTACCACTGCAAGAGGAATCAGATGGCACGCGAAGATTTTTTGAACTGATAGGTCCGTGGTTAATAGCAGTTATTGAGGGCATAACAATATTTGTGGATGAGATTGAGTCAAGTTTGCATCCACTCCTCGTTCGCGAATTGATCAAATTTATTCAGAATCCAGAGCTTAAAAGAAAAGGGGCACAATTGATTTTTGCTACACATGATACCACACTTCTAGACCCAGAGGTATTTCGGCGGGACCAGATATGGTTTACTGAAAAAGATGAACACAATAGTACTCGTCTATATCCCTTGTCAGATTACAAACCAAGAAAAGGAGAAGCAATGCAAAAGGGATATCTATCCGGCAGGTATGGAGCCATTCCTATCATCG
>MHYD01000081.1:8285-9105 GCA_001824645.1 Planctomycetes bacterium RBG_13_46_10
AATGGTTAGCAGGAAACAAAGAAATATCGATGAATATAAGCGTCGAAGAGCATTCAAGGAACCACGCAAAAGTATCCTTATTGTTTGTGAAGGGGAAAAAACAGAGCCAATCTATTTCAAGGAATTAAAGAAAAGATTGCAGCTGGCAATGGTGGACATTGAAATTGTTGGAACTGGTTCCGCTCCAATTACTGTTGTTGATTACGCAGTCGAGCTGAAGAAGGAAAAACAAAAAGTTGCAAAGAGAATCCTAACAGAGGTTGAATACGATATAGTATATTGTGTGATTGATGTTGAAGCACCTACTCCACATGAATCGTTGCCACGAGCTGTAAACAAGGCGAGAGGTAACAGGTTGGAAGTTATTTTGAGTAACCCATGTTTTGAGTATTGGTATATTTTGCACTTTAAGAAAACTAGCGCCCCGTTTGATACAAGCCAAGATGTCAAATCTACATTGAGGCGAAGTTATCACCCAGCTTATAGTGAGAGTGATACCACCATCTTTGATGTTGTTTATCAAAAAACAAGCGATGCAATCAAGAATTCCAAAGAGATATTAAGGGAACACCATAATAACGCGGAAGATCTAAGAGACTGCAATCCATCAACACATGTACACAAGGTAGTCGAATATCTACTAATCCAAAGTTAGAAAATACAACCGGAATCCGTATAATATTCACACCACGACAAAGCCACGAGCTTATATACGCCACTGAGGCTTTGGAAAAAACAATCATTTATTTAAAGGCAAAAGATATAAGAGTAAACCCACAACATAAAGTTGTGGGCTAACCTTATTTAACCAGTTAAATAA
>MHYD01000082.1:0-344 GCA_001824645.1 Planctomycetes bacterium RBG_13_46_10
CACTGGAACAACCTTGGTCTCGTACTCCACCAGGGATTGAAGTGAACGTTCTCAATTCGCCCGATGTCGTAAATGGCATCCACCATAATCCCGCGCCGGATGGGCTGACCCTGTACGTCACGGATAAGGTGACGCTCATTTCGCGTGGCGTCGATGCCGTTGTATGGATTGAGCATCTCCACCGCAAGGACAGCCGGGTTTTTCCCTCGCATCGCAATTGCCCAGGGATACGGCCTGGGTATATCATCTGCATTTTGTTCGGGATAGTAAAGAACAACCCCCTTGAGGGTACTGTTTGTGTTCAGGGTAATAAATGCAGGGCCCTCTTCGCTGCCCGCGCCTTC
>MHYD01000082.1:378-8108 GCA_001824645.1 Planctomycetes bacterium RBG_13_46_10
CTGGGCTGTCCCTTGTCCCGGATGCCGTTATGGGCCGGCACCGACTGCCAGAGTCCCGCCAGCGTCACGGCCTTCGGAACATCCAGATGACCCGCAAAAAAATAGTTTCCACGGGAAGCATAAACGACCCCGCCTCCGGTTTCTCCCGCCGTATTCAAAGCTTTTTGAAATGCCGCAGTGTCATCCGTCTTTCCGTCCCCTACAGCGCCGAAAGCACGCACATCCACCATTTGGTGTCCCCAATGGGAAAAAAGATGCAGACCCAAATCGGCCTTGACCGATTCTCCCGCACGGACTACTCCAGCGCACAGTAACAATACACCGACAAATGCCGTAAGGCATCCCCCAGCGGAGATAATACAGAATTGGCTGAAGTTTCCTGCTTTGTAAAGATTATTACACATCCGTTTCACCTCATCTTTCAGGTAATAAAGTCCACAACTGCACACACAACGTTCTTTATTATAATCAATAATGTCTTCCAGGTCAAATACGCAGTGACAACGGGCCGGAATTCATATCGAAGGTGGCAAAGAAACGGCTGGAAAATCCGGAGGGAACCATTTTCTGGTGCAAATTAGCGACGAAGGAACGACCGGCAAGCTGCTTTGAGACCTTAATAAGGCGGTTTTATTTTTTGCGGTTAGCATGAGATTTAGTTCCACGATTCATTTTCGAGAGCAGAGATACCCACAATGACATCCTGCATATAAACTCGCTTTCCATCTGGTCTATCGTGTGCTGCATAAATTCGACCTCTCTGAAAGTCATAATGGGCATACCATATATATTGAGATAGCCACTCATAATCCTCATCATCCACTATTGTAGAAAGACCGCCGACCAAAGGTATTTTTTTCATTGTTTCACCTACGTATTTTGCCATTTCCACGCTCTATACTGACCCAGAACGGTGATAAATCCTGATGGGGTTTGTGACTGGCTGAACTTTACACGGAACCCTGTAATGTTTTTTATAATAAAGGAGAAGGCTGTTTCATTATAGGTTTTTTTATACAAAGTCATCGCCATTAAAGGAATATCATCGGCTCTGACACCATCTATAGAGCCGGACAATTCACATATGAGGTTATGAGGACAGGCACTAAACCAGCCGGTGATTTTAATTTGAATGCCCTCATAACCTTCGGATTCCAGGTCAACGAAGTCCGAAAGCTCAGGCTGGGTAAGCTCTTCTGAACTAAAAAAGTCGACTGTTCCTGTCCAGATTTTTTTTGTTATGCTCATTTTTCACCTTTGATTATTTCGATTAGTTTCAATAGTTGATTTTTGGGTTTTGCGGCTCTGGTTAGCTGAGCAATATAATTAACTCCGCCGACAAGCTCAAGACGATTTTTGCTTTCTAATTCTGCGACCAATTTCTGGATCGTAACCTTAAATTCAACAGGACGCGAGACGTTTTTATTCGGATAAGCAAATTTTTCGTAAAGATGTATAATCGCTTCATATATCAAACGATTTTCTAAATGATAAAAAGCTTGAGGATTATCACCGATAATCTCAATAACTTTCGGGATAGATTCCGTGTCAATTAACATTGAGCCGAGGACTGCTGCTTCACCTGCGACTGATTCGGGCATTGTTCTATTGTCGAATTTCATAAATAGATACGGTTATTACATTTTTTGTTTGGGCACTGGATAACGACTTTGTGCAGGGACCATAAAACTCTTGCTTGCTTACTACATATTCTACATTTGCAATCGAACCCACGAAAAGGAACTTTCAAAGTAACCGTAGGAACATAAGGTTTGATTTCGCCATTTGTTTTCGCAGTGTCATCTAAATTATTTATCTGCCCCATACGTCATCC
This sequence comes from Planctomycetes bacterium RBG_13_46_10, assembly GCA_001824645.1. GTDB lineage: Bacteria > Planctomycetota > Phycisphaerae > Sedimentisphaerales > Anaerobacaceae > RBG-13-46-10. The sequence goes on from MHYD01000082.1 coordinate 2,213, forward strand.
ATAAAAGTTTTATAACCCATAAGCCATCTACCCAGTTTCTTCTGAGTCTTTTTTTTCTTTCGACACTTATGAGTGCCAGATTTTATTTGCTCTGGTGTTAGATACTGGCCACAAACTTGACATTGTTGATGGGTTCTCATTTTATCTCCATCCTTTATAGATTAATAGATAGACCATTACGCACATTAAGACGAACCATAAGATTATATCGCTCATTACATATACCTTTTAGAATACCGAAATCTTTCGGTTTTTTTTCTTCTGGATTTTCTTCTTGCTTTTATTATTCTTTTTATTTTCTGCATTTGACTAAAAATAGATTTTGATTGTGAATATTTTACTCTCATTTTTTTCCATTTATTGCAATAATTAACGATATGATACCCGTGCCTGCTGCAATAAGGGCTGAGACAAGACAGCCGATAATTGCGAGGTTTATTTTTTCGTGATTTTTGAGATGATTTGTCAGCATTTCTTTTATCCAAGCTATATCTGTTCTCATATCTGACATTTTTACTCCCAAGAAGGGCTGACGTCCCGATTATGCTTGTGGCTGCAACGGGAAGGGTCTGGCCCGACGATTTTACCACAATCTCCCTGCGCACGGCCGCCGTCAGCCCCCGAACAGATTATATTCCGAGCAAGGACACTCTTAGATTTACAGGTGAAGCTGTTTTGTTCTGGACTTTGATCTGATCGGTTTCGAAATAAACGTTTAATTTGCTGGCTGTGTCTTTTGTTAATGAGTAGATTGCATTCTGTGATAAATACGTAATAGTCGTTCCATCGAGACGTAAGATACCCGTTCTGCTATTAGTAATGTCCCGGACAAGCAACAGTCCGCAATTACTTTTTATGGGTGTAATCAGTACCTCGTTACTTGCAAGCGACTGCACGACCGTAACGCCAACGCATACTTTTTGAACGGTGAAACCTCCGTCATAATAAGCTGCATTTTTTTTACTTGACATTTTTGGTTCTCCTTTTTTTAATTTTATTCGTTTGCTTTTTTATAATACGCGTTTACATAGTCAATAGAGCCTGCTGCCGCATTCTGTGCCCCATTTTTTTTTTGTTCCTTCGCCGCAGAGCATTTCCATAGCAAAGGACGATTTTTTTGCTCGTTCAAGTTGTGTTAGCGCATCGTCTATTTTATAATAGCCCTGAGCTTTTTTTGCTCTGCCTTCACAGGCTTCGACCAAAGGACAGGTCTCGCAGTTTCTTGAGCAATTTTCGATTACGTCCCAAACATTCCATTTAAAGATGGGCTGGTTTAATTGACTTGCCTCGTCAATGAGGGTTTTCATTAGGCCGTAGGGCTTATGCATTGTGCTGATTATTTCTCTGGCAGCGACATAACCCTTGCTGGACATTGTAGTATATTGAGCTGCGGTATAGATTCTTTTTTTGAAAAGTTCGACTTCATCACACCTTAGCTTATGGACGTGCTGACCTCTGACGGACGTTTCCGACTGGACCATAATTTCTACTGTTGCACCATTTTTGAAATAGGTTCTCCTGACGGGTTTTTCTCTTGTTTCTCTTATCATGTCCTCATAGGCAAGATGGATAAAACGCTGATAGTAGTCATACATTCTGCCTGCTTGATATCCTGAGCCGGAGAGGATTCTAATCTGGATTTCCGGTTTGAAAACACAATCAAGAGTAGATACGATAGCTGCGGTTTCAGTTTTTCCACCTCCTCTGCTTGCCCACACCACGCAATCTGCATTTTGTTTTGTTTCTTTGACATAATCCGGCATTTCGAAGTCTGCTGCAAAGGCGAACCAGATATAATCCATTACGCTGGAGTGACCCTTTGTAAGCGTAAAGTCCGGAACATCCACGTTTAGAAAAAGGCTTATGTAGTTTTTGAGGGCCTCTTTCGTTTTTGGCCTGACAAACCGCAGTTGTTCTTTAATTTCATCAAGATTGATTTTTTTGCTCATTTTTTGATTGTCCGGTGTCCTTTGCGGTATCGGTGAGGATTCTCATAATTGTCTGGATATTTTTATCGGTTAGTTGTGTTTTGGGCGTTGCTTGTTCTACCGTTTCGGAGATTAGCGATTTCATTTCGAGGATGTCGAGACAGGCTTTTCGGGCGGTTTCCTCGTTGTTGGATTCGGTCAGGCCTATCAATTTGATAGTAGCAGTGACGAGGAAGTTCGACAACATTAACTGAGCTTGTCTTTGGCAGGCTTCCATACGTTCTGCGAAGGCTTTTTTCCAAACATCTGACCTGAGCCAATTACGGTAAAGGCCCGGGGATATTTTTGTCGATTCCAGGATTTCCGACTCGATTTTTCCGTTGAAAAGTTCGGACAAGACGTTCTTTTGCATTTTTGTAAGTTTTTGTTCCATTTTGTCTCCTATCGCAGCATTTTCGCATTTCGTTTAGCTCTTTTGTTATTTGTTTTAATCTTCTGTAAACCGTTCCTTCCGATACATTGCACAATTTCGCAATATCACTCTGACTGAGTCCGGCGGAGTAGTGCATAATAAACAAGCATTTTTTTCTTGGAGGTAGTAATTTTGCCAGCTCGCAGGATTCCTCTAAAAATCGTCTTGTGGCAACACGGGCAGTAATTACACTCTGCGCAGCGATTTTTTCCTCGATATCTGCGCTTTCGAGAATTTTGATGTCCTCATCTTTGTATTTTCTTGGACTTTCAGGTATAGTGATTTTTTCAGGGGATTTTAGGAAATTTTCTATCATTTTTCAATCTCCTGTTTAAACATAGGCATAGGTTTTTTTATTTTTGAAAAATGTCTAATTTTTTGTGGAAGCTCTGATATACCACAACCAAAATAATGGCACATATTAACAATCTCGTCCAAGCCCTTATCTTTAAGAATCAGAAAAATTTGACTTATTGGATAGTTTTTGAGGTCATTTAATTTTTTCTCGATATTTTGGACATCCTGTTCGGACATAACGTATGACATTTTGTAATCTCCGTCTTTTAGATGAACGATATTACGTTTTTCCGGGAAATTCAGACAGGCGAAAGAGCCGAAGTATTTGATTGCGGCATTGTCATAAGCCATTGCAGCATCGACTTCGTTAGTAAAGTAACCAAGCCATATCAGTTTCTTATGATAACATATTTGAGCTCGCCATTTTTTGCAGGCTTTGTCCCAGGTAGCACCTTTATATTTATTTTTTCCTCTTATTCCTGGTTTTTGATTCTGGTTATTTTCTGAGACAGTTGCAACACGGAGGTTATATTTTCTATTTTCAAGGCCGTCGCCATTTTTGTGGTCAACTAAGACACCCGGGGGGACTTTCATAATTCTGCGGTGCATTTTTTCACAATGTCTTTTTCCATCAAGGGAATAAATTCGCTGAGCATAATATAATTTTGATTGTTTTTTGTCATTAGCCACTGTCCAATGAAATTGTGATATATCAGCAAAATCTTCCGGGTCTATTTTTGCAAAGAATTGTGTTTTTTTCTTAAAACCTGAGAGAGGAATTAAGTAAAATTCTCCGTGCTCATCCTTACCTCGGACAAAATCCGTTTTAGAGGCCTTGTTTTCCATAGCTCATTTCAGTTTTAAGAAGTTTCATAAAGACGGCAGCCGGATTTCTACTGTCTGGCCCGGCGGCCTCGACAGCAAGTTCCAAGATTCTTTCGAAGTAGTCAGGAGTAAAACATTTTTCTGTAATACCTCGAAGGACCCAATTCGTAATTCTTCGGAAGCAAGTCCTATCAGATTGATTTTTTGGTTTTATTATTTGACATAATTTATCGTGAAATAAAAGGGACTGGCTATTCACACTCAAGGTCTTATCTATTCGCAAAATCCCTTCTTGTGAAAGTTTATCTCTAAGTTTATTAATAGATATTCCCAGTTTTTCCATTTATCACTTTGAGGAGGTTTTTGAGAAGTTTTTCGCTGGTTAATTTCATTTTAAGCAGGTCAAGTTTGGTCACACTGATTAGAGTCATCTGTGAAATATTTCCCGCCAAATACACTTTGCAGTAATATTTCAGATGTTGGGTAATCAAATTAAAATCATTTTCTTGTTCAACGATTTTGGTAACTAATGTTTTTGGCATTTTATTCACAGGGATATATTCGACCGGATAGACCCAAAAGGATTAGGAAATTTACAAAAAATCTAATAACCATCTATAAAGTTAGTTAGATACTTAACTTACATCGCTTAAAAAATTCAATAAAAGCATAATTTTATTATTGACCCCCACTCTGCGATATAAATTACGGACATACAATTTTGCGGTATTTAACGACAACCCCAAACTATTGGATATTTGTTTGTTATTAGAACCGGAACATATACAAATTGCGACCTGCAATTCACGAGGAGATAAATGATACTTATGCTGCAAAAAAGACCAGTTTTGAGGTGATAATGGACATTTCCCGGGCCAGCGCATTGACCCACTTTTGATTTCACAATCTTGTTTTTTAGAATTCATTTACTCATTTTAATCGAAACGAAATCGAAAGAAAAGAAAGAAATTACTCGAATTCGAATTCGAAGATCATCTTACTAACCCTTCGACTACGTTACGAACTCGAATACGTATTCGAATTCGTTAGCAAATCCCGTGCCAAGAACAGTGAAGTAGGGCTGAAAACAACGGTCCTCACCGCCCGTGATAAGCGGATTAGGCAGATTTGGTTCTCGCTTCGATTGAAAAGAGAGATTGCTTCGCTGCGCTCGCAATGACAAAAGCTGGTTGACCTGTCTGATGACGTTCTCGCTTTCTCCTATCAAGTAATCGTCCAACAACAGTTGTACACCCTGGCAGGAGTGCGGTATGTCGCCGCTGGTATTTGCCTGCGTCGAGGCAACATCGGCGTTGAGGGCCTTGGAGCCGAAGAAGCCGTGACTCAAAGCCCAGTCCCATTGGGGACACCTCCCACTGGGGACACCCAACGGTGAAATGGTGGAGAGTATCACGCATAAGACACAGGTCTGAGGGGTGGTTTGTCCCACTGGGGACACCTCCCACTGGGGACACCCAACGGTGAAATGGTGCATAACAGGCCCTTTCTTTGCTTGAGCTATGAACGTTGAACATCGAACTTCGAACTTTGAACTTTGAACATTGGATGTTGTCCGTAAGGACTCCATAGGAGAACATCGAACATTGAACATTGAACGTTGTCCGTAAGGACTCCATAGGAGAACATTGAACATTGAACGTTGTCCATAAGGACTCTTTCGGAGGATGCCTTACTCCCATTGGGGACACCAAATGGTGGGAATACGCTTCGCAACTGCCGGTGCAGCTCAACTCGTGGTCGCTTTCTCCTATGGAGTCCATACTCCCGTAAGGGACGCCTTACGGCGGGACTTTATGCGCTCCGGCGTCACAGGCAACTGAAGCACTCTGACTCCTGTCGCATCATAAACAGCGTTGGCAATAACAGCCCCCATACAAATAATGGCGGGCTCTCCGCCCCCCTGAGGAGATATGTCTTCTGCCTTTATGAGCACCGGTTCGATTTCCGGCACCCAGGAAAAACGCGGAAGCTCGTATGTATCGAAGTTCAAGTCGAGGACCTTTCCGCCTTTGAAATGAATGCCTTCGGACAGGGCATATCCCAATCCCATCGTGATACAACCTTCCATTTGCAACCTCGCTCCTTCGGGATTGATTATTATGCCCATCTCCTGAGCACTTACCACTCGCTTTACCTGAACGTGCCCTTTTTCTTTATCAACTTCGACCTGGGCAATAATGGCCACGTAGGTCCCCGAATCGGTTCCACACGCAACACCAAAACCGCGTCCGCTTGGGGTCTTTGACTGCTTCCAGCCGGATTTCTCAGCCGCAGCTTTGAGAACCCTTATCATTCTCTCGTCGCGCAGATTGTTCAGGCGAAACTCCACCGGGTCAACCTTTGCCCTGGAAGC
>MHYD01000083.1:0-115 GCA_001824645.1 Planctomycetes bacterium RBG_13_46_10
CAGGGTGAGGCCTCTACCACCGCATACGGACTATCCTGGGGAACAGCCCGAGTGCCACGATAGGGCTTGTAATCCGCCGTGATAGGAAAATAGAATTTGCGGTCTTCGAGCATCT
>MHYD01000083.1:173-7899 GCA_001824645.1 Planctomycetes bacterium RBG_13_46_10
GTACTTGGAAATCGGCTCACCTGTCTTATCGGCTTCAATAGTCACCGCAACCTTTCCTTCGACTTTGCTCAGGACAGGCTGATTAGCCGCAATAGCAGGATAAGATAAACTAATAAAAACGCATGTAATCAATAAAATTACGCATGTATTCCTGATTCCGGACATTTTTGATTTCCTTTCAATTGCTTAATTATTTCACTGCCAATTTATATAAGCTTACACTTAATGGCGGCACCTTTAACATATTCGAGATACCGGCAACCGCTTTTTCTTCGATCACTACCTGAGGCTCTTTGCCGGGTTCATTATAAGCCATAGGGTCTGAATGTGCAATCAGCCCAAGCTCACCTGTGCCGGCAAGCTGCGCACCCTTTAAGTTCATTGCGATTTCACACTCTTGAACTGTAGGATTAACTACTCCAATCGTCAGGGCTTTCTTATCTCCAGTCCATGCTGCTGTCACGTCAACCGGAGCAATGTTGCCCGTGACGGAGACAGGGACAGTGCCGTAAAGCTTTCGGTAGAGTTTCAAAGCAAGGCCTGTCGTCTCAAAAGAGGCTGCGGTTCTGCTGGTTTTAATACAGCCGATTACATTGACCGTCTGTGCATAATTGGCCATAAAATACAGATCGCTGTTTCTAAAATATTCATGCAAACCGATGGCGACTCCAAGGGCATCCTTATGATGGTACTGTACTCCCAGCTCGCCATATACGTAGTTGCCGTACCAGAAGTTCCATTCATCCATTGCGATACGAATATCTTTGGCAGCCAGGCCTGGCATTGCCTGTCGATATTTCCTATGGGCACTGGCTTTACGTATAATTTCATCAGATAGCTGCCTGGTATGCTCAATTACATTGGTTTTTTCTTTGCAATAGATATGCTCACTTATGAGGTTCATATAATCGGAGCAGATTTTCATCATGGTCTCACTCCATTGTCCTGCCTCGCCAACGGCTATCAGCTTGATACTCTTGTCAACCTTCCACATGGCTTCGGCCACACGATTATGTTTTTTCACATATTCTTCCAGAGGCATGTGTCCCAACTGCCAATTGCCGTACATTTCATTGCCCACTGCCCACCACTTAACACCATACGGCTGGGTATGGCCGTTTTGAGCACGCAGCTTGCCCATAGGCGTAGAGGCTTCGCCGTTAATATATTGGACCTCCTCAGCCACTTCTTCAACGGTGCCCAGGCCGGTATTAACCGAAACAAAAGGCTCTGAATTTATTAGCTCCATCAACTCCATATACTCATGGATTCCGACATCGTTGTGCTCGACACCTTTCCATGCGGGATTTTTTCGAGGAGGCCTTCTGTCACGCTGGCCGATGCCGTCACGCCAGTTGTAGCCGCTTACGAAATTGCCGCCGGGCCAGCGATAAACAGGTGAATCAAGCTCCTTCAATAATACAATAACATCCGGACGCCAGCCCTTGATATTATCAGCAGGCATCAGAGACAACGTCCCTATCTCGAATTTGCCTTTTCCTTTACTTATAATTTCGAGCTTTACACTGTCACACGACGATGGCACCTTAAATTCCAAAGGATAGACTTGAAATTCAGAGCTTAAATTATTAATTTGCTGCACCAATACCTCACCGTTATCTAAAACCAGTTGTACTGTAATTGGCAGAGTCCCATTATCACCGGCAAGGATAATTCTGCCTGTGTAATTTTTACCCTTTACAACAGCAAGGCCATTTTGACGGATGCCTGCTGCTGTTCCATCACCCGGCACATTAATCACCGGTGTATGCTCACCAACAAAAGGATTAGTCTTACTCATTGTGACAGTGCCGGCCGGCCCTATTACCTGCCATGGAGAGGCATTTAAGAATTTATATGGCCCGGCATTCCAAAACGGGTCTGTAGCAGTGTCCCACGGATTAAACTCATCTTTAATCGGATAATAATATTTGCGGTCTTCCAACATTTCCGCCCATATTCCGCCATAAATGCAGCGGCCAAGGTGCTCAATGAATTGACCGTAGATATACTTGGAAATCGGCTCGCCTGTTTTGCCTGTATCTATCACGACACTTTTCTGATTTGCTGCTGCCACCGGACGGCATGGGCTGACCAATATCGCAGCTATTAAAAAACCGACACAGCTAATTTGAATTTTGCTCATAGTACACCTCCTAAATAAAAGTTTAACCTGTTTTCGACTGCGTCTTTATAATTACAATAACGTTATACGTCTTTCAGTCAATTGTTTATTGCCGGATGCAAAAACGAGATTGTGATGCTTCCAGCGTCTTACTTGTAGTGAGCCGCTCGAACCTATATCAACTGGATTCGACAAGCTCACCACAAGTATTTTGTTCCTGCTGAATGGCATTTGTTAATAAAATCCTTTACCCCGTGAGATAACAAGCACACGGTTTTTTTACTCCCGTAAGATTTTTATCCGCCTCTGGCGGATTAATCTCACGGGGTTAACAAATTCAAAAAGGTGGTGCACTTTCATTCGGTATATAATTGTTAATATCTTCAGCCGGAATCGATGGTTTTTCTGACGTACGCTGATTATCCAGTTGAACACCGGTTTGCTGGGCAGCACTGCTGTCCTTATGAGACTGAGTGACATGGTTATATGTGACGACCGAACCAACTGTTACTGCCGTTACAGCAACTACCGTCATAATCTTGGCTTTTGTTCCGATACCTGTCAATACCCCGGCCGTCTTGAAACCCGTTCCTGCCGCTGCGGCTTTTCCTCCCACAAGGGCGATTTTGCCCAGCTCTTTTATCACCGTTGCCGGCGCAGCTTCGACGGCATTTTCGCCCAAAAGAGAAACCAGCGATGCAACTGCGACAATAATACCTTTTCTGCGAAGTCCCTGCCGCAGCATCGCAATACCAGATTCAATCCTGCGGGATATAGTCGCCTGCGACAGGCCGTGCTCTTCTGCAATATCAGCGTTAGTTCGGCCCTGGAAGAAACGCTCAATAAGAATCTCTCGCGTCTGATTATCGAGCGTATAAAGCCCCTCGTCTATATATCGTGACAGCTCCTGCCAGCTTGCGACCTCTCGCGGATTGTCGGCTGCATATTGCTTCTCCAGCCGCTTGCGTGAAGAATCTTTGCGAACTGCGTCAATGGCCCGGCAGGTTGCCACTCGGTGTAACCAGGTGGGGACAGAGCCGGTAATATCTTTCGCATTGCGAAGTAATTGAAGAAAAGTTTCCTGAACCACATCGGCAGCTTTGTCATTATCTTCCAGTACCCGCAGGCATACTCCATACACTAATCCTGCGTGCCGCTTTACGATCTCTGAAAAAGCTTCCGCATCTCCGGCAGCAACAAAACGCTGCAATAGTATGTTTTCACTTTCCAACACAGAGCTGTTTCCTTAGCCATTATACATCATCTTCCGCTAAATCAGAAATAAGCCGCAACCAGGCCGATATTTTTTCAAAAAATCTTGAATTTTAAGCCTTGAGAGTACTATAGCAAAGCTTCACGATAAATATACAGAATAGACGATATCATCTTGCTAATAGAGTGGCTTTCTCTAAAGACTGTTCTATTTTCTACTATCTACTAAGCCTTTACGATTATAAATTTACACGTTTACTTCTTACCTGCCAGATTTATAAGATAAGTTGCCAGCAGGCGCACCCCGAAGCCCGTAGAGCCTTCCGAAGTAAATTCGGTCGGTTTTTGGAAAATATCCACGCCGGCAATATCCAGATGTGCCCACTTCACGTCACCCACAAACTGTCTTAAAAACGCTGCTGCCGTGCAGGCACCACCCCATTTGCCGCCGATATTTTTAAGGTCGGTTATTTTGCCCTTCATCTCATCGGCATATTCATCCCCGCTGGGCATGGGCCAGACCTTCTCGCCGCTTTGCTGGGCCGCTGTCTGGAGCTGCTTTATAAGCTTTTCGTCGTTGCCGAACAGCCCGGCTTTATACTGGCCAAGGGCTACCATGCAGGCACCGGTCAAAGTCGCGATATCTATGATAACATCACATTTCTGCTTTGCAGCATAAGTTAAACCGTCGCAAAGAATTATTCTACCCTCTGCATCAGTATTTAATACCTCAACTGTTTTACCGCTGAAAGTCGTAATAATATCACCGGGCCGATAGCTTGAGCCGCTTGGCAGATTCTCCGCTGATGGAACCACACCTAATACGTTTAAGGGTAATTGCAGCTCGGCTACAACCTTCAGAACACTTAGTACGGCGATTCCACCGGTTTTATCCAGCTTCATCTCATCCATTCTGTCTGCCGGCTTAATACTTAATCCGCCGGAGTCAAAAGTTATCGCTTTACCCACCAAAGCCACAAATGGGCAGTTACCTTTCACTTGCCCGGGTGGTTTATATTTTAATATGATAAATCTGGGCTTATTTTGAGAGCCACTGCCCACGGCGAGCACGCCACCCATTCCCTTTGCCGCCATTTGTTTCTCATCCAAAACTGTACAGCTCAATCTTTTATTGCGGCGAGCCAGCTCTTTCGCAGCCTGGGCCAGCTCAGCCGGATGGATTACATTGGCAGGCCGATTTGCCAAAGTCCGTGCAAAGCTTTGTGCCTTGCCGATAATTACTCCGCTGACCAAACCCTTGTTTAACTTTCTTGTCTTAATAGTGTCGGAATCAATTACTTCAACTTTAAGCGAGTCCGACCGCCCGTTTCCACTATCAGTGACAAACTCATCATAACGATAACCGCCGAGATATGTCCCTTCAGCGCAAGCTTGTCCTATTGTTGATAAGTCAAATCGTTCTTCAAAAACAGGGTGCAGGGCCAAGGCTATAGTTTTGGCTTTTATTTCCACGGCCTTTTTAGCTGCATTGGCTGCTGCCTTGCGAACCGTATCCAGCTCAGCCTTTTTCTTCTCACCGAGACCAACCAGCAAAACTCTTTTTGCTCCTATTTTTTCATTTCCGTAAATAATCTCATTAGTACCCTCTTTGCCCGTGAAATCGCCTAATTTAATCAATCGTTCAATTGCGTTGTCCAGCCTGCTGTTCAGAACGCCTGCCGGGCCTTGCGGTCTTTTGGAATCGGAAAAATGTCCCACAACGAGCACATCGGTTTTACACATACCAAGGTCGACCGTCCTTGTTTTTACATTGATATTTATAATATCTTTCATTTTTTCTTTCCTTTTGCTTTTTCGGTTTTTGTCATGGCTCTATGACGCAGATAAATTTCGATAAACTCGTCAATGTCTCCATCCAGCACCGCCTGCACGTTACCTGTCTGATAGTCTGTGCGATGGTCTTTTACCATTTGATAGGGCTGCAGAACGTAGCTGCGTATCTGACTGCCCCAGGCAATCTCGCCCTTTTCACTATAGAGTTTCGCCAGCTCGGCGTCACGTTTTTGCCGCTCCAGCATATAGAGTTTTGCCTTGAGCAGTTTAATCGCCTCAGCCCTATTTTTATGCTGGCTTCTTTCGTTCTGGCACTGAACCACGATGCCAGTAGGCTCATGTCTAATCCGTACTGCAGAGCTTACCTTATTTACATGCTGACCGCCGGCTCCGCTGGCACGGTAAAAATCTATTTCCATATCATCTTCTTTTACCTCGATATCGATATCCTCATCGAATTCCGGGACGCAATCCACTGCTGCGAAGCTGGTATGCCGGCGCTTATTCGCATCGAACGGGCTTATTCGAACGAGGCGATGAACTCCCACCTCGCACGAAAGTTTTCCAAATGCAAAAGGTCCGCTGACACCCAGTGTTATCGACCTTATGCCCGCCTCCTCACCCGGAGTAATGTCCAGCTCTCTGCACTTGTATTTACATCTTTCGAAATATCGCGTGTACATCCGCAGCAGCATATCGGCCCAGTCGCAGCTTTCCGTCCCGCCGGCCCCGGCGTGAATACTAAAAAAACAATTCTTCATATCTTCCGGCCGAGACAGAAGACCCTTTAATTCAACCTTTTCACACTTTTTTTGTATTGCTACCAAGTCCTCGGTCAATTGTGCAATTTCGTCCTTGTCCGAACCAGCAGCCAGCTCGTACAGCTCCTGAAGGTCTTTGACCTCACGCTGTAATTCTTCCACCGGCTCTATTACCGATTTAAGCGAGCTGAGCTGAGAGACCACCAACTGGGCATTATCGGAATTATCCCAGAATCCGGCCTTGGACATTTTTTCTTCGAGCTTTTGTAGCTGAGATTTTTTGTCGGACAAGTCAAAGCCAGTCCCGGATTTCTTCAATCCGGGCCATAAGCTGTGAAACGGCTGATTTTAACTCTGCTGCTTCCATATTTCCTTTCTATATACTATTGTAATTGTCCTCGGTGAGTATTTATACCAGATTACAATAAGACATGCAATCCTGCCAAAAAAACGATGGAAAAGGAGATTGGATTTAATCCGCCGTGGCGGAAAAGGCTGTCTAAGCGGACTTGAGCCAGCGTAGGACTTCCCGCAATCCGGGACGTTTGCCGTACATTAAAATACCGGTTCGAAATATCTTGGCAGCCACCCATAACACAACAGGCACAGACACTGCCAGCAGGATGATAGAAGCAAGAACTTCAAGAAATGAAGGAGCGGGAGTCGCAGCCAAACGAAGCGTCATTATTAACGGCGTCAACGGCGGAATAAATGATAAAACCCTTGCCAACAATCCATCCGGGTTCTGAACAAGGTTAAACCAGGCCACCATAGGTAAAATAAACAGGAAACTTATAGGCATCATAAGGCTTTGTGCCTCTTTTAAGGTATTGCAAATCGAACCGATCCCCGCCAGGATCGAGCTAAACAATAAAAAGCCCAGAATGAAATAAATAACAAAATACGGAAGCAATTCCTTTGGCAGGTCCAAATTTATTTTCCACCAGTATGCAGCTCCATAATAAGCAGTACCAATTGAAGCGGCAGACCATAGGCCTATCACCGTCAAACTAATACCGGCCAGCCCCAATATCTTGCCGGCCATCAATTCGAAAGTACTAACTGCTGACAGCAGCACCTCAATAACACGAGAATTTTTCTCCTCAATAACACTGGTAAGCATGTGCTGACCCATGCCGAAGATACCCATGAACATCATGAACATAAAGAAAAACGGCATCATCATTTTAGCGGCCTGCTCGCCCTTTTTTACGTCTTTTTGCTCTGAGGCTGAGCCAAGCTCTATTGTCTCACTTGGAACCCTCCGGCGAAGCTCCGCCAGCAGCTTTGGAGAAACATTCTGCAGCTCGCATCGTCGGTTCACAACGGAAGTATTGAGAAGGTTCTCTACTGTTGAAACCAGGTCAAGGTCAGCTATTTTTGTGCCGCGAGTAAACGAGTGGATTTTGCCTTTTCCCTCGATGCTATCCTTATCCAGAATAAAGTACGCATTCAGTTGATCATCGCGGACTTTTTGTTTAGCCGACTCATCAGAATTTGCATCGTTGTAAAGCTCCTGCAGCAGGATTTGCCTTTGAGGATTTGATTTATTGTATTGCTCAAACGAATCTTTAATTTCATCTGTCAGCTGATTTGACAAATCGGCTACGATAACTTTCCTGGGGGGACGGGGGCCGGTTATGCTGCGCTGGGTTCGACTATTGATAAATATCACGATGCCTATGATGGCTGGCGTCATTAACATACTTATGATGAACGTCTTAGTCTTGACGACGTCGATATACTCGCGCTGAGCAATTTTAAGAATTTTCCACATTACCTTTCCCAACCAAGCGTACAAAGATTTCATGCAAAGATGGCACTTTGACCTCGA
>MHYD01000083.1:7920-7990 GCA_001824645.1 Planctomycetes bacterium RBG_13_46_10
CCACCAATGCTTTAAGCAGCTCCTGTGGGAAAGGTAATGGGGAAAATTCTTAAAATTGCTCAGCGCGAGT
>MHYD01000084.1:0-124 GCA_001824645.1 Planctomycetes bacterium RBG_13_46_10
CCAGCGACAAGAGCTTCTTGCAGTAATTAAATGGGAGCCGGTTTTCTGGCTGGCGGTTGTAGCTGCCGGCTTTGGCGGCGTGCGCATCGGTCAGCTAATTGCCTCTCGCTGCTCATCTCTTGTC
>MHYD01000084.1:184-315 GCA_001824645.1 Planctomycetes bacterium RBG_13_46_10
GCCTCGATTATCATAGCACAATTTTGTATCGAAATATTCGCACAGGACGTCAGGATAAGCTCGGTCGTAGCTCAGCCGTCCGTCGGCCAGATTGTTTTTGCCGTGTTAGTTTCGTTTGGAATAGCGGCCTT
>MHYD01000084.1:345-5615 GCA_001824645.1 Planctomycetes bacterium RBG_13_46_10
TATCTGGGCAATAATGTCTTCGGCTTTGATAACGGGGTTTGCGATTATGACCCGCATAAGGCATGACACTCTAAAGCGGCTCATTGAGAGCTGCCCGCCAGTTTTCTTCCCCACTGCTGCTATTTCCATATTGCCGGTGCAGATGGTGGCTTTCGGCGTATTGGGTTCGATTGCCGGCTATTGGGTAGCCGTCCGTTATGATTACTGGCGAAAACACCTATAAAAAGCGACAATTTGGCGAGTAGGTAAATTTAACACATCTTTTTTTTGAGCAGCTTCTCAACTGTAAGTCCATATCTTGCAAATAGTTACATCTCGGCAGTCCCATAAATGGCCTCAATTGCCTATAACGAAAGCAAAATTGGTTGTTTAGGGTCTTGAAATTGGCCGAAAATATAGTTGAGCCAGAAACGTTTAACCGGCAGAGGGGTGAACAGACAAACGGCTCTTTTCGTAAATACTAATGAGACCAGCCGACCCGCCGAAAGCGAGGTTTCGCCAGGGCGGACAAAAGGAATTGAAAATGTTGGTTCTAAGCAGACAAAAAGATGAGTCGATTATGATTGGCGACAATGTCGAGATTACTATCGTTGATGTTCGCGGAGACAAGGTACGTCTCGGCATAGCGGCCCCAAAGGAGATACCTGTTCATCGCAAGGAAGTATACGAGGCAATTCAGCGCGAAAAAAGCGAGCAAAAAAAAGCTGAAAAGCAATAAGATTTGTTTCAGCTAACCTCAAATTTCGCACGCGATACTATCTGCAGCAGTGACCTTGACGGATGTATTCTATTTTATCCGAGGCGCCATACGCACTTTAACATCAATATACTTAACGCCCCATTCCAAGGCCTCCTGAATATTTGCCGCAGCATTTCGGGCACGGGCAATAGGCCGTTACGCGCATTCGTACGGTTTGCCATTCGCCTGATTGCACCGGTGCCGTTCTGAAATCAGCGACATTAGCCCTGAGCAATGTCATTTGTCCGCCGGCATCTGCATAAACCACGCTGACAATAAAGGCAGGAACACAAATGATTGCCGTAAGCAAAATCATAGTGAAGAGACTATTCGAAATCTTAACTGCCGCTTTTCTCAACAGGCACACCCCTTGCAGTCAAATTAATTGAATTCGCAGTAGTCGAAACTGCTTGAACATCTCCGTCCTTGAATTGTCAAAAGTATTATAGCAGAACAACTTTGTTAATGCAATAAAAATAGCTGCAAAAAAGCCGATAACAGGCATTTGGGGAAGAAATGGGAGATTTTATAGGGCCATAGTTAAAAGTTTTTTTGTGCTTGCAGCTTTGGCATGCGCAATAAAAAAGGGCCGCGAGTGCTCCAGCTTTCAGCCCTTTGGTCAAATAAATTTTGTCTGTGTTCTTCTTAAAAGCGCCTTAGTTTATATCTTTAGGTGCTCCGGCGGATTAATTATAATTACGGTTACATCATTCAGTCTTTCGATGTCACAGGCGGGTTTTACCGTTATGTCCCACAGCAGCGGATTTTCGTCGTTCCTTTTGCACTGTGACACTGTTCCTGCAATCATCGGCGAGTCCAGAAACCCCGGCTGCTTACAAGCGTAAACGTTGTCACCGACTTTAACTTTGTGCTTTGTAGATAGCAATCGCACTTTTACAGACTTTTTGCCGTTACCTTCGATTACTGTTTTCACCCCCCCTATCTCTACGGCCATATTAGATGTGCCTTCGGTAATCAGCTCGGCCCTTGCGGTTCGCGGCGAAACAGCGGATATGGTGCCGATGATACTATTGTCGCCGAGGACAAATTGTCCCTTCTGCACGCCGTCATTTTGGCCGCGGTTTATAATAAGCCCTTCGGCAGAAAGCGTAACTACGTCGGCAAACAGCAGCTTTGCGCCTTCCAGGGGACACCTGTTGCGCAGACCGGACAGAGATTCGACCTTTTGCCGTTCGCGGTTCAGCTCTTCTGTAATGTTTGCAAGGTGATTTTGAAGCTGGTCATACTTTATGCGGCTGGCAAATTCTTCGGTTTGTGATTGGGTGTGCGCTGAAAGAGAAATGTTTCTGCCGATGCTTAACGGCCCGCGAAAAATGTTGGCAAAAGCAAATTGAAATTTATTTGTCAGATTCTGAGGTGCAAATAAAAAGATTAGCCCGCCTAATATGAACCAGGCAAACAGCATTCCCCTCGACAGAGGGCCCAAATGGGTCTTATCGCGAGCGGGAACCCGTACTCTAAACTTCCTATTTGCCATACCAGTTACTCGTGTCCTGTGTAACTATCGAGACACAACTATATTTAATCTTTATTAGGCCGTATTGTTCATTCCAATCCATTATCGCCGCAGTTCATTGTATCCTTCCACAATTCCAGGTTCTCAAGATACACGCTGGTGCCGCGGGCCACGCAGCTCATCGGGTCCTCCGCCCTTTCGACCTTCAGACCCGTTGCGTTTGCCAGCACGGCGTCCATTCCTCTCAGCAGCGAGCTGCCGCCGCAGATACACACACCGTTGTCTATTAAATCCGCCGCGAGCTCCGGCTCGGCCTTCTCTAAAGCGCGGGTAACTGCATCTATTATCGCTGAGATGGGTTCACGAAGTGCCTCGCGGATTTCCTCGCTTGTTACGATGACCTTTCTCGGCAGGCCCGAAATCGTGTCCCTGCCGGCAATCTCCATCGTCAGTTCCTCTTTCAATGGGGCCACAGAACCGATTTGTATCTTTACTTTTTCGGCGCTCCTCTCACCAATGAGCAAATTGTAGGTCTTCTTCAGATGATTAATTATCGCCTCATCCATATCGTCGCCGCCGACGCGGATTGATTCAAAAGTTGCGATGTCCGCAAGACTTATGATTGCTATTTCTGTTGTTCCGCCCCCGATGTCGACAATCATTGAGGCCGTTGGATCGGTTATAGGCAGACCGGCCCCGATGGCAGCCGCCATCGGCTCGCTGACCAGATATACCTTGCGAGCTCCTGCACGCTCGCCGCTCTCGATAACCGCCCGCCGTTCGACCGCTGTTATTCCGCTCGGTACGGCTATCACTACTCTTGGCCTGACCATACCGCTGCCGTTGCGCACTTTCTTTATGAAATATCCGAGCATCGCCTCTGTGATTTCGAAATCTCCGATTACGCCGCCTTTCATAGGTCTTATCGCGCTGATTGAGCCGGGCGTCTTGCCCAGCATATCACGGGCAACCAGGCCGACTGCCCCGCCGTTGTTGAGAACAACATTGGTTCCTTTGCGGACTGCAACTACAGAAGGTTCGTTGAGAACCACACCTCTGTCGCGCACGCAAACCAAAGTATTGCACGTTCCGAGGTCAATGCCCATATCCGTGCTGAATCTTTCTAATACTGTGTCTAACACTTTAGACTCCTTTCTTGAATTTCACTTATCGGCCGACGTCATATGCCTGTTCAGATACCATCATATTTTCCTTTGTTTCATCATATTTTTGCTGTCGGTCATGTCGAAGTTGCCGTTCTTACCGATGTTGTCGGTTTTATCGAGTAACCGCTTTATGAGTGATTTGTCTTTCCACGTGTGCCTGTAGGATATTCCTAAATGTGGTATTTTTATAGGACTATTTGATTTTTTAGGTCTTATAAATTAAATGGGGAATTAGAAATGCTTTGCGGCAGGACTCTGTATAGCCTCTTTATTACTACCAGCTATTGGGATAGTAAATGGACTGGGCTTGAATATTAAATTTTCTGCGAAGCCCTTCTACCAGAGCTTCTCCCCTTTTTATTTGGAAATCAGTTGGAAGTGATTTATTACCGTCAGATATGACGCAAATGCATATGGTTCGGCTGGTGTCACCATGGCCTTGGTCTGATATAATCGACCACTGCATTTGCCATTTCTCCGTCGGCTGTATTTGACCGTCGGCGCCGCCGCGGCCGTTACAGATAACAAAGTGACAGTTGATATCTCCCGGATTGGTCAGCCCATCGAGCGAGGCCAGTTGTTCTATATTGCCGGCTCTGGTGCCGCTGTAATAAATCTTGATGCTGTCCCAGCGGTCTGGAGACTGAACGGCTTGTGATTCGATGACTTTCTCAACGGGTTTGAGATGGTAATAGCTCGAAAGGCAAAATGCGCCGGCCGATGGCGGATTATCATCCAGCGCCATTAAAACCATTGTTCCAACCGTCATTGAAACCAGCAATGCTACGAAAACTTTTGCGTCCCTTGGCTGAACTGACATAATTAAACCTCTGTTTATCGGAACTCCGTTTTGCGATGTATTAAGAAATATTGGCCTCCACCCGCCGAAGTTTTAAATTCCGCTTTTACAATGAAAATTAATATCATTGTTATTCGGTTTTGCAAGAGAGCTACTTTACGTGGATTCGCTTTTTCCTCGCATACCTTTAGTATGTTCTCTGTTTGGCGTTTTTATAAGACACCTTTGCCGGCATATCATTTATCCGCCCCATTAAATCATACAATATAAAACGTCCGAATGCCTAATAAGCTATGATAAATATGAACGCAGATTATGTTGATTTTGCAGCCGCTTATAACGCGGACCGTGGCTTTTGCAAATGATATAAACCTGCAACTCACCGCGCAGCCGGAAAATTTAATTTATGACTTGTTTTTGTCCCCCGAATATTGTCTAATATCTCTTTCAATTATCGGTAAACGTAATCAGATTAACAGTTTTTGTGAGGCAGACAGAAATGGCAGATTTGAAAGCACTGGCTGACGCGATTATTAAAGGCGACCAGAACGCCGCTATATCTCTTACCAAAGCCGCTCTCAGCGAGGGTATGTCGGCTAAAGAAGTTCTCGACAACGGATTAATCGCCGGTATGAACGTCGTCGGCGGGCGTTTCAAAAGAAACGAGGTCTATATTCCGGAAGTTCTTATTTGCGCCCGGGCAATGAAATCGGCAACGGAAATTCTCGGGCCGGAGCTTGCCAAGGCAGGCGTCGAGCCGATTGGAAAGTTTATGATTGGGACAGTCGTAGGCGACCTGCACGACATCGGCAAGAATCTGGTATCGATGATGTTAAAAGGCGCGGGATTTGATGTCATCGACATCGGCATCGACGTCAAACCCGAAGTTTTCGTCGAGAAAGCCAAGGCCTGCGGCGCTCCGCTGATTGGGATGAGCGCGCTTCTGACCACGACAATGCCCGCGCTTGATAAGACCCTCAAGGCGATGAAAGCCGCCGGCATAAAAGCCAAGTTTTTGATTGGCGGCGCTCCAGTAACGCAGGCATATGCTGACAAAATCGGCGCCGATGGTTACGCACCCGATGCTGC
>MHYD01000084.1:5798-6772 GCA_001824645.1 Planctomycetes bacterium RBG_13_46_10
CATCGCTAAACTCAGCGGTCAGCTTTCCCTTGCCGTCGATGAGCAATACCAGAAAGTTTACACCGTAGAATCCCTTGCTGCTGACCTCGATGTTTCGACAAAGACAATTGACCGCTGGCGAAAAAAGGGTCTGGTTGCCCGAAAATTTGTTTTCGGTGACGGCAAAAAACGACTCGGCTTTCTGCAGTCGGCCATCGATAAATTCCTCAAGGACAATCCCGACCTCGTCGTGAAAGCGAAAAAGTTCGAGCGGCTGACGGAAAAGGAAAAACAATCGGTTATAAGACAAGGCAGGGCTCTGGCCGCCAGGACTTCGCTTAGCCGCTACCAGATTATAGACAGAATAGCAACTAGGCTCGGCAAGGTGCACGAAACAATCAGGTACACGATTCTGAACTACGAAGCAGCCAATCCTGATAAACCTGTTTTCAGCGCCCGCACCGGCATAGTCAGCCCGGCCGAGGTGGCGGAAATCTACAAACTGTTCAAACAGGGCACACCCCTCAAAGAACTGATGAGCCGCTTCGGCAGAAGCAGAAGCTCGATATATCGGCTGATAAATCAGCAGCGGGCAAAGATACTCCTGGCAAAGAAAATCGAGTATGTCCCCAGCAGCGAATTTCTCGACGAAAACGCAAAACAAAAATTTCTTGCAAAACCCGCTGAAGCGGAAAAACCCCCTGTCTCCAAAAGTATTGAGCCGCTGGATATAGCTGATAAGTCCCTTCTGCCTGAGTATCTTAAGGCATTGAGAAATACTCCCGTGCTGAACCGGCAGCGCGAGGTCGAGCTTTTCCGCAGATATAACTGCCTGAAATATCTGGCTTCTACAGAAAGAGCAGGCATCAAGCCGAGCGGCATTCATAGCGACCGGCTGGAAAAAATAGAAAAATACCTGGCTGAGGCTGAAGCCGTCAAGAAAACCATCATTGAGGCGAACCTGCGCCTGGTTGTCAGCATCGCGAGAAAGCATG
>MHYD01000084.1:6799-7226 GCA_001824645.1 Planctomycetes bacterium RBG_13_46_10
TCGTGAGCAAAGGCAATCTCGCTCTGATAAAGACGGTCGAAGAGTTCGACTATACAAGAGACGTTCGGTTCGGAAAGACTGCCTCGCTGAACATCGCCAAAGAGTATGCCAAGGCATCCGGCAAAAGCACAGAGCTTACGCGGGAAAAAGCGGGCTCGCTGGCGAACATTCAGCGATACCTTAAGCCCGCTGAATCGGACTTTGGTGCTGTCGAACGGGCAAGACATAATCTGCTGCAGGTCATTAAGGATGAGCTTGACGAGCGCGAGCAGTATATAATCATAAACCATTTCGGCCTTGTCGGCACCCTTATCAGAAAGAACAAAAAGACCCTCCAGCAAATCGGCACCGACCTCGGAATGACAAAGGAACGTGTCCGCCAGCTCGAGCTGGTTGCACTGCAGAAGCTGCGCAATTCCCTGAGCAT
>MHYD01000085.1:0-4435 GCA_001824645.1 Planctomycetes bacterium RBG_13_46_10
GTGCAGGAATATTAACCTGCTGTCCATCGTCTACGCCTTTCGGCCTTGACTAAGGGCCGACTAACCCTGGGCGGATTTACCTTCCCCAGGAAACCTTAGGCTTACGGCGAACAGGATTCTCACCTGTTTTATCGTTACTCATACCGGCATCGTCACTTGCTGCCGCTCCACCGCTTGTTACCATACGGCTTCAGCGCTGACAGCAACGCTCTCCTACCCCCTCCTCTGCACAAGGCTTCGGAGGGCCGCAGCTTCGGTAGCCTGCTTATTCCCGGTCATCGTCGGCGCCAAACTGCTCGACCAGTAAGCTATTACGCACTTTTTAAATGGTGGCTGCTTCTAAGCCAACATCCTGGCTGTCACCGCAATTCGACTTCCTTAAGAACTTAGCAGGCATTCGGGACCTTAGCTGGCGATCTGGGTTGTTTCCCTCTCGACTATGAAGGTTATCCCCCACAGTCTGACTCCTGAGATAATCTTTACGGTATTCGGAGTTTGGTTGGGGCTGGTAGGCTGGTGGCCCCCTGTCCCCATTCAGTAGCTCTACCCCCGTAAAGTAGTGGCTCAAGGCTAGCCCAAAAGCTATTTCGGAGAGAACGAGATATCTCCACGTTTGATTAGACTTTCACTCCTCCCCACAGCTCATCCCCTAACTTTTCAACGTTAGTGAGTTCGGTCCTCCAGGAATTTTTACATCCCCTTCAACCTGGCCATGGGTAGATCACGTGGTTTCGCGTCTATTACCTGCGACTAATTCGCCCTGTTAAGACTCGCTTTCGCTATGGCTCCGCACCTTAGGTGCTTAACCTTGCCGCAGACAATAACTCGCCGGTTCATTATGCAAAAGGCACGCGGTCACCCGTTACCAGCCCGAAGGCTGGTCATAGGGCTTCCACAGCTTGTAGGTGTATGGTTTCAGGTACTTTTAACTCCCCTAATAGGGGTACTTTTCATCGTTCGCTCGCGCTACTTTTCACTATCGGTCGTCGGGTAGTACTTAGCCTTGGAGGGTGGACCCCCCAGATTCACACAGAGTTCCACGAGCTCCGTGCTACTCTGGAACGCCGGCAATAACGCAGAGCTCTCGCTTTTGCATACAGGACTATCACCTTCTACGGTTCCGCTTTCCAGCGGATTCTGCTGGCGATGCCTTTGTAACTGCTTACCGGCGCCCACAACCCCAGAGAGCAAGCCCTCTGGTTTGGGCTTTTCCGCGTTCGCTCGCCGCTACTGACGGAGTCTCGGTTGATTTCTTTTCCTACAGGTACTAAGATGTTTCAGTTCCCTGCGTTCGCTCCATACGGCCTATACATTCAGCCGCAGGTGACGGAAACTGGTTGCCCAGTTCCGCCGGGTTTCCCCATTCGGAGATCCCGGGATTAACGGTTGCTCGACACCTGCCCCGGGCTTATCGCAGTCTGCCACGTCCTTCTTCGCCTCTCGACGCCTAGACATCCCCCATACACCCTTTGTAACTTGACCATATCAATCTTTGATTGAACAGATTTGGTCAACTAATGAACGCTCATATTAACAAGCTTTTCGCTTTTCAGCAAAAAACCTGTTTGGGAATGATCCCACGCATCTGCATATTTACTTGTCAAAGAACACGCTAAAAATGCCCGGCTTCGTCCAAGCGACTCCGCCGTGGCATTAAATTCGCTTATGGCGAATTTAATGGAGACGACCGGGATCGGACCGGCAACCTCCGGCTTGCAAAGCCGGCGCTCTCCCAATTGAGCTACGTCCCCAGGCCCGCTGACGCGGAAATCCAAAATTTGAAATCTCAAATCCCAAATTCCAAGTGGGCCCGGGAAGAGTCGAACTTCCGACCTCACGCTTATCAGGCGTGCGCTCTAACCAACTGAGCTACGAGCCCATCGGCAAGCTGCAATTTTAACGCCTCTAAACGTTCGGTCAATCTATAAAATTCAAAAAGAGCAATAAAAAAACCGCTGCCTTAAACTGCCAGCGGTTCTATATTCTTCCGCAACTGTCTTTATATTAGCAGTTTAAAGCCAAAAAACGTAAGCTATCAGGACTTTTCTCAAAATTCCAGTTCACCCTTCTGTTAAGATTAAAAACTTATCCTAACGCTTATTTGTTAAATTCTATTACCGTATCGACACCCAGTCAATATTATTTTAATAATTTTTTTATTTTTTATAATATGTTTTATACGTAATTCTTACAACATTGTTCGATAGATAATCCATTACCCGCAGGCATTATTTTTTCTGGTAATCCAAAATGAAGTAAATATAATAATTACACAATAAAAAATAGAAATAATACTTTATAATGCTGCTATGGAGGGCAAGATCAATGAGAGGAGCTTTTCTACCGCATTTACTCATAACTTTAGTTATTACAACTGTTTCCACGGCTGAGTTTCAAATAAATACACGTACAAGCAATAACCAGGCAAACCCAGCCATAGCCCAGGATGCTAATGGCAATTTTGTAATAATCTGGAGCAGCTACTTCGGAAGTGGGAGATCAAATGATATTTTGGGGCAGCGTTTTGACCCAAATGGTACCCCAATCGGCAATGAATTTCAGATAAATACCATCACCCCCGGTAATCAGACAGAATCATCCATCGCAATGAATGCAGTGGGTAATTTCGTTGTCGCATGGCAAGGACCCGGCGTAGATGAGGAAGATATCTTCCTCCAGCGGTTTGACCCAAACGGTCAGACAATCGGTGATGAAACGCTCGTCAACACCTATACTCAAGGCCAACAACTTTATCCAAAGGTCGCTATTGATAATAGTGGAGCGTTTGCAGTTGTATGGGAAAATGAGAAGCTTGAGTCTAAGATAACTGTAATATCGTGCCAGCTATTCGATGCAAATGGCTTGGCTGTCAGCGAAGAATTTAACATTAATGCAACTGTCAATTGTCGCTATCCGGATGTTGCTATGGACCTAAACGGTAATTTCGTAATTGTCTGGATGGAAGATAAAAGCAGCAACTCAATAATGGCTCAGTTATATAATGCAGATGGCACAGCTAAGACCGAACCTTTTCAAGTCAACACAGTCGAGAACAACTTCCTGACCGAACCGGCCATCGCCATGAATGCAAATGGTTACTTTGTAGTCACCTGGGACGGTGACCACGTCAAAGCAGGACTCGATGATATACACGCACGTCTTTTTGACCCCAATGGTATGCCTTTAGGTGAGCAATTCATTGTTAATACCTCTCGCGCTGAGGCTCAACAAAATCCTCAGGTTGCAATGAATAATAAAGGTGAGTTTGTAATTGTATGGGAAAGCAAGATCGAATCCAGCACTATTGAGAGAGATATATTTGGCCAGCAATTTAACAGCTCAGGCCAGCCTGTTGGCGATGAATTCCTTATTAATACTTATGTAGAAGGTGACCAGAGAAATTCGGATGTCGCAATAAGAGAAAACGGCGAATTTGTCACGGTCTGGCAGAGCGATGACCAGGATGGTTCCGGCTGGGGCATCTTCGGCGAAATAAATTCAATGGCAGACTTTATCGAAGTTACCTCTGACGACGCTACTGAGACACAAGAGCATAGCCAGTAATATATGCCTATATGCATAAGAAGAAAAACTGTTATTGTTTAACTTTTACTCCTTTTAATCAGCTTTTCGATGTCAACTCCGATGAGGTACATTGCATTTTCTATCGGGCCGGGCAGATAAGTTCCGGCGGCCATTTTATGGCCACCGCCGCAGAACTTGGCGGCGATTTCGCTTACATCAACAGCACCTTTACTCCGCAATGAACAGCGGATTCGGCCATCTTTGAGTTCCACAAATAAAGCTGCAACTTCTACCGAGCCGATTCGCTGGCACTCGTTTATTAAATCTTCCGTATCCTCATACGAAGCACCGGTTCGCTGGAAATCCTGCTGTCGTAGATACTGCACCGCGTATCGTCCATCAAAATGCAATTCCAATGTGCTGAGCATAATAGTTAAAAGATTAAATCTACCCGGCGAAAAATTCTGGTACAGCTCATGATAAAGCTTTGTCGGATTTGCGCCGGCTTCAATCAGCTCAGCGCAGCTTTTGAAAACGCGGCTGTCGGTATTACCGAAATGGAACCAGCCGGTATCGGTAGCAATAGCTAAAAAGAGCGCCTGTGCTATTTTCTCTGTTAAAGGCCATTTAGCATACTTGAATAAATCATAAATAATTAAAGCCACAGCAGCAGCTTTCGTCTCAATCAATTCTACAGTTCCGAGATTGTCGCTGGTGACATGATGGTCGATTACCAAGACAGGCTTACCGTTTTGTTTCAGGTATTGTTCAAACTTTGGTAATTGGCTGTTACTGTTCGTATCGACAATTATTATCAAATCAGGCTGGCCGAACTGCCCTCGCATCAGCTCTTCGAGATGAATATCCTGGCTAAGAACAGAGACTTTATCATCAAAAAGAAACTGGTACC
>MHYD01000085.1:4458-6095 GCA_001824645.1 Planctomycetes bacterium RBG_13_46_10
AAAATCTTCACCTTTTTACCAAGAGTGACTAAGACCTCGTGCATTGCTACAACTGAGCCGCAGGCGTCGCCATCCGGCTTATTATGAGTTGTAATCAAAATACTGCCGGATTTGTTTATTAATTCAACTGCTTTTTGAAAATCGTTGTTCTCTGCCATTATCTACTCAATAACCTTATTTAGAACCTCATCATTAATCTTTACGTTTTCCAAAGTCAGATTCTTGACTTTTTCGAGTATATTTTCTCTCTCAACATTATCGAACGTACAGTTTTTAAGGTGGATATCCGTTGCCGGCGAGCGGTCATAAGCCCGAATAAACAAAGCGTATCTGCTTTTTTTACTCGTGACATTTTCCATATTTATATTGCGAACAGCAGGCGGGAAATTGCCCGTATCTCCTTCACCATAGAAAAAGTTTATCTTGAGCACAGCTTCGGCAACCTGGCCAATTCTGACATTTCTCATATAAATGTTTTCGACTATTCCACCGCGAACCGAATTCGTTTTTATCCGCAGTGCCCTATCCAGATTGGGACTGTCCATCGTGCAGTTCTCAGCGAAGACATTTCTGACACCGCCGGTCATTTCGCTTCCCATGACTACACCGCCGTGACCATCTTTCATTTCGCAATTTCGAATAATGATATTTTCACTTGCCACATTCACACGCCTGCCATCGTTGTTTCTGCCGGATTTTATGGCAATGCAATCGTCGCCTGTGTCAAAGTAACAACCTTCAATCAGGACGTCTTTGCACGACTCCGGATTGCAGCCATCGTTATTTGGACCGTGGCCGATAACTTTTACATTCTTTACTGTGATATTAGTCGAAAGCACAGGATGAATATGCCACATTGGAGAATTCTTTATTGTCACATCCTCAATTAGAACGTTTTTACATTTGTAGGGCTGAATCATGTTGGGACGCAATTTCCTGCCCGCACCAAAAGCCCTTTCTTCAACCGGCACATTCACCTCGCCATGATTTCTCAACTCTTTAATATCGTTGCCGGCGGTTTTTGTCCATCCCCACCAATTTTCATAGCCGGCCTGTCCATCGAGTGTTCCTTTACCTGTTATGGCAATATTTTCCTGCTCGTAGGCATAAACTAAAGTCGAGTAGTTCATGCACTCGGTGCCCTCAAACCGGGTAAAAACAACAGGAAGATATTTATTCTGATCCACTGAAAATTTAATAGCAGCCCCATCCGAAACATACAGGTTGACATTGCTCTTCAGATGAATTGCCCCTGTAAGAAATGAACCAGTGTCAACCACGACACGACCGCCACCCGCCTCGTTGGCAGCAGATATGGCCTTTTTAAAAGCCTCGGTGCAATCCGTTTGTCCATCTCCAACCGCACCGTAATCAGTAATCTTAAAATCCCGATCCGGAAACTTAGGGGCATTAATCCTGCTTTGAATCTCACTTACCTGTTCCCAACCGGCATTTACCCGACAGGCCGGCCCAATAGAAAGAACGAGACAGGACAATACAAGCAGAAATCTGCATTTGACAGCTGCGACATTTGATAAGCTTTTTAAATTTCTTTTTTTCATAATGACCTCCATTAAAACCATTTAAGCATTTTACCCCTTACTTACGTTCTGGGCTCTGATTTTTCTCTTCATAAT
>MHYD01000085.1:6139-6294 GCA_001824645.1 Planctomycetes bacterium RBG_13_46_10
AATATTTTTTTTCTGCGAAACTTACGCGGCACAACACGAAGTCCCCAGCTCTCGATAATGTCACCGCCTTTGATATTCACTCCAGCTTGCTGAATCAACCATTCAGCCAAGGTTGGAATCCTGCTGCTGCCGAATTTTTCCGACCAGTCAAAACC
>MHYD01000085.1:6347-7641 GCA_001824645.1 Planctomycetes bacterium RBG_13_46_10
TTTTATTGGCCTTGATATGCCCTTTATTGTCGGATCCGAAGGATTTATATTCAATGCCACGACAATATCTTTAAAGTTCACATATGCCTCAATGCTCTGCGGGTCGCTCTCTCTCACGCAAACAGGAAATCTCGTATGCATATCAAGGTGTGCTTGGACAAGTGCATCCGTCAGAGAGCTGCCAACATAAATCATCGATATATCCTGAGCAGGTATTATAATATCACGGACAAGATGGGTCGATAGATGAGCCGCAGCCAGAACTATTTTCTCTTCTCTCTCACCCAAAAGCTTCATTGTTCTGGCCAATGACATTGCAGCCCTTAACTCATGCAGCCATTGTCCTCTCGCTCCTGCTTCCGCTCTGGTTTTACTCGGTAATATGTTAATCACAGCTTTGACGGTGGTTTCAATAACGGAAACAACCGGATGAGCAATCTGTGAAAGTGTTTTCATTATCGGTGACAGCCGAAGCACTACCAACTCTTTGTTATTCAACGCTATCATTTTTGGAACAAGCTCGGCAAAGACTATCGTTATAAAAGTAAGCGGTATTACCAATAGTGCAATCACTAACACGCTGGAAAAAGTCTGCGAGATACCCCATCGGTTCTGAAGGTAAGGAGCAAACGTCTTATTCACACCTGCACCGCCGGTTGCCGCGGCAATTACACCAACAACAGTTATTCCAAGCTGAACAATCGCAAGGCTTGCCTCCATTCTGTCTTTCATAAAAATCGCGGCCACGGCTCCCTTTTTCTTGTCGTTTAGCAGAACCGCAAGCCGAGCTCTCGATATAGACGCAAGCCCCATCTCGTAAGCTGCAAAAATCGCATTAAGGACCAACATAAATAAGATAACGACCAACTCATAAACAAACATCTTTTAAACACCCCAAATCTGTTTTAAGGTTAAAATTTAGAATTTATAATTTGTATAAAATTTTTCCTGCAACTCGGCAGTCCTCTGCTATTTGGGCAGAAAGCTCTTCAGAGGTCCTGAATTTATGCTGGCTGCGGATACGCTCAATAAAATCCATAGCCATATACTGGCCGGCCAGACCTTCAACGTTCTCTTTCAGCAAATGTGCCTCTATCAGCAAGGGAAATTCGTCGCCGTATGTCCTTGCCTGACCGATACTATAAACAGCGGCAATTTTATCCTCACTAACCAGAATATCTTCCATCGTCTGCCCAATACAGACAAAGCCGGCATAAACACCCTCAGCAGGGATAATTTGCCGGGGTTTTTTCAAATTTAATGTCGGAAAACCCAATTTTTTACCTATGCCCCT
>MHYD01000085.1:7657-8412 GCA_001824645.1 Planctomycetes bacterium RBG_13_46_10
TCCACCAGCCGATAAGGTCTGCCTAAAGCATCACTCGCATCAGCGACGTGGCCGCTTTCGAGCATATAGCGAATCAGGGTACTCGAAACTCTGACAATCTGACCGGTTGAAAGATTGATTAGCCTCGGCTCGATTACAGATACCCTAAAACCCTTTTGGGCCCCCAATTTCCACAATGTATCAATACTACCGGCTCTGGCTGCACCAAAATTAAAATCGCTTCCTTCAACCACCACATTCGGTCGAATATTCTTAACCAGAAAACTACCCACAAAATCCTCCGGTGCAAGATTCAGAAGCTCATTATTGCCTTCCAATACAATTAGGCAGTCCACGCCGCATTTTGCCAGCAAATGCTTCTTAATGTCCAAAGGAGTCAATACCCCCGACGCCTTTTCAGGATATAAAACGGCAACCGGGTGCGGCTCAAAGGTCATAGCCACCAATTCCGTCTTATTTTCTTGGGCAGCCTTTAGCGCGGCAGCCAAAATCTCCTGATGTCCGAGATGAACGCCGTCAAAATTCCCAATAGTCAGGACACATCCTTTTTGTACCTTTTGAAGTTCTGATATGGTTCGAAGTATTCTCATCCTGCCTTTATCTTTCGCGTAAAATTCACGCTTTATGATAACTTACCGCAAGAGTATTCTAAATATACGGAAATGATAATCTACCCAGATTGGAACAAATCTGCAATTGCTTTTTAGCTCTTTTAAAATGAGCCGAACTTTGTTTCTATATGCTATTAAGATAAG
>MHYD01000085.1:8424-8898 GCA_001824645.1 Planctomycetes bacterium RBG_13_46_10
TATGTAAAATTTTTAAAATATATTTGCAACTTAGTTGCATATTTTTCGCATGATATTATAATTTAAACCGATTAGCCTATTTGAAAAATACTATTTCTGCAGAAACGAACGAAAATTATGAAGAAAATTACTATTATCTTAACAGAGCTAAGGAATCATTCGCCTTTTACCCTATTTGGTGCGTTTACAGGCATTATTTGTATGCTCGCTTTTAAAAACCTTTCACAGCAGACCAGCGAGAGAATCTTCTACATATTTCATCCCTTGCATGTTTTTTTAAGTGCGATAGTAACAACATCAATATTCGCTCTTCACACAAAAACCAGGAAATTTTTTGAAACAGTTCTCATTGGCTTTTTAGGCTCGATAGGAATTGCTACTCTTAGTGATTCGCTTATTCCGTATGTTGGCGAGCTACTGCTCGGAATGCCGATTAATCTGCACGGCCACGAGCATGCAGGCTTTGCTGAGCGT
>MHYD01000085.1:8910-9534 GCA_001824645.1 Planctomycetes bacterium RBG_13_46_10
TTTATTGAAGGCTGGTACATCGTTATACCGGCTGCTATTATTGGAATTGTGGTAGCACTTATAAGGCCTAAAACAAAACTTTCACATGCTGGGCATATTCTTGTTAGCACCTGGGCGTCAGCTTTTCATATTCTCATGGCGATGGGCGGACAACTCTCGGTTTGGGAAACCATAGGTAGTTTCGTATTCTTGTTTTTAGCTGTTTGGCTACCCTGCTGCTTCAGTGATATTGTTTTCCCACTATTATTTATTAAGCCATCCGTTGATCCGTCGCACTTTCATGGATAGTCTGTCGAGATACAACTATGAAATCAAATATAGATTCGCAGACTCGCAAGATTTTGAAAGTAGCCAAACTGTACCGAACCGCATGCAGAGAAGCAATTTTGAAAATACTGCTCAAGGCTGACAAGCCGCTTAACCATGAGCAAATCTCTAAGCGATTGGGCAAAAATTGCTTCGACAAGGTAACGATTTATCGAACTTTAGAGAGCTTTTGCCGGGTCGGCCTAGTGCACAGGGCTTTTATGCAAAAAAGAGCGTGCTATTTTGAATCGGCTCAGGATTGCAGCGAAAGCCAGTGTCACCCTCATTTCACCTGTACAAGCTGTGGCCATACACACT
>MHYD01000085.1:9603-12344 GCA_001824645.1 Planctomycetes bacterium RBG_13_46_10
TTCGGCTGGAGGGTATATGTCCAGACTGTACATAAAGAAAAGTAATATAAGTTAATGAATAAGAAAAATTATTTCATTTTTTTAAATTTTTACTTGAACATTTATGAGCATATGCCCATAATATATATAGACAAATATTATAAGAGAAACCAAATGGGGTACTAATGAAGACCTATTTTGATTGTATTCCGTGTTTTATTCGTCAGGTACTCGATTCGGTGAGGATTACGACTACACGCGAAGAAATCCATGAGAAGGTATTACGTGAGGCTCTCTGCTTGGCCAGCGAGATGGATTTGCAGCAAAGCCCTCCTGTTATGGCTCAGAAAATACACCGCTTAATTCGCCAAATAACCAGTGTAAAAGATCCCTATCGTGAGGTAAAAGGTAGGTTCAATGACGTAGCTCTGAAGTTATATCCCAAAATGCGACAAACAATTATCAATTCTGATGACCCGCTTAATACAGCGGTTCGTTTGGCTATAGCGGGAAATATTATTGATTTCGGAGTCAACAGCTCATTGCAAGAAACTTATCTTGAAGAAACGATTCATCAGTGTCTGTCTGAGAAATTTGACGACATGCAGTTAGAACCTTTTCGCAACGCTGCAAATAATGCAGAAAATATTCTTTATATTGCTGATAATGCTGGCGAAATTGTTTTTGACCGTTTGTTAATTGAGCAATTACCAATAGAAAAAATTATAGTAGTTGTTAAGGGATTTCCCGTCATAAATGATGCAACAATGGAAGATGCTATTCTCGCAGGTTTGCCAAAGATTGTCGAAGTGATTGATAATGGCTCCGATGCACCTGGGACAATTCTGGAAAGCTGCTGCGGATATTTTCAAGATCGTTTTGAGAAAGCTGATTTAATTATATCTAAGGGACAGGGCAATTATGAAACATTGAGCGACATAAACAAAAACATATTTTTCATACTCAAGGCCAAATGTTCGGTTATCGCAAGAGACATTGGCTGTAAGGTTGGTGAAATGATCTTCCAAAAATCAAAAGCATTTAATGGAGAAAGAGAAGATGCCAGGGTTTGATGGTACAGGGCCGTTAGGCCAAGGCCCCATGACAGGAAGAGGCCAGGGATTTTGTGTTTTGATAGAATCGCAAAGCAATCCTGGCCAAATAGGTGGATTTGCAGGGATTGATGGTAAACCTATTAAGGCGGTAGATAAAAGTGAGTTTCCTGGAAAGGAGGTGATTGATATGCCACGTGGAGACAGAACAGGTCCTGCAGGGTTAGGACCAATGACTGGAAGAGCGGCTGGCTTTTGTGCAGGTTACCCGGTACCGGGTTATATGAATCCGGTTGGTGGACGCGGTTACTGGGGCTGGGGCCGAGGCTTTGGATTTGGCTTTGGCCGAGGTTTTGGCCGAGGTTTCGGTCGGGGTAGAGGCCGCGGCAGAGGCAGATTTGGTTATTGGTGGTAGATTCAAATTAGCACTTAATTGCAGAAAGGATGGTTATTATGCCGAGAGGAGACGGGACAGGGCCAGCGGGCCAAGGTCCCGGAACAGGTCGTAACAGAGGATTAAGTCGG
Source organism: Planctomycetes bacterium RBG_13_46_10 (assembly GCA_001824645.1). Taxonomy (GTDB): domain Bacteria; phylum Planctomycetota; class Phycisphaerae; order Sedimentisphaerales; family Anaerobacaceae; genus RBG-13-46-10. The sequence continues at coordinate 11,160 of MHYD01000085.1, forward strand.
GGCTAAGATAGAGATCGAATGGGCGAACAAGAGGAAGAAATCCTTTCTGAGATTATGGAGCTTATGAATGGAAAGAAGGATCCCGCTTCTGTTCAGGACAAAGATGCATTGTCTGTAAAGCTCAAGAATCTCGTTGCTTTGGGCGCTGCTATTGCTTCTCAACAGGAACCGGAAGTAATTAACGTATGTGTAGAGAATTGCCTCAAATCCGGAGCGACTATACAAAACGTGATGGCTGTGCTGCAAAAAGCAATTCTTATGGCACAAATGCCAGTTGAAACTTACATAAAAACTGTGAAAGACGCGATTTTGGAGACAAATACAATGTCTGGATTAGTTACGGAAGTGGATTCTCATGAATTTGAAAAAGTTGTTTCAGAAGGAATAACTCTTGTGGATTTTTGGGCGCCCTGGTGCGGACCTTGCAAAATGCAGGGTCCGGTACTGGACGCAGTAGCAAAAAAAATTGGCGGCAAAGCAAAAATTGTAAAAGCCAATGTCGATAAGGTAAGTGATGCTGCGGACAAATTCGGTGTCAGGGCAATTCCAACTCTTGTATTATTCAAAGATGGCCAAGAAATGCAGCGTTTCATAGGTATGCAATCTGAAGGCACACTTGTAAATGCTATTGTATCATTATCTTCTTTTTAATAAATATGAGTTTGTAAGGATTATAACGGGAGCGTTTCTTGTGGCAGACGGTTAATAGCATTTAATTGCAGAAAGGATGGGTATTATGCCAAGAGGGGACGGAACAGGACCGGCTGGAATGGGAGGTGGTGGCGGTCGAGGTATGGGCAGAAAACAAGGCCAGGGTAGAGGCCTAATGGGTGGACCATTTGCTGCAGGACCGGGCGGAAATTGCGTTTGCCCGAAATGTGGACATACAATATCGCACATAGTCGGACAATCTTGTAATCAAAGAGATTGTCCAAAGTGTGGTACAAGAATGACAAGACAATAATTGAATCATAAACATTTGTAACCTTTTTTAAGAAAGGAGAATTACTATGCCACGTGGAGATGGAACAGGTCCTGCTGGAATGGGACCGATGACAGGTAGAGCGGCCGGCTTTTGTGCCGGCTACGGTATGCCGGGATATATGAATCCGGTCGGCGGACGAGGTTACTGGGGCTGGGGACGAGGCGGCGGTCGAGGCCGAGGATTTGGCCGTGGTTTCGGCT
>MHYD01000085.1:12380-27918 GCA_001824645.1 Planctomycetes bacterium RBG_13_46_10
GAATTTATGCGCTTTTTATATCCTCTGCAAAGAAGACCAAACAATGTCAATACTTGCGCACAGATAAAAAAAGCAGGAACCTGTATATGACCAAAAAAATTCTGATTGTTGGCGGAGTAGCCGGAGGTGCATCAGCAGCAGCAAGACTGCGCCGCTTAGATGAAGAGGTAGAAATAATTTTGTTTGAAAGAGGAAAGTATATCTCCTTTGCCAATTGTGGGCTGCCGTATTACATAGGCCAGGTTATAAAAAACCGTAACGAATTACTTGTACAAACCCCAGAGAAATTTAAAGCCGGATTTAACATCGATGTTAGAATCAACAGTGAAGTAATGGAAATTGACCACAAACATAAAGAGCTAAAGGTAAAGGACTTATCCTCCGGAAACATCTATACTGAAAAGTATGATAAGTTAATACTGTCCCCCGGTGCAGAACCTACGAGGCCGCCTATACCTGGAATTAAGTCACCACGGATATTCACACTACGGAACATACCGGATGCGGATGCAATCAGCAAGTTTATTGAAGAGCAGAAACCAAAACGTGCGGTAGTTGTAGGTGGCGGTTACATTGGTCTGGAAATGGCAGAGAATTTAAGGGAGCGAGGCCTTCTGGTCGCGATTGTCGAAATGCTCAACCAGGTAATGCCTACACTTGATAAAGAGATGGCCAATCTTCTGCATGAGCACCTGCATGACCAAAGCGTTGCACTGTGGCTTGGCGACGCGGTCGCAGGCTTCCGGGAGAGCGATTCAAAGTTGTTTGTTGCCTTAAAATCAGGTATGGAACTTAGCTGCGATATGGCTGTGCTTGCCATCGGCGTAAAGCCGGAAACCAAATTGGCCAAAGAGTCAGGTTTGAAGATAGGCAGCACCGGAGGAATAAAAGTAAATGAGAACCTGCAAACCAGTGACCCGGATATCTTTGCCATCGGTGATGCAATTGAAGTTCAGAACTTTGTATTAAAAACTCCTTGCCTGATACCACTGGCAGGTCCGGCAAACAAACAAGGAAGAATAGCAGCCGATAATATATGCGGTAGAGACGTTAAATACAAAGGTACACAAGGCACCGCTATCTTAAAGGTTTTTGAATTGACCGTCGGTATGACAGGTGCGTCTGAGAAGGATTTGAAAAAAGCTAATATCGATTATGAGAAGATTTATATACATCCGGCCAATCACGTCGGTTATTACCCTGGTGCTCATCAGATGCACATAAAAATGCTTTTCAGCAGACCTGAAGGCAAAGTACTTGGTGTTCAAATAGTTGGCAAAAATGGCGTTGATAGAAGAATCGATGTCTTTGCCACCGCTATACGCGCTGGTATGGCCGTCTTTGATTTACAGGAGCTGGAATTTGCCTATGCCCCTCCGTATGGCTCAGGGAAAGACCCCGTCAATATGGCCGGCTATGCAGCCGGCAATATACTAGATGGTACAGCTACAGTGAAGCATTTTGAACATTTAGACCCAAGTGTATTTTTGCTTGATGTACGCTCACCTTCAGAGGTCAAGCATGGAAGTATAGCCGGAGCAGTAAACATACCGGTAAATCAACTGCGCCAGAAAATAGATGAATTGCCTAAAAACAAAAACATCAATATATATTGCGCTGTTGGTATTCGAAGCTATATCGTATCGCGAATTTTGAAACAAAAAGGTTTTGACGCCTGCAATATATCAGGCGGCTACTCAACTTATTTGGCCGTGACAGGTGAGAAAATGCTCGAAGGCAAAACTGCTCAGCAATTAAAAGATGAATTTTGTACCGGATTTTAAAGAAAAATATGAAAGGAGAATAAATTATGCCGGAATTTGGAAGTCCGTTCAGCAGCCTTGCAAATGACCGCAAGCTTACACAAGAGGAATTGGTCCGGTCGATTCGCTTTATGATAGCAGCTGAATACGAGGCCGTTCAGTTATATATGCAACTGGTCGAATCCACAGACAATAAGCTAACAATTGATGTGCTAAAGGATATCGCTGATGAAGAACGAGTTCATGCCGGCGAATTTTTACGCCTTCTGTATGAACTGGCCCCGGATGAGAAAAAATTATATGAAGATGGTGCCGAAGAAGTTAAGGAAATAATAGATAAGTTGAAAAAACACTAATAGTTCTGAGGCCTTATATTCATGAGGTATAAAGATGCCAATATTCGAATATAAATGTAAAAAGTGCGGGCATATAACAGAATTTCTGGAAAAACACAGTGACCCTCGCAAGCACGTCTGTGAAAAGTGTAAAAGTCCAGACTTGCAAAAGCTATTATCAACTTTTGCCGCAGGGCACAGCAGCGGTTCAACATCGCAGAGTAATGGTTCCTGCCCTACCGGTACTTGTCCACTGTCTTAGAAAGGATAAATTATGAAAATTGCAGTTACCTCAACTGGAAAAACATTGGATTCACAAGTTGACCCGCGGTTCGGAAGAGCGGCTTGTTTCATCATTATTAACACCGAAACAATGGACTTTAGCGCAATTGAAAACGAAAGTGTTGCCGCCGCTGGAGGTGCTGGCATTAGCTCAGCTAAGGCTGTAATTGACGCCGGCGCCGAAGCTATTTTGACAGGCAACTGCGGCCCCAACGCCGAACGAACCTTAAGTGCCGCTGGAGTAAAAATATATACGGGCGCAAACGGAACAGTTACAGAAGCAATCGAACAATTCAAAACCAGAAAACTGACTGAAGCCACAGGCCCGAATGTTCAATCACATTTCGGAATGACGGATACTCAGCAGGAATAGTTTGAAAAAGGGGCTATTAGGTGCCGGAAAAGAAAGAGCTTAATTGTGCGCGCTGCAAGAAAAAGATTTGCCGAGAATCAAAAGATTGTTTCGAAAAAGCAAACATGCAAGTCAAGCTCTATAGCGATAAGAAAATACGCAAACTACATCGTGCAGCATCAGCTATAGAGGCACGTTACTATAAAAAGGCTGCTCGTCTGCGTGAAGTAATTTTATTCGCTAAGGAACTTGGCTGCAAAAGTGTTGGATTGGCATTTTGCATTGGTTTGGCCGAGGAGGCGAAGATTATCGAAGAGATACTAAGCAGATATTTTCATGTTGCTTCGGTATGCTGCAAAGTTTGTGGGATTGATAAGAAAGATTCTAAGTTAGAGCAGATAAATCCGCAGGAAAGTGAAGTAATGTGTAATCCAGCAGGTCAAGCTGAGCTGTTGAATGAAGCAGAGACGGAACTGAATATATTGTGTGGTTTGTGTGTTGGGCACGACGCTATTTTCACAATGTTATCAAAAGCACCTGTTACAACGCTTATTACCAAAGACCGTGTATTGGCTCACAATCCCGCAGGGGCTATCTACAGTAATTACATTCGAAACGAACTGTTAGGCAAATCAAAACAAAATCGAAAAAGGTGAAGAATTGAAAAGAGGTAGGACAATCGCTATCGCCAGCGGAAAAGGCGGTACAGGCAAGACAACAATTGCTACCAATCTTGCCCACACAGCATCGGCTTTAGGCCAAAAGGTTCAATATATCGATTGCGATGTTGAGGAGCCTAATGGTCATATTTTCTTAAAGCCGCGAATAACCGCCAGCCGGGAGATAACCGTAGATGTGCCGCAAGTTGACATGGAAAAATGCACCGCCTGCGGTAAGTGCGGCCAGATTTGCCAGTACGGTGCTATCGTTTGCATCAAAGAGCATGTGCTGACCTTTGAGCAGCTTTGCCATTCCTGCAGCGGCTGTTTCCGCATCTGCCCAGCTAATGCAATAAATGCAAAACCGTTAAAGATAGGCGATATAGAGTTAGGTAAGGCCGGCGAGATCGACTTTGTCGACGGAAGATTGCAGATAGGTAATGTGCGCACACCGACACTAATAAAAGAAGTAAAAAAGCTAATAAAAAAAGATTGCTTGACAATACTTGATGTTCCACCAGGGACATCCTGTCCGGTCGTCGAGGCGGTTAAAGGTGTAGATTTTGTTCTGCTTGTCACTGAGCCGACACCTTTTGGCTTAAACGATTTGAAATTAGCCATAGAATTGGTCCGCGTGATGAATTTGCCCTTTGCTGTTGCTATAAACCGCTACGGTATTGGCAATGAAGATTTGGAAAAATACTGTGAAGCTGAAAACATAGATATCGTTATGAAGCTCCCGGACGACAGACGTATTGCTGAAGCATATTCGACCGGCCAGATAATCCTTGATGCGTTGAGTGAATACAGGCAGCGGTTTTCAGAATTATATGAATATATCAAAAACGTAAAGGCAAGGATTGATGATAAAAGACGATTACGAATTCGGTGAAAAAATAAATCGTGACTTGGAAGTTCGCCGGGCAGCACGCAAAATCCTGGGAGTCGAAGAATTTGCGAGTAAAGAGGTACTGAAGCAAGCGTACCGGCGGGCATCGTCAAAATATCATCCGGACCATAATCCGAACGAAAGCGATGCGAATAAGAAGTTTATGCTGGTTAAATGCGCTTATGAGCTTCTGGCAGAAGACAAGCTCTGCGAGATGTTGTTGGAAGAGATCAAATCCTGGCCTGGCGTCCCTGAGGATGATAAATACAGACTTGATAATATCTGGGGACACTTTTTGTGGTGGCGAGAAAAATTTTTCGAATAAATGTAAAGTTGGCCTTATGGACAAGTATTTGCAATCCTGCAGTACGGAATTTTGGAAGAAGGTCTTCAAAGCCGAGTTAGAATACACTTTGCAGGAATTAAAAGGAACTAAGGATGTTTTAAGTGTCGGCTGCGGCCCCGCAATTATAGAATCAGGTTTAGCTGAACACGGCTTTAATGTTACCGGTCTGGATATTTCCAAAGAGGCATTAAATCAGGCACCAGACAGCATAAGGACTGTAGATGGCTCGGCTGAAAATATGGATTTCGCAGATAGCAGCTTTGATGCAGTTATTTATATTGCCTCTTTGCAGTTTATTGAAAACTACAAAGAAGCTATTAAGCAAACTGCCCGTGTCATTAGAGCAGATGGCAAGCTTCTTGCTATGCTGCTCAATCCGCAATCTCAGTTTTTCAAAGAAAAAGTCAGTGACTCAAATTCTTATGTGAACAAGATTAAGCACACAGACCTTAGAGAGATTGAGAGAACTATTGCAGAGTATTTTTCCGTTCAAACCGAATTCTTTTTAGGAATCAAAGGCCAACAGATATTTGAAAGCCGGAATCCTGATTTAGCGGCTCTTTACGTCATAAAAGGAAAAAAGAACGCAAAGACCGGAAACGGTTTTTCAACCGTAGGAGTTTTGTAATGGTTGTCGCAAAACTGCCTGATAACTTTTACGAAAAGATTAAACCGCATTTGTATCAACGAATCGGCCGAGAGCTGCGTTTAGCTTATCGCGTGCTTGATTTGGGTTGTGGCGCGTGCGAACTGGTCCGGTACTTGTCCGATACCTACAATCAAAAGGTTACAGGAGTGGATATTTCTACCAACAGCTTTCCAAATAACCGAAACATTGCCAAAAATACTAAGCGTATTCACTGTATTCGTAAAGATGCAGCTCATCTTGGCTTCATTCAAAGCAAAACAGCAGATGCGGTGGTAATGTTCTGGGCTTTGCACGAGATGAAAAATCCTCAGGCGGTTTTGCAAGAGGCCCATCGCATTTTGCGACCAGGCGGCAAAGTACTTGTCGTTGAATTCCCGCGTAACTCATTGGCTCAAAAGTTATGGAACGAAAACTACTATACCAGCAGGGAGTTAGCGGGTTCTCTCCGTAAGGCTGGATTTGAAGATATTCGCGCTAAACGAATTGAACATAAACAAGTCCTTTGGGCTAACGCGCACCGTGGCGCGAATTGAACGAAAGGGAAAGCTGTAATTGTTGAGCAGTAGGAAACGCGAAAAGGCGCACGCGTTCAAGAATACAGCATATCAAGAATGTGGAAAAACGGAGGGAAAGTGGTTGCAAAGAGAAGGAGACCGAAATGAAGGCGCTTATTGTATTTAACAGAAACCCTTACGACGACTCAGATATAACCTGGAACGGACTCAGGCTGGCTGAGCAATTGCTTAACGCAGGTTTGGAAGTAAAAATATTTTTGATGAACGATTCAGTCGATTTGGCTCGTGATGCGGCTAAGCCGCCTGAAGGTTACTTCGACTTAGGGAAAATGTTAAAGAAACTGATTGAAAAAGGTGTCCCTGTTAAAGTGTGTGGTACCTGCAAGGCTCGTTGTGGAATACATAAAGGTGAGCCCTATTTTGAAGGTGCGAAGGAAGCCAAGATGACAGAACTGGCTGAATGGATAAAAGAAACTGATAAAGTTATTACATTCTAAAAATGAATAAAGATACGATAATCCAGATATCAGATTTAACAAAGCGTTATGGAGAAATTCTCGCTGTTGACCATATTAATTTTGAAGTCAATAAGGGAGAGGTTTTTGGATTTTTAGGCCCGAATGGTGCAGGGAAAACTACAACCATAAGGATGCTTACGGGGCTTTCTAATCCCACAGATGGAAAGGCGTCCATTTTAGGTTTTGACATTAGTTCGCAAATTGTACAGATAAAGAAACGTATTGGGGTCGTTCCGGAAATTTCAAACCTTTACGACGATCTGACTGCTTTTGGTAACTTATTATTTATGGCGCAGCTTTATGGTGTTCCCTCAAGAGAACGCAAGAAAAAAGCGGAAGAATTACTAAAGATATTTAGACTCTATGAGCGTAAAGACAGCCTCTTTCGTACATTTTCCCGCGGTATGAAGCGGGCTTTAACTATTGCTGCGGCCTTGATTCATAACCCTGAAGTTCTCTTTCTTGACGAGCCTACAATCGGCTTAGATGTAGTGGCGAGCCGCTCTTTGCGTAATTTGATATCCAATCTTCGCCGGCAGGGAATAACCGTTTTTCTTACCACACACTACTTGGAAGAGGCAGACCTTTTATGTGACCGTGTGGCTATTCTCGTAAAGGGTAAAATTTTGGCAATTGATACGCCTGAATCTTTAAAAGCAAAAACTGATAAAAATTCACTGGAAGAGGTATTTATGAAGATTACTGGTTTAGAGCCGGAGGTTTTGGCAATTGAAAAAGGAAAGTAAGATGTGGCGTGATAACTTACGAGGTATTTTCTACATTGCCTTAAAAGATTTAAGGACATACTACCTTAAGGGGTCAGCGGTCAGTTGGGGTATTGTTTTCCCGATTACCTGGATTTTAGCTTTTTATTTAAGAAATCCGCAAGATTTCAAGGAATTAGTGCCCGGACTGATTGCGATGACGATTCTCTTCAGCACTACTGCTACCGAAACAGTGGTTATAAATTTTGAATTGAGACTCGGTTCTTTGGAAAGATTGCTTTTAGCACCCATTAGCATAGCCTCAGTACTGCTGGGAAAGGTGCTGGGAGGCGTTATTTTCGGATTTTTGATGACAACGGTAGTAACAATAGGTTCTATGATTATGCTTGGGCTTCATCCCAACGTATTGTACCTTATTCTAATAATAATTCCTTCGCTTTTTGTCTTCTCGTCTCTCGGCGCCCTTTTATGCTTGATGGTGAGAGAAATCTTTGAAGCTCAAACATTACTTAACTTCCCACGGTTCTTAATGGTGTTTTTAAGCGGCGTTGTGTATCCCGTCTCGAAGATGCCCACGGCTCTACAGTACGTTGCCTATGTATTGCCCCTTAGCTATACGGTGGATGGTCTTCAATTATCATTTTCGGGCGGCTTAAGTAAAATGGTTTATTTTTATACGCTGATACTTTTTGGTTTTTTTATTCTCTTCATTTTCCCGGCAGTAAAGTTGCTTCATAAAAAGTTTGAATAGGAAATAAGATGAAAGAAATAGTAGTAATTAGCGGTAAAGGCGGCACGGGCAAAACAAGCATCGTTGCCTCATTCGCTGCGCTTGCGAAAAATGCTGTGCTGGCTGACTGCGACGTCGATGCTGCCGATTTGCATTTGATTCTGCAGCCCGATATAAAAAAAACCAACGACTTCAGCGGCGGAAAATTAGCCTATATAATTACCGAAAAGTGTATCGGCTGTGGCAGATGCGAAGAGGTTTGCAATTTTGGCGCTGCGGTGTTTAATGGCCCAGCCAATAATCTTGCCGAAAAGACTTACACAATTGATCCTATTGCTTGTGAAGGATGCAGCGTTTGTGTTCACTTCTGCCCTGTTGAAGCAATTGAGTTTAAAGATGCTGTTAATGGACAATGGTTTGTTTCGGACACCAGATTTGGGCCGATGGTACATGCCAGACTTAGACCAGGTGAAGAAAACAGCGGCAAATTAGTTAGCTTGATTCGCAAAGAAGCAAAAAGAATTGCAGCCGAGCAGAACAAAGAGCTTATAATTGTAGATGGCTCGCCGGGCATCGGCTGTCCGGTCATTGCCTCCATAACCGGGGCAGATATGGTTCTGGCTGTTACCGAGCCGACCTTCTCGGGTCAGCACGATCTTCATCGAGTGATGAGCTTAACTGAACATTTTAATATTCCAACAGCGGTTTGCATTAACAAATATGACATTAATGTTAACATCGCAACAAATATTGAGACAAAAGCCCAGGCAAGAAATTTGAGAGTGGTCGGCAAAATCGCTTATGACATAGCAGTAACGAAAGCACAGATTGAGGCAAAGAGCATTGTGGAATACTCGAGTGACGGCTTAAAAAACCAGGTTGTTTCCCTATGGGAATCAATATTGGATATGTTAGAGCAATCAACAAATACAAGGAAAAACAAATAATGGAAAATATAGCACACAAGTTTCTTGTTTTAAGCGGCAAAGGCGGCGTCGGGAAAAGCACAATTGCGGCAAACCTGGCGGTTTGGCTGTCTATGCAAAATAAAAAAGTCGGCCTGCTGGATATTGACATTCACGGGCCGAGCATCCCAAAACTACTTAATCTTGAGCACAAAGGAATTAAAGCTGAAGGCGACAAGATCAAACCGATTTGCTATAGCGATACCCTCAATGTAATGAGTATAGGATTTTTATTGCCTGATGAAAAAAATGCCGTCATTTGGCGTGGTCCAATGAAACACACTCTTATAAAGCAGTTCGTGACAGATGTTTGCTGGGGGGAGCTTGATTATTTAGTCGTTGACTGTCCGCCCGGGACCGGGGATGAGCCGTTATCAATAGCTCAATTGTTGAACAATGCTGATGGTGCTGTTATTGTCACCACGCCTCAGCAGATTGCTATTATAGATGTTAAAAAGTGTATAACGTTTTGCAAACAATTAAACCTACCAGTTCTCGGGGTAATTGAAAATATGAGCGGTTTAGTTTGTCCCCATTGCCAGCACCGAATAGACATATTCAAAACCGGCGGCGGTGAACAGATGGCCAAAGAGTTTGATGTGCCATTTTTAGGCAGGATACCGATGGATTCTGATATGGTTTCCGCTTGTGATTCGGGTCAGCCTCTTATTTATTCAAATAGCCAAAGCCCCGCAGCACAGGCTCTCATATCGGCGTTTAAACCCTTACTTATAACCTACGAACAAAGCCAATTTGAAAAGGAGGTAGAAGCAAAATGAGAATCGCTATTCCAGTGACAGAAGGAAAACTTTCAGAACATTTCGGCCATTGCGAGCAGTTCGCCATTATTGATGCAGACATCGATAGCAAGGAAATAAAAAGCCAGCAGTTAGTGACACCACCGCCACACGAGCCGGGTGTATTACCAAAATGGCTCCATGGGATGGGAGTAAATATGATTATTTCCAGTGGTATGGGGCAACGTGCTCAGCAGTTATTTGCTCAAAATCAAATTGACGTCGTTGTTGGTGCGCTGGTTGACACGCCTCAACAAGTAGTCGAATCGTATTTGAACGGGGCGCTGCAGACAGGGGATAATATTTGTGACCATTAAAACCCAAGACTTTAATTTGGCTAAATTCCGGAATTCTATTCATCAAAATTGCTTCGTGTGCGGTAAATCTAATCATCGCGGCCTGCAACTGAATTTTCATTATGATGAAAATGACAAATGTGCTTTTTCGGAATTTCAGCTGAATGGCTGGTCGCAGGGCTATAAAGGTATACCCCATGGAGGGGTAATTTCAGCAATTTTCGACGGTGCCATGGGTAACTGCCTTTTCGCACAAAATCTGACCGCGGTAACGGCCGAGCTTAAAATACGCTTTAAGCAAGCACTTGAACTGGAGAAAAAAACAATTGTCAAGGCATGGGTTAAAAACAGTTCAAATACTTTGTATATACTGGAGGCTGAGATAGTTCAGGATGGACAGATTAAAGCTTCTGCTACCGGCAAGTTTGTGAATAAGCCCGACCTGGCGGATAGGCAGGATACATAGAATTATGAAAGAAAATATTCGAATAACAATTCTGGCTGAAAACACAGTTATTGAAGCTGGATTGAAAGCTGAACATGGTCTGTCTTTCTGGATTGAGTACGGTGATAGGCAAATACTTTTTGATACAGGACAAAGCAATTTGATTTTACAAAATGCTAAAACACTGGATATTGATTTGGCTAATACTGATGCAATTGTAATAAGCCATGGCCATTATGACCATACAGGTGGTTTATCTTCCGTTCTTTATATTGCCTTGAACGCAAAGATTTATTTGCACCCCGCAGCAACTGAGCCAAAGTTCAGTCAAAAAGCTTCAAGGGCAACGTATATTGGCATGTCTGATTCTGCAAAAAAAGCTATTCAAGGCCGTCATATTATCTGGACAGTGACACCTGCCCAATTACTTTCTGGAATGTCAGTTACCGGGCAAGTATCACGTTTGAATGATTATGAAGATGTTGGGGGAGCCTTTTTTGTTGATGAAGATTGCCAAAGGGCAGATGAACTCTTAGATGATCAGACATTATTTATCGAATCATCAAAGGGATTGGTTCTTGTTTTTGGCTGTGCTCATGCAGGTGTTGTAAATACACTTGACTATGTCAGTAAATTAACGGGCGACAAAAACATATACGCTGTCATAGGCGGTATGCACCTATTGAATGTAAGTCCGATTCGAATCGCGAATACAATAGAGGCCTTCAAAAAATACCGAGTTCAAAAAATTGTTCCTTTGCATTGCACTGGTCAAAAAGCTATAGATGCTATGGAAAATGCTTTTGATGACAAATGCTTGTGCTTGGGTACCGGCGGACAAATCAGTTTCTAACGGAGATTAATGCCGAGTATGTCAAATAAAGAACTTCAGTTAAATCAGATATGTAAAAGATTATCACAAATCAGCGCTTCAACCTGGGTTGCGATTAAGTTTGAGAAACAAATTCCTGCAAATGACATTGAACCCGTCAGGTTCTGTGAAGCCGTATACAAGGCTCAGAACAAGCGTATATCGTTATCTCTTCCTAATGTATATTGTGATGGTGCCAGAAGATGCTTTGGTTGGCTGAAAAATAATGATGCGAAGCTGGCTCAAAGACTTTCCGAGAAAACAGGCATCGGTCAGGATGTAGCCTGTGAATTGATAAGAAGTGTGCCTGTTCCAAATGAAAAATTCTCGGGGATTTCCCTTAGCAAGGATATCGATGGTGATGTCTATATAAGTTATGCCAGCCCGGAATCAGCGATGAAACTGGTTAGATGCTGGCAGAAGATGACCGGGCGTAATCTCGATACAGAAATATCAGGCATAATGTTTGTTTGCGGCAATGTTGCAGTTAAAAGCCATATTGACCAGAAAATCAGCATATCTTTTGGTTGTCCTGATTCCAGAAAATACGGCGGCATTGAAAAGGAGCAACTTGTTATTGGTATTCCGCACAATGTTGCATTGCGTATATGTGTTATTAATATTTAAAGCAAATACATTAAGAGTTTTTTGGAGATTAACATGGATGGTTTAGTTCCGACAAAGGTGTTTTTAACTAAAGGAGTAGGCAGACATAGATATCAATTGAAATCCTTCGAAGAGGCATTAAGGCAGGCAGGTGTGGCACAGCAGAACCTGGTTCAGGTCTCATCGATACTTCCACCGAAATGTAAAATTATCGCCCTTGAAAATGGATTAAAATTACTTGTTCCTGGCCAGATATCTTACTGTGTAATGGCAAGATCAGACACAAATGAACATGGCCGTTTAATAGCGTCTTCAATAGGTATTGCCGTTCCCAAAAATAGAAACAACTGGGGATATATCAGTGAGGTTCACAGTCACGGTATGAATCTACAGGAGGCTGCCGATATGTCTGAAGACTTGGCAGCGGATATGCTTGGAACAACTCTTGGGCTTGAGGTCGATACGAATAAAGCATGGTCTGAAAAAGAGCAGGTCTATAAAGCCAGCGGCCTGATTATCAGAACCTCGAATATTACACAAACAGCCAGAGGTCAGAAAGGTCTATGGACAACAACTGTTGCGATTGCAATGTTGTTGTTTAAATAATATGCTGAATAAAGAATGAGGATTTATTCGTTGAAGTTATTATGCGAAAAGGAGGATAATTATGCCAACATACGAATATAAATGTGAGACGTGCGGGTACGTCTTTGAAAAGTTTCAGAGAATGAGTGACAGACCTTTAGATGTGTGTCCTAAATGCAAGGGAAAAGTCCGGCGTCTTATTAGTGGCGGAACCGGTGTGATTTTTAAGGGCACGGGTTTTTATACAAAAGATTATGCTAAAAATAATGCTCCAGCTTGTGGTCGGGACATGCCCTGTTGTGGCCGCGATACGCCTTGCGACAATAAACACTGTGAATCTTAATCAAGGCAAAATGTTTTTAACTGATTTTATAAAAGGAAGAAAAAATATATCCTGCCAGGAAAGTGAAGGCATAAATTTAGCGGTCTATTTAATAAATGAATTTAAAGACAGAAGATTTACCTTTAGAGGATTAAAAAATAAGTATTCAGGAGTTGACGCAGAAGAGCTCCTAAAACTACTTCAGAAGGAGATAGATAGTACTCTTATACTATACAGGTATATAACAAGCGTAAAAAAATTCACTGATAGAAAAGGAGTTCCACAGGTAAAAATAAGAATAATCGGAAAAGCAAGCTCTATGAATAGATATAATCCATTAGATATAGAACTGGATATAACAACAGAAATGTAATTGCGAATTTTTGTTCAAGGAATTTTCAAGATGGCATTAGTGGGTAACAATCAGTCTGGCGAAATCTTACCCTGCGACAAAAAACGGGAACACATATTTGGCCCCGTTCCCTCAAGAAGATTAGGACGTTCTCTGGGTGTTGATTTAGTTCCATTCAAAACATGCACGTACGATTGTATTTATTGTCAGCTCGGGAGGACAACTAACAAAACAATGCAGAGAAAAGAATGGGTACCGATTGATGTTGTTATAAAGCAACTTAAGGAAAAGCTTAACGCTAACCCCGATTATATAACCTTATCAGGTTCCGGTGAGCCAACACTTTTTTCGCCTCTGGAGGAGCTTATTTTCAAGATCAAGGATATTACCAATATCCCGGTAGCAGTTCTTACAAATGGCTCGCTATTATGGCTGCCGGAGGTAAGAGAAGCTTTAAAGCTTGCAGATTTGGTTATCCCATCTCTTGATGCAGGGAGTAATCGGATATTTCAGTATGTTAATAGACCCCATAGCGATATAACTTTTAGGAAAATGTTGGAAGGTTTGGTAAAATTCCGCAATGAATACAAAGGCAATTACTGGCTTGAGGTTTTCATTCTTGCTGGTGTAAATACACCAGAGGCGGAAATCAAAAAGTTAAAGACGCATATAAGCACAATATGTCCTGATAAAGTACAGGTAAATACAGTCACTCGGCCACCTGCAGAAGATTTTGCAGAACCGGCCACGCAAAAACAGTTAGAAGCCATTGCCAAACAGTTGTATGAGAACGCTGAAGTTATCGCCGATTACAGTAGTGTTCATAAACAACAGGATTTTCTTGCCAGACGCGAAGATGTCCTGGCGCTTTTAAAGCGTCGTCCTTGTTCAGTAGAAGATATCGCCGCAGGCCTTGGTTTGCATCGAAATGAAGTCGTTAAGTATGTAGAGGAACTGTGTTCTGAAGGTAAAATCGAAACTGCAAAAAAAAGTAACAAGCTTTACTATAAAGTTGCATTACGCTCACATTAACAAAGAAAAAGGGAATCTGATATGCCAAGACCGAGACATTGCAGACGCGTAGCTCATCTGCCACAGGTTACATTCTATAAACCGCAGGGTGTCCCTCTGTCTATCCTTCAGCATATCGCCTTAACCGTTGATGAGCTTGAAGCGATTCGCCTTGCTGACCTGCAAGGCTTATATCAGGAACAGGCTGCTGAGCAAATGAATATATCACGCCAAACCTTCGGCAGAATCATCGAATCCGCGCATAAAAAAATCGCTGATGCCTTGGTAAACGGAAAGGCACTAAAGATTGAAGGAGGGGTATATACTATGGCAGAAGTGAGAAAATTCAAATGTTACGCTTGTAATTATGTATGGGAAATTCCTTATGGAACTGGTAGGCCACAAGAATGTCCTCAGTGCAAAAACACAAATATACACAGAGCCGAAGATGATAGGGGTTATGCAAGGAGAGGCGGTCACGGCTTTGGCAGAGGAAGATGTGGGAGGTTTTAGTTATTAATTAAAAAAAATTACCGTAGAAAATGCCTGTCATCAGCACAGATGCCATTAAAAAAGGGTGTTGTAATGGAAGTTATTCCAATAGGAATTATCCGTACGCCGTTTAAATGTAAAAAAGATGCCCCTATTCAGCCATTCAAATCAAAAGCGATAGGCAAGGTAGAGGTATTTAAGAAATACAAAGATGGTCTTTGCGATATAGAAGGATTCTCACATTTAACTCTAATTTATAAATTTCATAAATTAAAAGGGTATTGCTTAAAAGTAAAACCTTTTCTCGATGATAAACTACGGGGCTTATTTGCTGCCAGATACCCAAGAAGACCAAATCAGATTGGCCTGACGGTAGTTAAATTGTTAAAGCGAAAAGGAAATATTCTGTTTGTAAAAGGCATTGATGCAATAGATGGCTCTCCATTAATGGACATAAAACCTTATGTTTATACTTTTGAGCCGAAAGAGAAGATTAAAATCGGCTGGCTTGAAGGAAGGATTCGCCAAACAAAACTCTTATGTACAACGTGATTAGAATTAATCGAAAAGCCGTTCTAATATTTATAAGCGTTTGCTTTATAGCGATGGTCACCGGATTGACACTGGAATTGCATCTATTGAGCCACAAACACACGGCCAACCATACTTCAAGCCGATGTTCAATCTGTCAGCAGCTTTTAATAACACCAAGCAAATCCGCCCTAGAACCACAAATCCGACTTTCCAATACAGACCTTTTTGAACACCTTATTGAATTTTCACCACAATCTTATACAACGACATTTCGTCACGAACCTTTTGGGCCGCGACCCCCACCACCAAATTATACAGCTTGAATTGACAGAAGACAGAAGACGGATGACAGATGATTAGCCCTGCCACCTGTGGGCAGGGTCTTAAATGCACTTCCCGGACATAGTATATGAATAAAAATATTAGGGCTTTTACACTAATTGAATTACTGGTCGTGATTGCGATTATTGCGCTACTATTGGCGATCCTTTTGCCATCG
>MHYD01000085.1:27943-34003 GCA_001824645.1 Planctomycetes bacterium RBG_13_46_10
AACGTTTAGTGTCAGCAAGTAACATGCGTCAAATCGGTTTGGCCATGCATTTATATGCTGAAGATAACAGCGGATTTTTTCCAGAGACAACTCACGGACTAACAGGCCAAGAAGCTCAAAAGCGATGCTGGATTTTCACCCTCAGACAGTATGTCGGCGATGTAAATGAGATTAGAATCTGCCCGGCGGACCCCAAAAGAAAAGAAAGGCTGGCTAACGGCCTGAGCAGTTATGTCCTCAATGAATATATTGCGGTGGATAATATCGACCCCTTCGGACGACTCGTTGGCTCATCATACAGAAATATGTTTAAACTCAAAAGGCCAAGCCAAACTATTACCACGTTTGTCGGCGCCGACAACCTTTCAGTAAGTATAACTTCAGACCACACTCATTCACGTTTGTGGTTTATTCCGGCACCGAATATCCCTTGGAATACAATTCGAAAAGATATTCAGCCCGACCGATATTGCATAAGCCGGTCGGAGGACAGCACTAATGGCTCATCACTGTATTTGTACGCCGACAGCCGGGCAGAAACAATCAAAGCCAAAGAACTAAAAGAAATGGCTGACAAGTTCGAAAATTTTGCAAAACCACACGATTAAGGTTTAAAATAAGAGGAGTATAAAATGAATATATGTATTGCTAAAGCAATTAGACTCTCAGTTTTAGCGGTTGCTTTCACTGTAACCTCATCGCCGATTTCAGCTCAAGATAAATGCACACTGATCTCAAGCGACATAACCACTTTCTATTTCGGCGTTGAGACGCCGATTCCTGATGTAAATCATCCAATCACAATAGACTTCTTTCACACGGATTTGGAGGTAGCTTTCACGCAAACAGGCTGGGATATTGCAGTTGCCAGTGATGATCCGGATAGTCCCCCCGGTGAAACCACAGTTGAACCTGCTGAAGCACTTTTATACATCAATTCAAATGCCCGGATAAATCTTTCATTTATTCCAAACGGTTTTGAATTCATAGGAGCTAAGCCCGGTGAAACCTTCTGGGTACTTCCGCAGAGCGAGGGTAGTGGAGCACTGCCTTTGGGTTTATGCGCGGAAGAAGCCGACATTAGCCGTTTGTGTGATTGGGACCCAAATGACTACAGAGGAGCCAATACTGCTGATAGATGGTTTGAAGTAAAAGCAATCGCTGTTATAGGGCCGGCTGATGCTAATTTTTCCATGTGGCAGGCTGATGCAATCCATCCGCCCGTGGTGTTTGTCTCCACTGCCGAAGGCGGTATAAACCAAGATGATGTGTTTTACATCTCGGCCGGTAGCCATTCGCACCTAAACTGGGGTTTTACGAAGCCCGGCTTATACGAGATAGACTTCCAGATTTCAACAGTCTATAAATGTGATGCAGCGCTTATCGCCGATATAGCACCGATAGGCAATGAATTTTATAGAGGTAATTGCATAGTTGACTTTGATGATTTCGCCTTGATTGCCTTGCACTGGCTTGAAACCGGCTGCGGCGGCCAAGGCGAAGCCCTGGACTGGATCAATCCCGCCTTCGGCGGGACGGATTCATGCGAAGGAGCAGATTTAGATGGTAATGGCGAGGTCGGTGTTGGTGATTTAGCAATTCTGGCGGAGCAGTTATTTCACTGTGGATATCCCGGCTGTGGACCTTAACTTAATATGGCACCCAAAAAAATTTTCAATAGCACCTATAATTATTAATTTGTTTATCGACATTGGCAAATTCGGTACGTAAAATATTAGAAAATATAATTCTGTTTTTCTACTGACTTCTGTATTTAAATTGACATTTGGATTCGATAAATGCAAAGACGAATGTATATATCTGAAAACGGCAAGATGCAGGAAGATGACAAGGCTGCACCGCTTGTTTATATATACACTAACCCGACCGATGCTGAGAAAAAAGAGCTTATCGAACAGTACAAAATCGACGAGCATACATTGAATTCTTCTCTTGACCCGGACGAATTGTCACGTCTTGAGTTCGAGCCGGAACACATCGCTATGATTTTCAAACGACCGAGACACTACGGCGCTGAAGACAACTTTTTATTTAAGGTGGCCTCCACCGGCGTCTTTATCTTCAAAGACAAACTGATAATTGTAACTGTGGATGAGGCGCCTCTGTTTGAGGGAAAGCCTTTTATAAAGATGCAGTCCATCCAGGATATTATGCTCAAGATGATTAGCCGTTCGATTACTCACTTCCTTGAACACTTAAAAGCGATAAATATGCTCTCCGGCGACATTGAGCAGTTGATAAGCACTTCGACTGAGAATAAGTATTTGCTAAATTTGTTCACGCTCGAAAAGAGCCTGGTTTATTACCTCAACGCCATAAATTCAAACGCTGTCCTTATAGAAAGAATGAAAAACAATGTCGGTAAGGTGGGCTTGAATCCTGACAACGTCGAGTTCCTTGACGACCTTACAATCGAGAACAATCAGTGCCGTGAGCAGGCCAACATATATTCACAGGTACTCTCAAGCCTGATGGATGCCCGTGCATCTATCATCGCAAATAACTTGAATATCCGGATCAAAACGCTTACGATTTTGACAATCGCAATTATGCTGCCCACATTGGTTGTAAGTATCTTTTCGATGAATGTCACGCTGCCGCTTTCCTTTGAGAACCCTCTGTCTTTCTGGATTATTAGTGTTTTGGCAGCCTTATCGAGTCTTATTTTAGGGTTCTTGTGGTGGAGGAGACGCTGGTAAACGAGCGACGAGCGACAAGGGATGATCCAACGTGAACCTGTATCCGTTAAAATTCAAGCCGATTTTCAAGCAGCGAATTTGGGGCGGGCAAAAGCTGCGAGAAGTATTCAATAAAGATATTCCGCCCTTTGAAAAGATAGGCGAAAGCTGGGAATTGGCAGATTTACCGGATGATAAATCTATAATCACAAACGGCGAATTGGCCGGACAGACTCTCAACTCGGCAATTCAAAAATGGCCCGAAGAAATCACAGGTGATAGGAATTTCAAGGGGCCATTTCCTCTACTGATTAAATTTCTGGATGCCGAGGATATTTTGAGTGTGCAAGTCCATCCCGACCGGCAGACCTGCCAACGAATGGGAAAGGGAGAGCCTAAAACAGAGTGCTGGTATATAATATCCGCTGCTCCTGGTGCGGTGATTTATAAAGGTCTGAAAAAAGGCGTGACAAAGCAAAAATTTACCGAGGCAATAAAAAATGGCACCGTTGATAAGATGCTTCAAAAGGTGCCGGTCGAAGCAGGACAGTGTCACTTCCTGCCCGCCGGTACCGCCCATAGTATCGGAGCAGGTTTGTTAATAGCCGAAATTCAAACACCCTCTGACACGACATATCGCGTATTCGACTTCAACAGGGTCGATGATTCCGGCAAGCCCAGACCGCTTCATATCAAAGAAGCTCTTGAAAGCATCAACTTCAATATGGACAGTGACCTACCAGTCACAACGATAGGCCGATTGGTAGATTGTGAATATTTCAAGGTCGATAAAGGCCATCAAGCTAAGAACTGCGAAGTGCTTCTTTCATCGGGCAAGATGAAAACGCTGATAATTATAACCGGCTCCGGCACAATTATTTCTGCTAACGCAAATCCCGTAGAATTCAGAGCAGGTGACACGCTTCTTATCCCTGCTTCCTATGAAGGAGCCATCCGTTTCGCTGATGATACACAATATTTGACAGTAACAATTTAAATTAAGGTAAGATTTCCACAGGTGAGGTTTTTAGCCAGTTCGTTGTCAATAGATAAAGGTCAGATGCGTTAATAAGGCCATTATGGTCGAAATCTGATTTAACAGCATAATCAGCATTTGTGTTAAGTCCCAGCCAACTCATCGTCAGGATAGCAAAATCAGTAAAATCAATCATATTGTCATAGTTGGCATCGCCTCCCAAAAGCGTACCCATGTCCACGGAAGTCTTTGGAAGTGAAACTATGATGCCCCTCTTGACATTCATCAAAGTGTTCTCGCCTTGTACGGTAATATCATAAGTGCCTGGCGCGACCGTAGGAACCACACAGACTGCCACGCTTCCATCAACAGATTCTGTGGTAGTTAATTGAAAATTATAGGTAGGAACATCTTTTAATACATCAGCCCCCGGCTGAAAGAATCTGACGGCCAATGGAATCACCCAGCCATCATCGGGTTGGCTTCTGCCTTGAAGAATCACGGAAACAGACACCGGCACTCCAATTGGACCAATGCTAATTATCGCCTGGGGGATATACGATGCGGGTATATTTGTAGCGGATTGAATATTTTTCTGCTCAACCGAGATTAGTCCGGTTTTAAAGTGACATCCTAAATCAATTGCTGATGCTTGGATTAGCATATTGCCGGCTGCAAAGCCTGTTTCCAGTCGAGCATACTCCTGCCCTACATAAGAAGAACTAAGGCAAAGCACGATATAACACGGTGCCTGCGGCAAACCGCTAACGGCAGATTGTAGAGCGCCTCTAACATCAGCAGGTTGCTGACCATCATTAACATCTGTTGGTTGTTGTCTGCCTCTATCTCCAGTTGAGCCTAATTGCTCGATTCTATGGTCACGGGTAGCCATGTTTGTGCTGGGATTTCTGTTTTGATAACGGAAAACGCCACTTTCATTAACCAAATAAATGCTCTGCGTCAAATAATAGTTAGCCATGGCTGAAGGAACGGTTAGGCCCGCCCTGCTATTAGTTGTTGTATGCGCGGAGCAGCCATATCCCGCCCATAGAATCTGGGAAATCTGCTGTGGTGTCAGATTCGCCTGAGTGAAACTGCTGATATAATTAAGATTGGCTAAAACTTCTTCAAGACTGTTTTCGCCCGCAGTACAAGGGTCCGGCAGATGCCCAACCTGGCCTTGCGGCACAGAAGAATGCGCTAACAACTGTGCAGACAATCCTTTAACTGCCTGTATCCCAAAAATCAGCCTTGTCTTTGGGTATCCCATTCCTTTCGGACAGGTTGCAACTTGTGATTCAGTACTCTTACTTAGAGAAACAGCAGCCAGCAATGCCGGCATAAATGAAACGCCTGTATCGAAATCAAGCTCGCTTTCATACCGAATCTGGAATGAGCCATCATTACTTACTTCACCTGAGTGCCAAGTCAGTGAATGGCTATTTGGGTCGTATAAATAAGTCCCGTTTTGTGCGACGAGAAATATATTCCTGTAAGTGCCTGTAATTGGTGCTTTTCCTGCAGCCCAGAGGATATTACTTAGCTGCTGGGTACCGGCGGCATTTCTATTGAGGGAATGTTGTGAGTACCTGCTATTCAGGCAGATTTCGACGGAGTTGTTTGTAACTATTGGCGGCGGCAGAGGACCCGGGCCAATGGTCTGGGCCTGACTGGAAATTGAGAGCAATGTTAAAACCAAGATTGTTGATACTATCTTTTTCATCTCTTACCCTCACAAAATTACGCAGCTTTTACAATACATCTTAATATCTTTTGAACCAATCGTCAAAAGAAAATGGGAACATAGGCAAAGAATACAGAATATAGGAGGTAGAATAAGATAATCGACAATTATCCCCGGCATCTGTGGCCGGGGTTTATAACGTTACAGTCCGTTGGAAGTGATTTTGGGGGGGCATTTACCTGGAATGGCTCCGCGCAGGCCCTCCATTTTCAGGTAGCCCTTCTGCCAAACGACCAAGCCGGAAACTATAAAAACCAAAATATACACAATCGTCGCATAGCGTGTTTTTATCTGGCTCATCACAAGGCCGATCACGGCATAAACGCCGGCAAGAGCATAACAAATAGCAACCGTTCTTTTCAGTGGTATTCCCCTGTCAATCATCTGGTCATAGATATGGCCGCGATCAGATACGAACAAAGGTCTGTGATTCAGCAATCTCCTCACGAGAGCCACAGCAGTATCTAAAATCGGCAGGCCGAAGACAACGATTGAAGCCATCCACCAGCGCGGAACACCCTCGGCAAATAAAAGCATAAGCGAAGCCACCATAAATCCAAGCAGCATGCTGCCGGCATCACCCATAAATATTTTTGCAGGATACCTGTTGAAAGGCAAAAAACCGCAGATGCATCCCATAA
>MHYD01000085.1:34019-34161 GCA_001824645.1 Planctomycetes bacterium RBG_13_46_10
AATTCTCACAGGGTCACCGACCTCGCTATAACCCCAGGTCGCTAAATGTATCGACAAAAGAAACATCGCTGCGGTAATAATGGTCGTTACGCCGGCACAGAGTCCATCAAGTCCATCCAGCAAATTCAGTGAATTAGTCGCA
>MHYD01000085.1:34223-34333 GCA_001824645.1 Planctomycetes bacterium RBG_13_46_10
CAGATTTAAAGGGGTAGCAATACGCTGTAAATTTGGTGTAATACCTACTAACAATAAGATAATAGCAGCGAAAATCTGGCCGAGAAACTTCCGGCGCGGCTTTAAATCAA
>MHYD01000085.1:34366-36681 GCA_001824645.1 Planctomycetes bacterium RBG_13_46_10
TTTTACACAGCCAGGTAGCTATTAAAGAGCCAAAAAAAGACACCGCCAATACGGGCCAAAATTGCACCACCCATGTAACCGGTCTATTTGGTCCAATGATATTATCAAACATTTCGCAACCCTGTTACTCGATGCTTGATGCTCGATTTTCGACGAGTATCGAGTATCCAGTATAGAGAATCTAATTACCGCCAGACTTCACTGTCATAGCGAAGCATAATCAAACTATCTTTAAAACCATCAAAACGGATCTTAGCCGGTCTATTCAACATTTCCTGTAATATCCACTTCGGAAAGTTAGCACCGGCCCTGATTGATAATGGAACACCGCCCCCAAACCGCGGATTTATTTCAATGAACTTCACTTTATCATCGGGCGTTAAAAATAACTGCAAGGTTATTACGCCCGGTCCGGCTCCAAGAGCTTCCACTAACTTTGCAGCATCTGTCATAATGCGAGGATTTTTATCTATCTGTCCTTTACTTACTTCGCCGGCTCTGGTCTCGATGCGTTTTCTCGGCACAACACAGCGAACTTTCATATTAAAGTCAACATACACATCGCATGTGTATTCTACGCCACTGATAAACTCCTGACAGATGGCATTCGATATTCTTTTAGAAAAGAATAATAATTCCTCTCGATTCTTAACGATAGCGTTGCCCCTGCTGGCATAACCATCCCATGGCTTTAAAAAATATGGCCAATTTAGCTCTTCTTTTGTGTTCTGTTTTGAAAGCGCTGAACGGACGCTCATAGTAACAGGTGTATCGAATTTGTTCTTAACTAAAAAGCGATACATTTTCCTCTTGTCCTGGCAAATTTCAATCACCTCCGGACGGGAGACAAGAACACGACAGCCTAAAGCGGAAAATTTTGATTTGTTTTGAGAAAGAAGTTTCAGGTCCAAATCAATAGTAGGAATAAGCAATTTGACGCCGTTATTTTTAACAATAAACAGCAGTTGCTTTATATAACTGCTGTGGGTTATCGGTTTAACCAAAAAACCTCTGTCGCATAATTGCAGAGCGGAACTTAAATAACCGGCATCCACACCAAAGAAACAGCCCGTCATCTTCAATTGCTTAGCTGCCCGCCGGAAGGATTTGAGCAGCGATACCCGTCTGCCGATGCAGGTAAATAAAATGTTTAAACTATCGGCTTGCTTTGAACTTTTTAATCCGTTCCGCAAAACGACAGGTTCCACAGCAGCTTGTGAACTAACCATTATTTCTCCAACCCGGTTCACCAGGTAAACATCACTGCGATTAACATATAGCGTGACACCAGTAACGGTAAATAACCAGCCGTAGTACGTCAAGCGAAAACAGTCAAGATACTAATTAATTGATTTATCAAGTTCCGTTACTTGACAAACACCGCCAAACGGATAAACTTATATCCTGTCTCGATTAATCGACTAAAAAGGATTGTCGGTTTAGATTGGAGAAGAAAGTTGCTGAAAGCAAGCGAAAATCCGCCTATTATATGGCCTCAAGGAGAATCAATCTGCGATTTTACCGGCCTATGGTGGGTTGCCCATACTAAAAGCAGGAATGAAAAAGCTCTGGCGCACGATTTGATTAGCAAGAATATCGATTACTTTCTTCCAATGACATGGAAAGTCCAGCGTCAAAAACAAAGAACTATACGGTCACTTTTGCCTTTGTTTAGCGGTTATCTATTCTTTTGCGGCGAAGAAAACGACCGAGTCGAGGTCCTGCGGACCAATCGCGTGGCAAGCATAATTGAAGTAAAAGATCAGCAGAAGCTTTTGAGTGAGCTTCGACAGATTGAGCAGGCTCTTGCCGCCGGGGCCCCTTTAACACCTTATAAGTACATTGAAACAGGTCAGCGGTGCAAGGTCATCGCAGGACCCCTGCTTGACTTGCAGGGTATCGTTGTTACCACAAAAAACGAAACGCGTCTGGTTCTGCAAATAGATATGCTCGGCCAGGCTGCAAGCGTCGAAATCGATATCGACATGATAGAACCTGTCGATGAACAGGTGGTAAAATTTCGCGATAAATCGCGGGACTAAATATTTAGCCCCCCAATTTATTGGGGGGTTTTGGATTACAAAGGGAAATTATTGAATGAAAATTTGCGTGGTTGGAATTGGTTACGTGGGACTGGTAACCGCAGCTTGTTTAGCCGAGACAGGCAATAATGTTGTATGCGTCGATAATGATGAAAAAAAAATTGCCGACCTGAAAAAAGGAGTAATTCCCATTTACGAGCCGGGCTTAAACGAAATAGTTAAACGCAATGAAAAGCTCGGAAGATTGCATTTCACAACTGATTTGAAATTCGG
>MHYD01000085.1:36718-39062 GCA_001824645.1 Planctomycetes bacterium RBG_13_46_10
ACTCCCTCAGCACCGGATGGCTCATGTGACATATCGACGATTATTTCAGTTGCCGCTGAAATCGCGGAGAAGCTCAGCGACTATAGGATTATCGCAACAAAAAGCACAGTGCCGATAGGCACATACGAAAAGATAACGGAAATTATGAAATCCAAAACAAAAATTGTTTTTGATTATGTCAGCAATCCTGAATTTTTGAAAGAAGGCTCTGCCGTTGAAGATTTTCTTAGCCCAGACAGGATAATAATCGGGACAATTAATGAATCCGTTCAGGGAAAAATGGCGCAGTTATACAGCCCGTTTATGCGAAGAGGCAGCAGATTATTATTTATGGACCCCGCCTCCGCCGAAATGACCAAATACGCCTCTAATGTTATGCTGGCAACAAGAATATCTTTTATGAATGAGATCTCTGCTTTGTGTGAAAAAATCAATGCGGATATCGAGTCAGTCAGGCAAGGCATAGGCAGTGACTCGCGGATTGGACGGTCCTTTTTATTTCCCGGCGTAGGCTTCGGCGGAAGCTGCTTCCCAAAGGATGTACGGGCGCTCATTCATACCGGCTCAAGCTGCGGTATTGAAATGACAATAGCAAAATCGGTATTGCAGGTAAATATAAATCAACAGGAAAGATTCGCAGCAAGAATCATAAATTACTTTAAAGGAGAAGAGGACAAAACCGTATTAGCAGTCTGGGGTCTGGCTTTCAAGGCAAAAACCGATGATGTCAGAGAGTCACCGGCTATTTTCTGTATAAAGAAATTTCTTGATTCCGGTATGCAGGTAAGAGCTTATGATCCCGCAGCAGCACAGACAGCGATGGCAGCGCTTAATGGCAAAATCCAAATCTATCAAAACGACTATGATGTGCTGGATAATGCTAATGCTTTGGTTATCCTTACTGATTGGCAGGAATTCCGAAATCCCGATTTCGAGCTTATTGCAGCAAAATTAAAAAGGAAAGTTATTTTCGACGGCAGAAACCTTTACGACCCAGAGACAGTTAAACATGCAGGAATTGAATATCACAGTATAGGAAGACCTCACGTGAAACGTGGGGCTAATTAGCCCCCGGTTTTACCGGGGGATTACTATCGTTGCATTATGAAAGCACTTGTTACCGGCGCAGCAGGATTCATCGGCTCACATTTATGCGAGAGACTTCTCGCACAAAACTGGGAAGTCGTCGGCGTTGACAATTTCGATGAATTCTATGATAAAAAAATCAAACGTCATAATATCGAAGGCTGCCTAAAAAACAAAATTTTTCATCTCATCGAAGCCGACATTCGTGACAGCGCAGCAATAGATAAGGCAATCGGTGGTGACATTGAAATAATTGTGCATTTAGCTGCCAGAGCCGGTGTTCGGCCTTCCATTGAAAATCCTTCGCTCTATACCGACGTCAATGTGAATGGAACAATGGTCTTACTTGAAGCAGCGAAAAAGTACAATATTAGAAAGTTCATCTTCGGCTCAAGCTCAAGCGTCTATGGTAATAACAAAAAAGTGCCATTTTCCGAGAGCGACAACGTCGATTTCCCAATCTCACCTTACGCCGCCACCAAAAAGGCCGGCGAGCTTATATGTCACGCATATCATCACCTCTACGGCATGGATATCACCTGTTTGCGATATTTCACGGTTTATGGGCCGCGCCAGAGGCCTGATTTAGCCATCCATAAATTTGCAAAACTTATCGAGAAAGGAAAGCCTATACAAATTTATGGAGATGGTACTATGATGCGTGATTTTACATATATTGACGATATAATCGATGGTACTGTCGCAGCAATGGAAAGATGCTTTGGCTTTAATATCTATAATATCGGCCATTCACACCCGATAACGGTCAATGATTTAATCGCTGAAATCGAAAAGGCGCTCGGCAAAAAAGCTGTTAAAGAATACCTGCCCCCTCAGCCGGGTGATGTCGAGCGAACCTACGCTGATGTCACCAAAGCCGCTAAAGACCTGGATTATAACCCCTCAACAACTATTCAAACCGGCATAGCTAAATTTGTCGCATGGCTAAAAAAGCAGTAAACCTAATAGCAGTTAAAACGATAATCAAAAAAATAAAACCCCGCAATTTCATTCATTGCGGGGTTTGATATATCCATAGTTATAATTTAATGAAGTGTAATAAGCAAATCAGAGTAAGTCGCGTTAATCCAAAGAAGCTGCTACTCTTGCTCTGTAAAAACTTGCCCAATTGTGTTAGGGTTCACCCTTTTTATGAAATAGTTTTTCAATAGTTTTTGAATTTTGCCATCCAGCCGTCGCCCCAGCTTTTCCAGTCCTCGGTCGTGACGCCGCCGGCAAGCGTCCAGGCATTGGCTTT
>MHYD01000086.1:0-216 GCA_001824645.1 Planctomycetes bacterium RBG_13_46_10
AGTGCGACGGACATTACGTTGTACATAGATGGCGTGCTTATAGCCAGCACACCTCTGTCTGCTACCAACAGTATTAGCTGCATTAGCCCGAACTTAGCCTATCTGGCAAAGGGAGGTTATGATGGTGATCCTGAGTGGATTGGCACAATGGAAGAGTTCAATATCTACAACAGAGCATTGTCGGAGGCTGAGATTGCTGCCAAGTTCGCTGCCGGT
>MHYD01000086.1:224-1908 GCA_001824645.1 Planctomycetes bacterium RBG_13_46_10
GCCGGTTGAGATAGCTGTTGAGAACGCAAGCTTCGAGCTTCCCGGCACCGAGAAAATAAAGGGCTGGAATGCAGATGGAACCCCTGCTATCGACATACCTGGCTGGGCAAGTGATACTCCTGCCGCCGATTCAGGCGTAGAAGGTCCTGATGCATGGCCGGGCCACACCGACGGCGTCTGGGCAGGCTTTATGATGGGTACAGACCCGTCAGCTTATAATCTGACAGACTACGTGATTCAGGCCGGGGATGTGTTTACTTTAAGTGTGGATTGCAGAGACAACTGGACATCCAATCCTGCATTACCGGCTAAGTTACAGATGAGCATCTACTGTGTGATTGACGGTCAGAGGGTAGCTCTTGCAACAACTGATGTGGAGCTGACTACAACATGGGCGACCTTTACGCTGGATGCCAATGCCGATGATGTTGCAGGCTCTGCCGGCAGCAAAGTAGGCATAGAGCTGAAGAATGCAAGCAATGCAACTGCTACTGACAACAGCTGGATTGGCATGGATAATGTGAAGCTCTCTGTTAAATAAATCTGTAATCCTGATTGGTTCTTTCTCGGTTGAGCAGGTGCTGACCAGGATAAACAGTTTTACACAATTTCGGGGCCTATACCAAGTTGGTATAGGCCCCGTTTGTTTTTGTGAAATTACCCCATTAGAAAACCCAGTGCGAATCATGTTAGAATAATGAAGGATTTCTAACGGGGGCAAACTTTATGGGGAGGGTATTCAAGACTTTCCTGAAATTTATAGGACTTTGTGTTTTAATATTGTGTTGAGATAAAAAAAATTTTCCCGCAGGAGTTTTTTTCACATGTCTGCCTTGTCTGATAGAATCACTTAAGCATTCCATTTTATCGGAACCATAGTCAATCTAAGACTGCCAAATTAAGAAGGCTGATGTGATGATTTTATCAACATTTGCCCGGCAGGTATCTTGTTTCATATATTTTAATGGGTAATAAACTTATCAGATACATGTAATTTTTTTGAATATAAGCGTATTTAGCTTAGAAATATGAATGGGAATGGGATGAGGCATGTCAGCCCTCTGTGGTGGGATAGCAGAACATTTATACAAGCGTTGTGTACACATACTTTAATTTGTTTGTGCTTATAGAAGTGAAAATTATATGTTGTGGTTTTTAAATAACAAAGCATATTCGATTGGTGTTGATATTGGGGATGACAACCTCAATATTGTTCAATTGCAGGGTACTGAGAAGGGCATAGCCTTGCTTGCCAGCAGAAGCGAAAAGCGGCCTGACAGTATAGAGCCGGGAAGTGTAACCTGGCAGAAATGGGCGGTACAGGTGTTGCAACAGGCAACGGAGAATCATAGATTTCATGGCAAAAGCGTTGTAGCTGCCATACCCCCGGCAGAAGTGTTCATTGAGCACATAAATATGGCAAATCAGTTTCCTCAAGAGGCTAAAAATCAAGCTGAAATGTTGAAAATGAATGATGATAAAACCAGGGAATTGGTACTTTCAATGGTAAAGGGCAAGCTGCCTTTTGAATCTGCTGATTCAATGATACAGTACATTCCCACAAGCCGGGATAACGTTATGGTTATGGCAACAGAACGCAAAATTATCGATAGGCATCTTGCAATATACGAAAAAGCCGGCCTGATGGTTAAATCTATCGGCGCCTGGCCGGTGGCTCTTGCGA
>MHYD01000086.1:1928-2039 GCA_001824645.1 Planctomycetes bacterium RBG_13_46_10
ATGCAGCCAGATGTCAATATAGAGCGGTTGATTTTTCTTTGTGGACCTGCGGTCGATTCAGATATCTGCAAAACTATAGCTGGACAGATGAGAATACAGGCGCAGATGGGG
>MHYD01000086.1:2061-9177 GCA_001824645.1 Planctomycetes bacterium RBG_13_46_10
TTCATGATCCGTTGCGCTGCGGGGTAGATAGAAGAAATTGTAAGGCAAACTTGGCTACAGCATTTGGACTAAGTCTGACGTAGTCGCAGACGCCAGACAAATTATTCCATGGGGATACATAAAATGCTTAATATAAACTTTGTGCCGGATGATTACGTTCAAAACAGCGAATCACAACGAACAAATCTGATGTATCTTGTTCTTCTGGCTGTAGTGATGGTGGCGTTGGGTGGATTGTTTGCCACAATCAAAATACGCCAGCGTGTTCTCTGCCGTGAGGTCCAGAGCATAAATGCGGAAATGACCAAAGAGGGAGAAGATTTAAAGAAACTTAGCGAACTGCAAACCAAGCAGAAGGAAATGATGAGAACCGCGCTGACCACCTCACAACTACTCGAACCGGTTCCCAAAAGTGTTTTGCTGGCGTCCTTAACCAACAATTTACCGCCGGGGGTTTCATTGGTACGATTATTTATGATACAGAAAGAGGTCAAGCAAACGGCTTCACAATCCGCACAGATGAATAAATACCAGGCGGCCCAGGCCGATCCGCCAAAGGCAGATGCGCTTCAGCAGACATATTCAGCGGAGAAGCCAATCGAAACACATATTGACATCGGTGGTATAGCTCCAAGCGACCTTCAGGTTGCAGATTATATTGAACGCCTGAATACTTCAAGTTTGCTGCAGACCGTAGCTCTCGTGGAATCGAAAGAGCACAAAATTGATGACACAACATTCAGGCAGTTTAAGCTGACGGCTGTGCTTAAGAGTAATATTCATCTAAGCCCGGAGGATTTGGACAGAATCAGGGCAGAGCATGAAGGGCGAGCGAATGCATCCGGCAGCTTTTAGATGGTAATTTCTGTTTGTGACATGCTGAAGGCCCGCCTGCCCGAAGTGCCATCCGAAGGTACAATGAACCATCGGACATGTTTCGGCGGGCAGGCGAAAATGAGAAGAGGGTAAGAATATGACAAGCGGTTTCAGAAAAGCTGTGTTTTTTATTTTACTGACGGGCACGATCATTGTTGGTTATCAATACATGATTAAACCGGCGAACAAGTACGTAGCGGAAAAAAAGCAGGAGAGAGATACGAAAAAAGCCAAGCTTCATGAGCTGCAGGAGGTAAAAGCGACGACGCAGAGCAGTCTCTCGAGCAAGCTGGCGCAGGTGGAGGAAGCGATAAAATTTTTCGACAGCAGGCTGCCTCCTTCAAGCGAAATTGACAGGGTGCTTTATGATGTTACTGTGATTGCCCAGCAGCGGGGCTTAAAACCCAAGACGATTCGAACGCTTGATATAAAAAGTAATGGCGGCTACGTGGAGCAACCGTTAAAGATGGAGCTGGAAGGGAATTTCAACTCGTTTTATTCGTTTCTTTTGGAGCTTGAAAGGCTGCCTCGCATAACGAAAATTCGTCAGCTTCAGCTTGATAAACAGAAAGGAAACGAAGGCCAGATAACAGCCGATTTTATAGTCAGCATATTTTTCCAGGGCAATACCGGTTAATTAGTAATATTCGTCAATCGTCGCTTATCGCTCGTGACTCGATTTCGGGCAACGAGTAATAGGTCGCGAGAAACGAGAACGGAGCTTGATTATGTTATCTTTTTTACGTGAACATAGCGATGAGCAGATACCTGCACTGAATCAGACTGAGCAGCAGTTGCGCGCCAAAGGCGCTGATAGCGGGGCATCGGCGGAAGCACAGGATAAGGAATTTTTAACCGTATCGGCTCGCAGCAAAAACGTCCGCAGGAGCACGATAGGCTTTGCTGTTCTTTTTGGTGTGGGTTTTGTATGCCTTTTGCTTATGATTAGAAACAGCACGCCGAAATCAGCGTCTGCAACCATGTCTAAAGACGATGATAAGCAGATCGAAATGGCTATTGCCCGGCTGACCGGCGCCAACTCAGAAATGTTCAGCCGAATGGACCAGATTATTAAAAAGTTTTATGAGTCTTCGAATGTTATGCAGGTACAGGTCAACGAGCTTGTAAAAAATCCGTTTGAGTTTGAGCTGTTTGACGATGCGCTCAACGCAGTAGGAAAAGATGAATTGCAGGAAAGCAGAGCCAACAACGATATGCTCAAACAACAGCAGGCGAGACAGGCTGTTAGGGGTTTGCAGCTAAAGAGTATTATAGAGATGCCGGCTGGCCGGCGTAATTGCTGTATGATCGATGACAAAGTCCTTTATGAGGGAGATTTAATAAAAGGTTTCAAGGTCACCCGCATAAGTGATAATTATGTAAAGCTTAAAAGTTGGGATGCCGAATCTTCAGCCGGGGAATCAGAAAACAGTGGCGGATTGGAAGTAATATTGCGTTTAAACTAATGAAACTGCCTTTTACATTTGGAAGAAAAAGAGGTACGAAGAGGCCTGCAAGAAGGTTGCCAAAAGGCAAGGCAATCAAGGGCACTGCGCAGCACGACATAGCAGAGCCTGACGATGCTGTTGTACGCGGCCTTAGCGACCTTTATTGCCCGGAAGAGCCCGGTGAATCGCATCCGCAGGACATTGCTTATGTTCTTCTGGAAATGGGAAAGATAACGCCTCAGCAGTACGAGTCTGTAAAAGGCGGAGGGAGCAAAGCAGGCGGTAGAGGAAAAAAGTCAGCTTTAGATGCTTCGGAACGGCTCTTAAGTGAAGGCGTGATCAATACCAGCGATGTCCTGATGGCTAAGGCCAAGCTTTACGGCCTGGAATTTCGGCACATCTCACCTCAGGATGTGCAAAAACAGGCCCTCGATTTATCAGGGCTTGATATTGATTTTATGAAGAGGAACAATATTGTGCCGATTGCAATAGACAAGGGTACTTTGGTTGTAGCTACAAGTGAGCCGGAAAACTTCTTATCGGTCGAGCAGGTAAGAAGGTTGTCCAAGATGGTTCCCCGTGTTGTAGTCTGTAGTTCTGAGGATATTCAGGCTGTATGCGAATCTTTCAAGCCAGAGGGTGTCACCGATGCCGTTGGGGGTTATAAGCTTGATGAAATCATCAGTGACATGACGGAAGTGGAGGTTGTTCAGGATCGGAAAGAAGAGTTTCAAGACCTCGAAAAGATGGCAGGACAATCACCTGTTATTCAATTCGTTAATTATTTAATCAGCAACGCAGTGCATGAGGGAGCCAGTGACATACATATTGAGCCTAAGGAGAAATTTGTCAGAGTAAGATACCGCATAGATGGAATGCTGTTTGAGGCGATGCAGGCGCCGTTGAAGATGCATCCGGCGGTTGTATCGCGCATCAAGATTATGGCCAACCTCGATATTTCCGAAAGACGGCTGCCACAGGACGGAAAGATCAAAGTCACTGTAGGGGGCAGCGCAATTGACCTGCGAATTTCCACGCTGCTGACAAATTGCGGCGAAAAAGTGGTTATCCGTGTGCTGGACAACAAATCGATTATGCGAGGTCTTGAACAATTAGGCATGGAGACTAAGACGCGCGAGGCTTTCGGTCAGCAGGTAGCTCTGCCGCATGGAATTTTATTGGTGACAGGACCGACCGGTTCGGGCAAGAGTACCACGCTTTACTCGGCTTTGTCGCTTATGGACGGAGATAAATTAAATATTTCCACAGTCGAAGACCCGGTTGAATATGAGCTGGGTTTTTGCAATCAGGTCCAGGCGAATGAGAAGGTGGGATTGACCTTTGCCGCGGCTTTAAGAAGCCTGCTGAGACAGGACCCTGACGTTATAATGATTGGTGAAATCCGGGACAACGAGACCGCGCGAATAGCTGTCCAGGCTGCTCTTACCGGCCATTTAGTGCTTTCCACCTTACACACGAACGACGCAGCCAGCAGTGTTACCAGACTGGTTAACATCGGTATAGACCCTTATTTGATAGCCGCGTCATTAAATGCTGTTTTAGCGCAGCGATTAGTCAGAAAGGTATGTCCGAAATGCAAAGAAACATACCAGGTTCCTGAACATATACGCAAATTTGCTAAGGAATCCGGTGTCAAGCTTGATGAGCTGTTTCATGGCAAGGGCTGTGATCACTGCAGAGGCTCAGGCTATGCGGGCAGAGTAGGTATATACGAAATGTTGATTATTGATGAGAAATTCAGGGATATGATTAACAAGGACACTTCGGTAAGTAATATGCGGCGTGTATTTCATGATAGCGGATGGCCGAGCTTGTTTGACGATGGCATTGCCAAGGTTAAGCAAGGCCTGACAACAATTGATGAAGTGCTGCGTGTGACCGAAGTATATGGCAAAACGGAAGACGAAGTCTTTATTGAAAATATAGTATAAAGCGTTTTAAGGGCTCATTAGATGGTGGATATCAAGACAATACTGGCCGCGGCCGTCCAGAACGACGCAAGCGATGTGCATATTAATGTTGCAATCCCACCGATACTAAGAAAGAACACGGAATTGATACGAACGATTTTCCCTCCGGTTACCGAAGAAGATGCCAAACAGATGGTTCTTTCAATGGTTGGGTCGGAAAGGTTTAAAAAGTTCCAGGAAAAAAGGGACCTTGATTTCTCGATGATGATTGATGACGGTCATCGTTTCCGTATTAACGCGCATTATCAGCGTGATATGATTGCTATAGCTTTTAGAGTTATTCCGAACGATATTCCTTTAATAGATAGTTTACATCTGCCGCCTATAGCTAAGGAGCTTACAGACCTGCCGAGGGGTTTGGTGCTCGTAACAGGCCATACCGGCTCCGGTAAAAGTACCACACTTGCTGCCATGGTCGGACTTATAAATTCGAAATATAGTGAGCATATAATCACCCTCGAGGACCCTATCGAATACTTGTTTAAGAACGATAAGTGTGTGATAGAACAACGCGAGATTGGCTCGGATTGTCCTGATTTTGCAACAGGACTGCGGCACGTATTAAGACAGGACCCTGATATAATTATGGTCGGCGAAATGAGAGACCTCGAAACAACAAGTTTTACAATTACTGCGGCTGAAACGGGCCACCTTGTATTCAGCACGCTGCATACAATTAATGCGCCGCAGACTATCGAAAGAATAATTGATATTTATCCCGCTAATCAGCAGAATCAGATTCGTACGATGCTTGCCAACACGCTGCAGGCTGTTATCTCACAGACACTGTTTAAGAGAGTCGATAAGCCGGGGATGATTCCGTGTACGGAAATTATGCTGTGCACATCGGCTGCCAGGAATTGTATCCGTGAAAACAGAATATATGAGATACCGAATATTATCGAGACCTCCCGCAGGCTGGGTATGCAGACAATGGATTTCAGTATCGCCCAGATGTATTCGAAGGGTTACATAGACAAAGAGGATGCAATCAACCGCTCAAGCAATCCTGGTAGAATGGAGAAAATGCTTGCCGAGCCAATAGAGAGGTTTCAGGATGCTCAACCTGTTGGTGCTGTGAACGAAGGGGGGTAACACACAGAAATATGTTTGCCAAGTCTTCATATAACAGTAAAGGGACAACTGCCGTGACAGATGAGCTGCCGCAAGATCAGGGTGAGATAGAATCCGCCTTTGTCGGTCAGGGCAGGCGAACCATTGCCGCGAGGGAAACCGAAGGGTCTTATGAGAAAGTCCATGTTCAGCCTACGTTGTTGCACAGGCTGCAAAATATCAAAGTAGAGTTTGGACCGAGTAAAAAAGAAATTCTAAATTTCACAAATCAGCTTGCGGTTATGATTCGCGCCGGCATAAGCCTTCAGGACTGCCTTGAAGCCATATCAGAGCAGATTGAAAAGAAAAAATTCAGAGTTATCGTTAAGAATTTGAAGCAGCGTATCGTAGCGGGACAGAGCTTTTCACAGGCTCTTGCCGAGCATCAGGATGTGTTCAGTAATCTTTATATAAATATGGTCGCTGCTGCCGAAGTTTCCGGCTCGCTCAGCGATATGCTGCAAAAACTCGCGGAATATCTCGACCAGGAGGCTGAGACGCGCTCGCAGGTCAGAGGTGCAATGGTTTATCCGGTTATTATAGCTGTGATGGCGGTGTCGGTGACCGTTTTTCTGCTGTGTTTTGTCTTGCCGAGGTTCACAGCGATATTTGCAGGAAAAGAGCGACTGCTGCCTCTTCCGACAATAATCCTTATGAAGGCCAGCAGCTTCCTGCGCCATTTCTGGATTCTTATGTTGCCCGGCATCGGCGCTTCGATATGGGGATTCTGGTACTTTATAAATACCAATTCCGGCAGGTTATGGTGGGATAAGACTAAGCTGATGCTGCCTCTTATCAAAACTTTGTGTCGCAGCCTGTACATCACCAGGAGTCTGCACACAATGGGCGTATTGACGAGAGCAGGCGTGCCGATTCTGAATACCATCTCGATAACAGCGCACATAGCAGGGAATGTGCTTTATAAGAAAATGTGGCTTGGTGTTTATGAGGAGGTCCGCCAGGGCAAAAAAATTGCTTCGAGCCTGGCCTATTATGGCCTGATGCCGAGCAGTGTGGTGCAGATGATAAGAAGCGGCGAGGATTCGGGTAATATTGGCGATGTTCTTAGAGATGTTTCCAGCTATTATGCCAGGGAGCTTAAAACGGTCATCAAGATGGTGACATCGATGATAGAGCCGATAATGATAGTTGTGATGGGTGTTCTGGTTGGCTTCATTGCAATGAGTATCATTTTACCGATATTTAAGATGTCTCAGGTTGTTACGAGCAAATAAATGATAATCAAATTTCAAATTTCAGGTTTCAAACATGTGGCGAGCGAAGTCGAACCATTCTTCCGCTTCCGGCGGGACAACGGTATTTCTCTTATTGAAGTGCTGATTGCCATTATCTTGATAGGCCTTGCAATTACAGCTCTGTTAGCGGCCAATGGCTCGTTCACAATAACCAACAGCGCAGGCACAGATTTATCCACAGCCGAGTTTTTGATTGAGCAGATCAGAGAGCTTACGGCATTATTGCCGGTGGTTGACCCTCAAACCGGCACAACTACATTCGGGCCGGAAGAAGTAGGTCTGGTTAACTATGATGATTTGGATGATTTTGATGGCATGGCTTTTTCTCCTCCGGTTGATGCAGACAGAAATGTTCTGAACGAGTTCGCCGCGTTTAGTCAGCAGGTCGTTGTTGAAAATGTCAATCCAGGTAATTTTGAACAAGTAGCCGGC
>MHYD01000086.1:9211-9401 GCA_001824645.1 Planctomycetes bacterium RBG_13_46_10
CGGTCCTTTTGAATGCCAGGCAAATCTGCTCGACAAGCTGGATTCGTGCGCGATACTAAATCGTGAAGCGAGATACGAAATGAAAAATGCGGGATACAAAAGAGGTTTTAGCCTCATCGAGCTGTTGCTTGTTTTGGCAATATCGGGCATGCTGCTTGCCGCAGTGGCGGCAGCATTTAACGCTTCGATA
>MHYD01000086.1:9639-9791 GCA_001824645.1 Planctomycetes bacterium RBG_13_46_10
TCTCTGCAGCAGCGGGGTCATATTTAACTTACTCGTTTTACGGCACTAAGTTGGCCCGTGCAAATAGCGCCAATGGACAAATCCGTGTCGCTGTCATCGGCACAGGCGGGCGCGGCGGCGGCCTGGTAAATGAGTTCCAGAAGATTCAGGGC
>MHYD01000086.1:9851-9947 GCA_001824645.1 Planctomycetes bacterium RBG_13_46_10
CAAGATGGTCGAGGCGGCACGTAAGTATAATCGTATCGTTCAGGCCGGTACTCAGCAGCGTTCGTGCCCGGCTGTGCAGGAAGCCGCCCGAGACAT
>MHYD01000086.1:10031-10665 GCA_001824645.1 Planctomycetes bacterium RBG_13_46_10
CCAAGGTTATCGCGGCGGGCAACCGCTTTGCCTGGGACGATAATGGCCAGACGCCTAATATGATATTCGCACTTTTCGAACATGACGGAGTGAAAGCCGTTGTTGAGATTCGTAATTTGCCCGACCCCAACCGTAAGGGCGGCAAGACCGGGGCGATCTATCTCGACCGTCGTGACGGCAATTATATCCAGTGTGAAAACGCGACTGTCCGCATTTCACGCGGCGGCGGCGGTGCATACGACAAAGACGGCAAACGCATTTATCAATATAAGGGCGACGGCGGGGCCGCTCACGCCCAGAATTTCATAAATGCCCTGCGCAGCGGGCGTCGTGAGGACCTCAATGCAGATATCGAAGTCGGCCATCTCAGCACCGTTATGAGCCACCAGGCAAATATCAGCTTCCGGGCCGGTGCAGATGCACCGGCTGACCAGGTCCGCGAGAACGTCAAGGCCCATGAAGATGCCCTTAATACACTCAACGATATGCTGGAGCAGCTTGAAGGCAACAGCGTCGATTTGGCCAAGCAGCCGTTTATCCTCGGGCCGCAGTTGACGTTCGACTGCCAGCAGGAATGTTTTGTTGGTGCAAGCGCCGAATCAGCAAACAAATACCTCAAGTGCTCTTACCGCGA
>MHYD01000086.1:10692-10999 GCA_001824645.1 Planctomycetes bacterium RBG_13_46_10
AAAAATTTAAAAGTGACTGCTCGTGGATGCCCTTCAAGATAATTCTATCTTTGAACTTTAAATTCGTATTGTTGAATTTCGTCTGCATAAATGTCTTTAACGCGGCAACGAAGTATAAAACCCTGGCTGGTTAATTCGTACTCGAAATCCTGGTTGCTGTAAGGGTCCTTCGGAAGATAATTCGGAAGCGTTTCGGGCAATTGTCCGGTCTGTGCCGTTATAAGATATATCTCCAGGGCGGCTTTTAGTGCGTTAAAAGCTGAAGCATGTCTAACATTAATTGTGAATATTATTTCCACCTGCTGCG
>MHYD01000086.1:11050-11739 GCA_001824645.1 Planctomycetes bacterium RBG_13_46_10
GAAAAAAATAGTGACCTTGAAGATGTTATTGGTTTCTCACCCTCGAAGGTTGGAGAAATTGTTGAAGCCGCTTGTTTGGCTCACGATATTGGTAATCCCCCTTTCGGACATGCAGCAGAGGAAGCGATTCGGAAATGGTTTCAAGAAAATATAAATAAGGTAAAAGGTAATGAAAAAGAGCTTAACGATGTAGAGCAATGGGATATTGAACGATTCGATGGAAACGCTATGGCTTTCCGAGTCGTTACCTATAAAGAATACTATGAAAAAGAGGGTGGTATGCGCCTGACATACCCGACTCTTGGTGCATTGCTGAAGTATCCCTGGACATCGCATTTCGCGGAAACCGAAGAAAAGGATGTATTTAAATTTAGCTGTTTTAAAACCGAGTATAAAAATCTATGTGAAATTGCCAAAGAACTTGGTTTGATAGAAAAGGAACATGATAGCTCTAATTACAAAGCAAAATATGCACGACACCCCTTAGCATATCTTGTCGAGGCAGCGGACGACATATGCTACAGAGTTCTGGATATTGAAGATGCAATAGAGCTAAATATATTGCCGGAAAATTATTTAAAAGAGCAGAAGTTTGATGAATTCTTGGATAACAAGAAGGAGTTGAGGGAAGAACAACAAAGACTGCTTAAGTCTAACATATCATTGCGTATAATACTCCCCAAAAACTG
>MHYD01000087.1:0-148 GCA_001824645.1 Planctomycetes bacterium RBG_13_46_10
AAAACACACGCTGGATAAGCAGCACCGAAAAGACCAATACGCCGACAAGCCAGAGAACGAAAACAATCGCCTGCCATGTGATAGGCGTATAAACAATAGGAGGACTCTGCGGCAAGCTCGAAGTCGTAAGCTTTGTCGATAATACGGC
>MHYD01000087.1:179-3147 GCA_001824645.1 Planctomycetes bacterium RBG_13_46_10
TGAGAAGTTGCAACAGATATCGTTCCATCACTCGTCACTCGTCCTTCGTCCACCTTCTGTCGTCCCTCTTCCGGCGTCCCTCGTCCATCAACTATCGGATGTATCGCAGAGACCTTACCAAAGCCGCCCCACCAGTAACCGATGCCTGTGGGCAGTGAAAACGACGGCGGCAATACAAGTTTGACAAAGACCAGCATCCAGATGCAATACCGAAAAACCGCACGGACGCGCTTTCGAAGAATAAAATCAATAACCAATAGCGAAATAATCAGCACACTGGACTGGATGAATGCACGAGCAGAATACTGCCAAAATATTCTTCCAATATCATTCAACCTCTCCAAAGAACTATTTATTACCGAGTTCATTTTTTGCCCTCCGACTTTTTGCCAGCTCTGCTGACGAACTCCCGAAGCTGGGCAGCCTCACGTTTTGAAATTCCCTCGTGCTCGATGAGAAACTGCATCATCGGGGTAAGGGCCCCATTGAAGGCACGTTTTAGCATCTTGCGGAATTCGCCCCGCCTGGCATCAACTTCACTTATGCTGGAATGGAAAAGCTGTAAATTGCGGATTCTTTCGATTTCCAAAAATCCTTTCTCGACCATCCGGTCCATCGTTGTTTTTATGGTGCTGTAGGCCCAATTCTTACTTTTGACCAGTGCTTCCTGAACGGTTCCTGCAGCGCAAGGCTGTTTTTCCCAGACAACCTTCATTATTTCCCATTCCGCCTCGGTTAGCTCCGCTCTATTTTCTTGTGCCCCTCGTTTTACCACTACCTTACGGTCGCGGCTCTGTTTTTCTTCTTGCGATTTCGACATATACTTACCTCCTTATTCTATTGTAGTAGAATATATACGACAATTGTAGAACACGTCAAGATAAAAATAAAAATTTCTAAATATTTTTCCAAAAATGATATTGATGGTTATTTTACCAGCTTTGCGATTTGTTTGAATTGAGGATGGTCGGCGGTTTTTAAAAGCTCGAATAAGGCCATCTCGGTGCAGCAAACTTTTACACTTTCAGCGGCAATTCTGCTAATTGCAATCTGCTTATTTTCAATCGTTCTCGAAGAAATAGCATCGGCAATAACATTAACCTCGAAACCCTTACGGAGTAAATCAACCGCTGTTTGATAAATGCAGACGTGCGCTTCTATGCCGCACAGCAAAACCTGCCTGCGATTCAAAGTTTGTAATTTGATGTTAAAGTCATCTTCGCCGCAGCAAGAGAAACTTGCCTTATTTACAGGTTCAATGCCAACCAAAAGTTCTGCTATCTCAGGGATTGTCGGCCCAAGGGCATCTGGACACTGCTGGCACCAAAGGATTGGAATATCGAGAATTTTAGCGGATTTGATAAGGATTTGAATATTTTTGAAAAGAGCCTGCTTGTCGTACATCAGTTGTGCTAACTTTCCCTGCACATCGACAACTATCAAACAGCAATCCTTTATTTCGAGCATTCCCTTTCCCTATTCGCTGCCCGTGACCACAATCGTCAGGCTCACCTCGGGTTTATGCCTGGGGGGGCTTATAGAAGTCTTTTCGGTTGTTTTGCGGTCCCCGCCGGTTAAAACCGGCTTGGGTATCTGTAGCAAATTGACACCTTTATCATCGATGGCAGCCGCAACTTCTTTCCCAGGCATTAACTTTGTCATATTATTCAAGACTGTAAAGTCTTTGGCTATCTCAACAGATTTTTTGGCACTATCTTGACTAATAATCTCAACGGTCTGCTCAGCAGTAACTGCATTAACAGCCACAGGCTGATTGAACTGCTCCGTATCAACGTATAATGTGGCAGAATCGAATCGCTGCCAGATACTCTGCAAATCAGTCAACAGCGATTTTAACTCCTGCCGACTGCAATTGAGCGAATAAAATCTTTGATTATCCCGACCAGTTTTAGTTACACAATCTGAAAGGCCGTTGCCCTCTATTGCCCCGTTGATAAACGCATTGACCGCCGTGAGCGCAGCCGTGTTTAGCTCCAGTCTGCCGCTGAATCCCGTACCGGAAGCTGCAACTGTCACTGTTGGTTGTTCAGGAATAGTTCCAGGAGCAAGAATCGTATAAATTACTCCACCCATAACAGCTACAAGAGCAATCATGGCAGCGGCCGTCAAGACTTTGCGAAGTAATAACTGCCTTACTCCTGCACGCTCATGGCGATAAATCCGCTGCTCGGCCAAACGTTTGCCTGCCTCCAGCGAGGCCTCAATCCGCTCGACCAAATCATGCGGGGCTTTGATGCGAGGCGAAGAGGTTATCAGCATTTTGGTCTTTTGAAACTGTCGCAGTCTTTGCTGAATCTGCGGATTACCTTCTATCAGCCGTGTCACATCAACCTGCTGGCTTTCCGTCAGCTCTCCGTCAATAAAGCTGTTAAGCAATTCATCAATATTTGTATCAGGCTTGTTCATCACAACATAGCCTCCATAATTTCTCTCAATTTGTTTCTGGCTCTACTCAATCTGCTTCTAACCGTGCCTAATTTAATCTGTAACACATCCGCGATTTGGTTATAATTCATACCTTCAATATCGCGCAGGACAACTACCGTTCTTTGCTCATCGTCCAGCTTCATCAAAGATTGAACAGCTATTTCGCATAACTCTTTGCTTTGGGCCACCACAGCAGGGTCGGGTGAGCTGTCATCACTCAAAAACTGTCTTAATACCTGCTTTTCTTCTCCATTGTGTCCGCAATCACCCGAATCCAGGCTTTTTAGGCTGAATCTGGCGTTTCGCTGGCAATAATTCAGAGTCAAATTAACAGCTATTCTAAAGGCCCAGGTATAAAAGCTGCTTTTGCTTTCGAATTTAGCTATGCTCTGTATTATTTTGACAAATGTTTCCTGGGTAAGTTCCGCAGCATCGTGGGTATTTGTGCACATTTTTAATATGACATTGTAAATGCGGTTCTGATACTTGATTATCAGCCTTTCCATAGCTGCAGAATCGC
>MHYD01000087.1:3184-7037 GCA_001824645.1 Planctomycetes bacterium RBG_13_46_10
ATCAATCTGTGCCATCTCTGATTGCACGGCTTTTTCCTCAATTAGACCATCTTTATCCAAAGAAGTTCCGATAAAAACCGCAGTAAAGACCGGCAGTGAAACCACCGGCTAAATATTTGGCCCCCATGTTTATTTGGGGGTCTTTCCCTGCGTTTTATGCAGGATTTTAAAAAGAATATAATTACAAATTAAATCCTGCAGGTCAATGTAATTCACCCAGACAGACGAATATTAGAATGTAACTAATACAAATGAACTATCAGAAACGATTTATTTTGTGAATTTTAAGGCATATTCGCCTGAAAGCCGCTTGCCGGTCGGGCAAAGAAATGTCACTTGTAATACATAATTTCCGCTGCTTGCCGGTTCGAATGGCAGATTAAACTGATAAGCCCTTAAGAAATCCCGCCAGTACTTATTATTCTGGGCTGCATCTGTCAAATCATTATCCGGCCAAATCGCCATTCTTCTTCCTTTAGGCTCGGATGAACGCGGAACTTTTTCATACATCTCAAACCTAAAAACACCGGGTGACTTTATTTGACAGCCAAATATGTCCAGCAAGCTTGCATAAACATTTATCTCCGATGTCTGCCCGGCTCCGGCTATGCCGACAAATTCGGTTAATGGTGTGATTTCGAGCTTAGCCGGAATATAATTGACATAGAAAGAAGATTCGGAAACATTATTCGCTTTAGGCTGCGGCTCTGCATTTAAGTTTAGCTGCTCACAACCAGTCAGAATTAAAACACAGACAGAACAAAGCATATATAATACTACACTAATCATTCTCATAAACTACAAATCCTCATCAAGCATGTGACCGAGATAATACTTCTTGGCCCGTAAATAGTCAATATTATGCTTGCTTGGAGCAGCCTTTAATGGTATCTGCTCGACAACTTTAATGCCATAAACTTCGAGGCGGCTGATTTTTTTGGGATTATTGGTCAATATTCTTATACTTTTAAGTCCCAGATCGCGACATATCTGAGCGCCAATTCCATAATCACGCCTGTCAGGAACGAATCCGAGCTTTATATTGGCATCAACAGTATTAAACCCCTGCTCCTGAAGCTTATAAGCACGC
Organism: Planctomycetes bacterium RBG_13_46_10; assembly: GCA_001824645.1. Taxonomy (GTDB): domain Bacteria; phylum Planctomycetota; class Phycisphaerae; order Sedimentisphaerales; family Anaerobacaceae; genus RBG-13-46-10. The sequence continues at coordinate 4,275 of MHYD01000087.1, forward strand.
AGCTTATTAATAAGACCGATACCTCTTCCCTCCTGCCGCAGATAAATAAGCGCTCCTTTGCCGGTCTTTTCAATCATCTTTATTGCGCTTATTAATTGATAACCACATTCGCACCGCTGCGAATGAAACAAATCGCCCGTCATACATTCCGAATGTACCCTTACCAAAACCGGTTCATCATGCTCGATAGGCACATTATTTTCATCAAGGTCTCCCACACCGCCTTTGCACAGTGCAAGATGAGGTTCAGGCGAAGTTATGCTCTCATAACCAATCAATTTAAACTCACCGTAATCAGTCGGCAGATTCACACACTCAATTCGCTTAATCTGGCTTTCACGCTGCAATCTATATTCAATAAGCTTGGCAATAGAAGCAATCCTAAGATTATGCCTCTCGCAGAATTCCAAAAGCTGCGGCACACGCGCCATTGTGCCGTCCTCATTCATAACCTCACATATTACACCGGCAGGCTTCAGACCTGCCAGCCGCACTAAATCAACCGCTCCTTCGGTTTGTCCCGCCCGAATCAATACGCCGCCTTTTGCGGCACGCAGCGGAAATATATGACCCGGACGAACAAGGTCACTTGGTTTGGCGCCATCGGCAATCACCGTCTGGGCCGTTTTAGCGCGGTCGGATGCGCTGATACCTGTTGTTACGCCTTCAGCAGCATCAATACTGACCGTAAAAGCCGTCCCGAATCTAGCAGTATTTTCAACAGTCTGCGGATACAGGCCGAGCGAATCGCACTTGTCAGGCGTCAGAGGCATACAAATAAGACCGCGGCCAAACTTGGCCATGAAGTTAATAATTTCCGGCGTCACCTTTTCCGCAGCGCAGACTAAATCCCCCTCGTTTTCACGGTCTTCATCATCGACAAGGACTATCATCTTGCCTTGGCGAAGGTCCTCCAAAATTTCCGCTATTTCGCTAAACTGCACTGACATATTTACTAAAAAATCCTAATATCTAAATTCGAAATCCGTAACAATATCAAAATTCAAATGTTCAGACAGTTTTGGATTCGGATTTCTCGTTCTGAATCTGTTCAAACCTTTCAATATATCGACTTCCGTTACGAATGTAAATAAGGGTAGCTAAAATAGCAGTTCCTGCTGCCGACCACGAGAGGGTACATACAATCCATATCCAGCCAGGAATAACAAGAGAAATCTCAGGAGCAAGCAGAATCGCTCCTACCATTGATAATTGCAAAGCCGTAGCAATTTTACCAATTAACGCCGTAGCGATAAGAAACTGCGAAGTAATAAAATAAACAATCACAAAACCTATTAGCAAAAATATATCTTTGCCGATTATTAAAACTACCACTGTTGACGGAAGCAAAAATTCCCCCACGTGCCCGCGCTCCGACGCCAATAACAGGCACGCAGATGTGATAAGCAATTTGTCGGCGACCGGGTCCAGAAACGTACCCAATTTGGTAGTTTGTTTTTTGATACGAGCCAGATAGCCGTCAAGGCCGTCGCTGGCCGCCATAACAAAATAAATAATTGTTGCAATATAACGCATAACATTACGAAAGTCGGCACTAAGCTGCAGGTCATTTATCTTCAACATACAAATCACAAAAGGGACTATCAGCAGAATCCGCAGAATCGTCATTCGATTGGCCCAGGTCAATTCCATAATATCCTTCCTATGAATACTGCTGTTGCCTCTTAAGCTTCATAGTTGATATGCTAAACCACAAAAACAAATTAAGCAAGAGAGTATATGTCGTTAATTTACTTGCTGCAAAGACCTGTGACGTTACAATCTTAATAAAATTGTCGGATAAAGAGTCATAAAAAGAGCCGGACATGAGTAAAAAACTTGCTATAGCATATTACAACCTCTCGATTATGCTCGATGCCGGTATGCCGGTTCTCAAGGCTCTTGAAACTACTACGGCCGGCTTAAAAGGAAGTCTAAAAAGCTCCTTTGCCAATTTAGCCAAAGGAGCCTCTGAAGGTAATAGCCTCGCAGAGACAATGAGAAAGCATATATGGATATTTGCACCTTTGGATATAATGCTTGTGGAAGCAGCAGAAACCTCAGGCAATCTGCCGCAATCCTTGAAACTTCTCTCACAATGGTATGATTTCTGCAACCGGCTAAAACATATTCTCCTTTCTGGATTATTACTACCGGCAGTAATAATTACCTTTGTCGCCCCGATTATACCGTTGCCGGGCCTGATTCTGGGCCAAATCACTTTTATCAACTATTTCCTGCAGGTATTAGCAACATTAGCCACGTTTTACGTACCGGCAGTAGCAATTGTTGCTATCTATCGCCTGCTGCCGAACACGGGCCTGCTCCGCAGAATTTTAGATAATGTGATAATAAGAATCCCCGGTTTAGGTCAGGCTATTCGCAAGCTTGCACTCAGCCGATACTGCCGGACGTTTAATATGCTCTACGAGGCAGGCATTCCAATCACGCAATGTGCACAAAAGGCCTCGTCCGTAACAGGCAATGCCGTTATGGCTGACCTGCTCAAAGGTGGAGCTGAAAGTGCACGTGAAGGAAAAATGGTTTGGGAAGGTTTTTCCCGCAGGCTGCCGGCTGATTTTCTAAATATCTGGCAGGTCGGCGAAGAAACCGGCGAGCTGGAAAAAAGCCTTAAACATTTGGCGGATAATAACAGCGAAACCGCCGAATGGCTTTTCACAGAGTTTTGCCGCTGGCTGGTGCGATTGATCTATTTCCTTGTAATGATTAGTCTGGCAATAAAAGTACTCAAAATGGGTATGG
>MHYD01000087.1:7046-7320 GCA_001824645.1 Planctomycetes bacterium RBG_13_46_10
GTTCGGCATACCAAATGCTGTAAAGTAATAAATTACAGAAGCCGGCCTAATTTATTTGCGAAAAGATAATGCAGTGATATAATCACTACGATTTATTTAAGGCAAGAAAAATGGCTGTACTGAATGTAAACATAGACCATGTTGCGACGGTCAGGCAGGCTCGCAAAACTATTGAGCCGGACCCCGTCTGGGCGGCGGTCGAGTGCGAGCTGGCAGGTGCAAACGGAATCACCGTGCATCTTCGCGAGGATAGACGTCATATTAATGACCGTGA
>MHYD01000087.1:7328-14463 GCA_001824645.1 Planctomycetes bacterium RBG_13_46_10
TGTTGAAAGAGACCGTCGCCTGCAAATTTAATCTCGAAATGTGTATGGCTGAGCCTATAGTTAAAATTGCTGAGCAAATAAAGCCGGACCAGGTGACACTTGTTCCCGAGAAAAGAGCCGAGCTTACCACCGAAGGCGGGCTTGATTGCGCCAAGAGCAAAAAACGCCTTGCCGAAGTGGTCAGGAGAATGCACAAAAAAGGTATTTTAGTAAGCACCTTCATCGCACCGCAGAAAGAGCAAATAATCGCCTCCGCCCAGACCGGCTGCGATGCAGTCGAGCTGCATACCGGAATGTATGCAAATGCCAGAAGTCAAAAAGCCATCGAAAAAAGATTGGCTGAGCTGGAAAATGCAAAAGATTTGGCGATGGAAAACAATCTTATTGTGCATGCCGGACATGGTTTGACTTATCGTAACATTGGGCCGGTCGCACGCATCAAGGGACTTTGCGAATTTAACATCGGCCATAGTATAATAGCACGCGCTGTCTTTGTCGGCATAAGACAGGCAACTGCACAAATGATAGAGTTAATAAACAAATTCGGTAAATCATAATTTGTGGTTTATCGAACCCCCCAATAAATTGCGGGGCTAAATATTTAGCCCCGCAGCTTACTGCGGGGTTTTGATGCAACAAAGGAGAAGAAATATGTTTACAGGTGCAATGGTTGCACTGGTTACTCCTTTTCGAGATGGCCAAGTTGACTGGGAAACACTCGATGAGCTGATCGATTTCCAGCTGGAAAACGGCATAGATGCGATAGTGCCGGTCGGTACCACCGGCGAATGTCCGACTCTCAGTCATGAAGAGCACAAACAAGTTATCGAAAGAGTTGTTAAAGCTGCCAAGGGCAATGTGCCTGTAATTGCCGGTGCGGGCTCAAACAGCACAGCAGAAGCTATCGAATTGACCGCATTTTCCAAAAAAGTCGGCGCCGATGCCACGTTGCAGGTCGGCCCTTATTATAATAAGCCTACACAAGAGGGTTTCTATCAGCACTTCAAAGCAATTGCCGAGGAGGTTGATTTGCCGATGGTGCTATATAACATCCCCGGCCGATGCGGAGCCGGCATGACACCGGAGACAATCGCCCGCTTGGCTGAGATTGAAAATATTGTTGCCGTCAAGGAAGCCAGCGGCAGCATGGATCAGGCCAGCGAAATTGCGATGCGCTGCGATATGACAATTCTGTCCGGCGACGACTCTCTTACTCTGCCGTTAGCCTCGCTCGGAGCCAAAGGTGTTATAAGCGTGGTGGCAAACATTGTCCCTGCTGACGTCAAAGCGATGACCGATTTAATCCTGCAGGGAGATTTTGTCTCAGCCCTTAAATGGCACAACAAATTATTCGCTTTGAGCAAGGGCATGCTTACTTTGGCGACGAATCCTATTCCAATCAAGGCTGCAATGGCCATGCTGAATATGATGTCGGAAGAGCTGCGCCTGCCGATGACCCCGCTGGAAGACAGCAAAAAAACCATCCTTCAAAAAACACTCCAGGAATACGGCCTGCTGTAGACGCCGTCCTGAGGGTAGCTGAAGGAAAAGACGCAAGGAAAAACTATTGCAGTCTAAATTGCTCGCTTAGCGTTTTGCATCGCCACTGCCTTCCTTCTGAGATTTGTCTGTTTTCTTTCGAAAATCTGCAATCACACGACCTTTTTTATCTATCACTTTGCCATCCTGCCAAGTGTAACTAATACCTTCAACTTCTGCAATCAGAACCTCTGTACCGTTCAGGATATCATCAGTAATAAAAGATCCCAACGCGTCATGGTCTGGGTTCAGAATCACCTCTGTTCGTTCAATATGCTTTTGGGGTTTTGCCCAATGACCTTTAGGCAGTTGTGTAGATAGCCTATAATCACTTTCCATAGGGACCCACATATCATTGATTTTCTTGAAATTCATGTTTTTCAAGGAGCTAAAATACTCTTCTCCTTTGACTATGCGTCTACCATGCATCCAGTCATTTTCTCGTTTGAGAATATCTAATTTTGCAATGTTATACCCGTACTGAGGGTCTATCCATACTGTATATCTGCCGCTTTTTGCTACTGCGTCGATAACATAACATTGTGAGTCATCAACTTGCTCCATTTTATCCCGCACCGATATAGTATTAGCCCCACGAAGAACTTGATCAATCCGCTCTTCGTCACCATAATAACCTGTCATAAAACTCGATCTTAAAGCGATATCTTTGTTCTTCTAATCATTCTTGGTTTTATAAATGATAGCCAAGCCGGGAGTGTCTAATTTTTCTGCTGAATATGCAATGTATTCTTTACCATCCCATAACCAACTTTGATATGTAGGGTTGCTTTCTGGGTAAAACCTATCTCCGATCCTGCCCCACAACTTAATCAAAAGCTTGCTCCGGTCACCATCAAATTGCCGCATAATGAATTCCGTTCTTTTTCCCTCCCCCAATCCATACGAGTTGCTATTTTCACTTGTATATATGGCTTTGGTGATGAAAGACTGAAGTTTATCTTGGTTTGCCGCGTATCTATCGAGCAGATCAAAGATAGTGGGACGCTCTGCTGCCATCACTTGTAGGGACAATAGTAATATCAAAATAATAGTTATATGTTTACACATCTCATTTTCCCTGCGAGACCCGCTAAATCCGTGATTATTTCCCAGATGATTTCTTTGTCCTAAAGTCGTGAACTACACTACCTTTCTTATCTACAATCCTGCCGTCACGCCATATACATTCTAATCTTTCTTTGCCCAGACGAACTCGGGTTCCATTGACAAGCTCCGGATCTAACTCCTGATTTTTAATCGGATCTGCAAAGGAGCCTAACGCATCATGATCCGGATTTAAAATAATCTCCGTGGTTTTAAAGTGAATTTCATCTTTTTTGAAACATCCATCCACCCATTCGATATTTCTTCTTACACGACCTTCTACCGGCACCCAGACCCCCTTAACCTCTTTAAACTTAATGCTATCAATCACGAGAGAGTCTTTAGCCTCAATTGTTTTGTCCGGTGGTGGTTGATGCTTCGTAACATTTATAATATCTCCCTTTTCCCTCGATGCTTCTATTCTGGCAGGTTGAAACCCATGTGCCGAATCCAGCCACAGGGTGTAATCACCATACGCCGTATCGGCCTGGACTACATAACAGACTGAGCCGTTAATGATTTCCGGCTCTGGTTGCATCGATATCTGTTTTGCATTTTTCAGATTGACGTCCACACGTGAATCATTACCTATGTAGCCCAAAAAAAAGGCATCGGTCTCATTTATAAAACTGTCCCCCCCAGACCCCTGGTAATCGAGGTAGGTAAGGAGTCCAGTCGGAACTGGGCCACAAGCAGTTTTGCTATGGGCATATTGCAAATTTGGTGTACTCACCATTAAGGAATAAGTGGCTGATTCTTTTGGGACATTGGGCCGTTGCTGACTCACATATCCCCATCGATATCTTTGATCATAAGTCCTGCCCTTGCTGTCCGTACGGCGTTGCCCCCGCATATAGAACTTCTCATTCACAGAATTCATATTAAGAGGTGGGAGATACCAAGAGCCGATTGAACTGGTCTGGTAAGAGCTTATTATACTTTGCACTAAATCCAGTGTCTGGGAGTATTTTTCTATCAATTCATTAACCGTAGGATGGTCTGGCTCTGATATTTGCCGCTCGATAGTACCAGAAAAAACGGGTAGAGTAATTGCACAAATCAGGATTAAAACAAGCCACGATTCTCGATACTTGATTCTTGATACTTGTCGAGCCTTATGGTGAGCTTTTCGAATCCAATCGAGCATCCGGAATCGAGCATCACTGAATAGGTTCGTTGAAATCAGCAACATCGACATCCTCGAACAACTCAGCCAGCCAAGCCTCTAATAGGTAATCTTCATAGTCACTATACCCGTCATAACCACCCATCAAGCCGCCATAACCTCCAACAGGTTCGTTGCCGTCCGGCATGGAGCCAGCGTAGCTGCCCATTCCCATGCCGCCATATCCGCCCATCATACCGCCCATCCCCATGCCACTACCCATACCGCCGTAACCACCACCATAGCCGCCTACCGCATATCCCCCCATGAGATTCTCATCATTTGACTGTTCAGTGTTACTTTGCTCGACATCAATCTCGGTAAGAGAAGTATTATCCGTATCTCTAACTGTTGTTTCTCTGCTGCGGTCTAAATCTTCCGTTGGAATCGTCGGTCTTTCTGCTGGACGCTGACTGAACTGTTGAGCAGCTTTGTTCTCCCGACGAGTATAAGTAACATGGTTATATGTGACGACCGAGCCGATTGTTACCGCCGTTACTGCTGCGGCTGTTATAATCTTGGCTTTAACGCCGATGCCGGCTAATACACCAGCCGTCTTGACTCCTGCCCCAGCCGCTGCAGCTTTGCCTCCCACGAGGGCGATTTTGCCCAGCTCCTTCATGACCAGCGCCGGCGCAGCCTCGACGGCATTCTCGCCCAAAAGAGCAGCCAGCGCCGGGATTGCAACAATAACACCTTTTTTACGAAGCCCATTCCGCAGCATTTCAACAGCCGATTCAATCCTGCGGGAGACGGTCGCTTGTGATAAGCCGAGACTGTCTGCGATGTCGGTTGTAGTTCGGCCCTGGAAGAAGCGCTCTATGAGAATCTCTCTCATCTGGTCATCGAGCCGGTCAAGTTCTGCGTCGATATACCGTGACAGCTCCTGCCAGTTCGTGACCCCTTGAGGCTTATCGGCTGCATATTGCTTCTCTCGCTGCCTTCGTGAAGTATCTCTTCGAATGGCATCAATGGCCCTGCGGGTTGCTACGCGGTGCAGCCAGGTAGGCACAGAGCCGGTGATATTTCCGGCATTATGCAGCAACTGCAGAAAGGTTTCCTGAACCGCATCGGCAGCCTTGTCCTTATCCTCAAGGACCCGTACGCAGGCTCCATAAACTAATCCTGCGTGCCGTCTTACGATTTCTGAAAATGCCTCCGCATCGCTGGCCGTAACAAAACGCCGCAATAGTATGTTTTCATTTTCCGACACAGAGCTACCTCCTTAGACATTATACATCTTATTTCGCTAAATCACAAATAGGTCGCAACCGGGCCGATATTTATTCAAAAATTTGGTGAATGGTGTCAGCCAACGGCGGATAAAATTGGTGATTGGTAATTATTAAATCGGTTACTATTTATTAATGGTTTTACCTGTGGCAGAGCTAACGGTTATACCATTGTGCAGTAGCAATGTTGTAATTGGCCAGCAAAGCAGAAACCATATTGCTTACGGAGTGATTTTCTCTCAGATACTGCTGGGCGCTTCTTGCAAGCTGCTGTGCAGACTCCTTCCTATCGAGCAAGCCCTGCAAGGTGCTTCTTATGCTAATCTCGTCATTCGGATTAAATACAACAGCCGTCTTACCCTCAATAATTAAATCGTCAACTCCCCCTTTACAGGCTGCAACGGCCAAGCCTACGCTCATAGCCTCCAACATAAAAGGATTAAATGAAGTGTTTGGCTTCGGCTGAATAAAAATATCACCTCCAGTAAGCACCGAACGCCAGGGCTTAAATCCTGGAACGATTGTAACCTTCTGTACAAGATCCAGCGCGGCCAATAACTTGCGTAATTGCCTCTCCGCCCGCCCTGTTCCGATTATTATCAGCATAAATTCATACTCATTTATTGCAAGAAATCTCATTGCGTTGAATATATTTTCAAAGTTGGCCACTTTATCCAGAGGGTGGACCATCACCATACTAACCAAGCGGTTACGCTGCGAAAAACAGACACAATCCTGCTCAACAAAAGTGCCGATGTTTATTTGCTCGATACGCTCAACAAAATGAGGATGGAATTTGACAACATCTTCCGCAATGCTTTTAGCAGGTGCAATGATTTTTACACAATGACCCGATACAGAAAATCCCCGCCACCGGCTGCTCAGAGAATTGACGGTCATTACGTAAGGCAAATCCAGCCGATGAGCTAATTGTTTTGTAAGACCAGCTTTACTTTCGCATAGACAATGCAAAACGGTAGGCTTATACTTAGCTAATTGCTCGGTAAGTACGTTTCTATTGTATGGCTCTGCCAACGACAGATTTATGACCGGATATCTAAAAACCTCAACAGCCCCATATATAAAAGAATCAACACCACAATCCGGGGGACAAACCAAAGCTACAGGAATCGACTCATCTGCCAGGCCGGCTAAAAGATGCTCAAGGAACAGAGAGTACTCAAAGATTGTTTTCTCTGAGACAATCAAGGTCGGCCGAATCGTCTCAGTGGGGCTCTTAGCCGAGACAAGCTCATTTACTGCAACCTGAGATATAGAATCTTTCTGCTCTTCGTTCATCTATTCAACTCTAAACCATTAACACCCATACACGGATTATAACTCAAGCTGACTCAGAGAGAAATTAAGCCTTAAATATATTATCGCAAAAAAATTCCCTTGCTATTACAAAAGTAATAACTTACAAGCTTATCATAAGCTATTATCAGCGAAAATTATTATAATAAAATTATAAATTATCTCTGAATAACCCGATTTGTTTAACATTTTATCTTGCAATTGTCTGTGTACGTCTGTTATAAGCACGAATAATCAGCAGAAAATATCATGGGAAGATTAATCGTTGTTGCAAACCGGTTACCGCTAAGCATAACAAAAAGAGGGGACGAATTTTATTTTCGCCCAAGCCCTGGTGGACTTGCTGCAGGCTTGTCTTCACTGCCTGATTCATTCGAGCGGATCTGGATTGGATGGTCGGGTATAGCCAGCGATAGACTTACCGCTAAAGATAAAAATAAAATCGCAAAGCAGCTCATTGCCGAAAAGAGCATACCGATATTTCTTTCTCAAAAACAAATAGATGATTACTATTCAGGTTTTTGCAATGAAACGATTTGGCCGCTTTTTCATTATTTTCCATTGCGTACTATTTATGAAAATCGCTTCTGGCAAACTTATAAGCAGGTGAACCAGAATTTTTGCGATGAAGTTACAAAAATTGCAAAGAGCGATGACTATATCTGGGTTCATGACTATCAGCTAATGTTACTTCCACAACTTCTTCGGGAGAAACTGCCGGACCTGCAAATCGGTTTCTTTCTGCACATTCCGTGGCCTTCATTTGAGCTATTCCGGC
>MHYD01000087.1:14470-21365 GCA_001824645.1 Planctomycetes bacterium RBG_13_46_10
CTGGCGTCAGGAAATTTTGGAAGGCCTGCTGGGAGCCGATTTGATAGGATTTCACACATACGACTACGCAAGGCATTTTCTCAGCAGTGTTTGCAGAATTACAGGACGCGATCATACCCTCGGCAGAGTGACATTTGGCAATCGTATCATTAAAGTCGATACATTTCCTATGGGGATTAATTATGAAAAATATTCACAGGCTATAAATGATACCGACGTAAAGCGGGAAACAGATAAAATACTGCAAAAAATAGGCGGCCGTAAAATCATTATATCCATAGACAGACTGGATTACACCAAAGGTATCATCCATCGATTGGAGGCATTTGATTTATTTTTATCAGAAAATCCCGAATATAAAGGAAAAGTCACTCTAATTATGGTAGCCGTGCCAACCCGTACCGATGTAGAAGATTATCAAATGCTCAGAAAAAATCTTGAACAATTAGTCGGAAGAGTAAATGGCGAGCATGGTACGATAGGCTATATGCCTGTGTGGTACCTCTACAGATTTTTACCATTTAAAACACTCACAGCGTTGTATAATGTTGCCGACGTGGCTTTAGTGACACCATTGCGCGACGGGATGAACTTAATTGCCAAAGAGTTTATAGCTTCCAAAAATGACGGCAAAGGGGTCCTGATTGTCAGCGAAATGACAGGCGCAGCAAGTGAGTTAGGAGAGGCACTTACAGTCAATCCACACAATAAAGCAGCAATCGTATCGGCAATAAAACATGCACTGGAAATGCCGATAAATGAACAAATCGAGCGAAACAGATTAATGCAGGAAAGACTTAAACGATATAACGTGCAAAGATGGAGCATGGATTTTCTAAACGCTTTATCCGATATAAAGAAAACCCAGCATGAGCTTTCTATACGTAAATTATCAAAAACCAACAAGAAGAAACTAATAAGCGACTATACTAAAAGCAGACAAAGATTATTTCTGCTGGATTATGACGGCACACTCGTGGGCTTTCAAGACCGACCCGACAAAGCAGGGCCTGACGCAGAAATTATTAATCTATTGAAGAATTTATCGAACGACTCAAAAAACAGAATTATTATTATAAGTGGGCGAGACAAAGAATCGCTAACGAAGTGGCTGGGCAGCCTGAATGCAACTTTAGTTGCAGAGCATGGAGCATGGATCAAGGAAATAAACAAAGACTGGCAATGTCTCGGACCTTTCAATCAAACATGGAAAGATTCGATCAGACCGATCTTCGAGCTTTACTCGGATCGCACTCCAGGCTCTTTAGTAGAGGAAAAAGATTTTGCGCTTGTCTGGCACTATCGAAGAGCGAATCCTGAGCTTGCCGCGGTCAGAGTTTATGAATTAAAAGGTGCGCTTTTGAACCTGACAGCAAATCTGGACGTAGGGGTATTTGAAGGCAGCAAAATTCTCGAAATTAAAAACCAAGGCATCAATAAAGGACGGGTAGCCGAGCTTTGGCTAACCAATCATGATTGGGACTTTATCCTGGCCGCAGGCGACGATTATACCGATGAAGAACTTTTCACTGCCCTTCCTGATACTGCTTATTCCATAAAAGTTGGAACGGGCATCTCAAGAGCAAAATTTAATGTTGATACTGTACAAGAAATCAAAATGCTGCTCGAAGAGCTGACAAGGAGCTGATTATGTTAAGTCTCGAAGATTTTCGATATATTGTTCCGGATAAAAAAATAGCAGAAATCTATGCTAAAGCAAGAAAACTTTACGGAAAACATATTGTCCACATTAACTCCACATACCAGGGTGGCGGTGTTGCGGAAATTCTTTACTCTCTCGTGCTGCTGATGAATGACGTGGGCATAGATACCGGCTGGAGAATCCTGCACGGCAGTCCTGATTTTTTTAACATCACAAAAAAGTTCCACAACGCTTTGCAGGGAGCAGACATAAATCTAACAGAGAGGAAAAAGCAATTATACCTTCAGGTCAACAACCACTTTGCGAGATTTACACATATACACCATGACTGCGTAATCGTTCATGACCCTCAGCCCCTTGCTCTTATAAAACCATACAGAAAAAGACAGCCCTGGATTTGGCGATGTCATATAGACCTGACCAATCCACATCCGCAACTTTGGGATTTTCTGAAAGGTTTCCTGCTCAAGTATGACCAGATTGTCATGTCAAGCGAAAAATACTTCAAAGAAGACCTGCCGGTAGATCAAAGATTGATGTTACCTGCCATAAATCCGCTTACTCTGAAAAACAGGGAGCTGGATAAAAAAACCATACTGAAATATGTAAAGAAAGCCGGTATTCCAACAAACAAGCCCGTCATCACCCAGGTATCCAGACTCGATCCATGGAAGGACCCGGAAGGTGTGCTGGACGTTTTCAACCTGGTTAAGGAAAAGGTAGATTGTCGATTGGTCTTCTGCTACAACCTGGCCAGCGACGACCCTGAAGGGATCCAAATATACAACAAGATTTATAAAAAAGCCAAAAAGCTGGTCGATAAAGGTGATGTTTTGTTTGTTGTCGGTAACAATGATATCTTAGTAAATTCTATCCAGAGGTTTTCAAAAGTAATAATTCAAAAATCTACAATGGAAGGCTTTTGTCTTTCTGTCACCGAGGCTTTATGGAAAGGTACACCCGTTGTTGCTTCAAACGTGGGGGGAATTCCTGCTCAAATAGAAGATGGGAAAAGCGGCTTTCTGCTCGAACCTGCAGATGCAAACGGATTTGCCGACAGAATCATACACCTGCTCAAGAACCCTGATGATGCAAAAAATTTAGGCGAAAAAGCAAAAGATACCGTCACACAAAAGTTTCTGATAACCCGTTTGCTCTCCGACCACCTTGATATGCTAAATTCAATAATACGCAACTAACATTATGAATCACGCTCTACGATAAGTACTTGGGGGCATTTAACCATCGCAAGATTGTGCGACCTGTTTTGTCAACTCATTTAATAATGCCTGCATTTTTGGGTCGGAAGTTTTGGCCTGCTCAATCTTGCTACAGGCATGCATAACAGTTGTATGGTCTCGGCCACCCAAATGGCCGCCAATTTCCTCAAGGCTGTGCTTTGTCAGATTCCTGGCTAAATACATACAAATCTGACGCGGCTCGGTAATGCTCTGGCTGCGTCTCTTGCTCTGCAGGTCTGTAAGCCGAACATCAAAATGTTTGGTTACCACTTCAATTATATCGCTGATATTTATCTGTTTGGATACCGACTGAACATGTCCGTGCAATGCTCTTTGGGCCAACTCAAGGCTGACTTGCTCATTACTGATAACAGCAAGTGCATAAATATTTGTTAAAGCACCTTCCAGCTCCCTGATATTTGCCTGTACCTTGTTAGCTATGTATCCAGCTATCTCATCAGTTATATCAAGGCCTCGTATGTGGGCCTTTTTCTGTACAATTGCCACCCTCGTCTCAAAGCTTGGCGGATCAATTCGGGCAACCAAACCCCAGTTAAATCTGCTGATAAGACGCGCTTCGAGAGACGGTATTTCAGCCGGTGCACTATCGGCACTGAGAATAATCTGTTTACCGTTATTATAAAGAGTATTAAATGTATGGAAGAACTCCTCCTGGCTTCTCTCGCGTTCACGCAGAAACTGAATATCATCAATCACAAGTGCGTCAACGCTGCGGAACTGATTTTGAAAACCAGCCAAATTCCCCTGCTCAATTGCCCTGATAAACTTATTGATGAACTCCTCACAGGTTAAAAGCTGAATCACAATGCCGTTAGACCTGGATAGGGCTCCACAGCAGACAGCATGCAAAAGATGAGTTTTGCCCAAACCGGAATTACCGTAAAGAAAAAGCGGATTGTATGTACTGCCAAGCGATTGACTTACCGCAACACAGCTTGCGTGCGCCAGACGATTGCTCGGACCGACAACAAAATTATCGAAAGTATAATCAGGATGAATTTTAAGCCCGGATTCAGAACGTTGACCTGATGAGGCAGGCCTTTGCTGGCTGTTAACCTGAAAATCTATGGAGACAAGATGCCCGGTTATCTGCTGAGCGGCTCGTGTAAAACTATTCTTGCAATTATCCTGTAAAAATCGGACGGTTGCCTCATCCGGACAGCCGATTCCGAGTGAGCCGCCGTCAAAATGCAAGACTGTCAGCTTGTCGAACCATTTGCGTGCATTGGCAGGGTCGAGTATTTTTGAACGTTCAAGTATATCGGAAAAAATATTTTCAATTTCCAGAGTTGCCAAACCATCCTCCTTTATGATTGCGCACTCTGTACCATTGTTTATATTCCATTACCGGCCTCCTGATTGGAGGGGTTGATTTCAATTACTTCGACAAGACAGCTTCCCTACTAATATGAAACGGGACATCCTATACGCTTGACCATACCCTCCCCTTGTATTATATGTGACCAGAACCAAGTTAACCACTCTAAGACAATAACAATGTAAAGATTGTAATCAGATTGGTTCTATCTGTCAAAGGAAAACCAATTTAACAACAAAATTGTGAGAAAATTAAGGATTTTTTCGTAGATTTAAAAACATCCGGAAATTAAATCTCTATCGACTTGAAATTTCAATAAATACCGATACTATAAGGAATTCAAAAATTAAAGTTATGAAATAATATTGTTTCGATATTTAATCTTTAATATTTAACTAAAGAACAGTATATGGGAATCTTTTCTAAAACGGCTGTATATATAAAAGAACACCTGAGTAAAACGCGCAACAAAATCAGCGCTTCATTTTCATCGGTTTTAAAACTGGGAAGAAACATTGACGAGGCGCTGCTTGATGAGCTGGAAGAAACACTAATAAGTGATGACATCGGCGTAGAGACAACAGACAAGCTGATATCCGAGCTGCGGCAGGCCTATCGCAACAGGCAAATCGCCAAAACTGATGATATATTGCCCTTCCTCAAAGAACACATGAAAAATTACTGGCCGCACCAAGACAGGCAATTAAATTTTGCCCCAAGCGGTCCAACCGTTATTCTCGTTGCCGGCGTCAACGGCACCGGCAAAACTACAAGCATCGCAAAACTGGCATACATTTTGAATCGAAACAATAAAAATGTCATCGTCGCCGCCTGCGATACGTTCCGTGCCGCTGCCATAGAGCAGCTTTCAATATGGGCCGAACGTATCGGCGTACAAATCGTAAAACACCAAATCGGCGGCGACCCTGCCGCTGTAGCCTTCGATGCCTGTGAAGCCGCTGTGGCAAGAAACGCTGATGTGCTGATTCTCGATACGGCGGGACGACTGCACACCAAAAAAGACTTAATGCAGCAGCTAACTAAAATTCGTGACGTGATAACCCGTAAAATCCCCGGCTCGCCGCATGAAGTACTTTTAGTTCTGGATGCCACCACAGGCCAAAATGCAATCGCACAGGCCAAAATATTCACTGAAGCAATCAACCTTACCGGCATATTCTTAGCCAAGCTGGACGGCACTGCCCGTGGCGGAATCGTTCTCGCCATTAAAGACCAGCTTGATATACCAGTCAAATTTGTTGGCCTCGGCGAAAAGCCGGAGGACATCGCTGAATTCGACCCCGACAAATTTGTCGAAGCACTTTTCGAATAAAATGAAAAATACTTCTAACCCATTTTATCATTAAATCGCTGGATTTTTTCATTGAAGGGAAATCTCTATTTATATAATATGGTATAAATGTGAGAGTTGGTTGAGCCAAAGTTATAATCGTATTTGCGAAGTTCACGATGGGGTGCATAATGAACAACAAACAATTGAATATCCTATACACAATAGGCCACTCCAACCATAAAATAGAAAATTTCTTGAGTCTACTGAAAACGCACAGCATTAATTGCATTGTGGATGTTCGTTCAACTCCATACAGCCACTATAACACACAATTCAACCGAGAATTCCTCGTAAAAGAGCTTCGGAACGCAAATATAGAATACATATATTTAGGTAACCAGCTTGGTGCTCGTTCTAGTGATACGCATCATTATAATGGTAATACTGTAAATTTCGAATATCTGGCTAAAACCGAGCAATTCCATATTGGCCTTGAAAACTTGAAAGATATTTCGTCAAAATATAAATCTGCTCTAATGTGCGCGGAGAAAGACCCCATAGAATGTCACAGATTTATTCTCATTTGTAGAAATCTAAAAAACTCCGGTATTCATATCAAACATATACTCTCGGATGGTAGCATAGAAAACAACATTGACACCGAGCGTAGGTTAGTCAAAATGCTAAAAATTGAGCCGACCTTATTCGAGTCCTCAAAAACCCAGGATGAGATTACTGATCAAGCGTACGAGCAGCAAGCAAGTAATATCGCATATGATTCTTCTACACAAGAGGAAATACATCACGTGGGCACACATTGATCCAGGATGGAAACTGTAATATATACTATTGGATTTGCGGAAAAAACCGCTCGTGAGTTTTTCACGAAACTAAAAGACGCCGGAGTAAAAACCGTAATAGATATTCGTCTCAACAATGCTTCGCAGCTTGCTGGTTTTACAAAGGAACAAGACTTGCCGTATTTTCTTCAAGAAATTGCTGGCATAAAATATATTCATAAGCCGGAGCTGGCACCCACAAAAGACATTCTTGATGCTTATAGAAAAAAAGATATCGACTGGTCGGAATATGAAAGGCGATTTTGTCAATTATTGATTGAACGTCAGCTCGGTGATATCATAACGCAACAATTTGTTGATAAATCTTGCCTGTTATGCAGCGAAACGAAGCCCGATAAGTGCCATCGCAGGCTCGTTGCCGAATACCTTCGTGAGCTTTGGGAGGACGTGAAGATTGTTCATTTGTAAGAGTGGAGAATGGCAAAAATTATATGCCTGGCAAATTCATACAAGGGTGGTGGACAGCGCTGTATTGCCGGCATCGGCCCAGATACGCGA
>MHYD01000088.1:0-2228 GCA_001824645.1 Planctomycetes bacterium RBG_13_46_10
ATTCAAAACCATACGATAACTATTGTGCCTCGGTATAATGAAACAGACCAGGGCGGAGTAGTTCATCACAGTGTCTATCCGGTGTGGTTTGAGATGGGCCGGACGGAACTTTTACGGGCTAACAACGTAGCCTATAAGGATTTAGAGGAGGCCGGGGTGTTCTTTGTTGTTGCAGAGTTGAACGTAAAATACCGCCGGCCTGCCAAGTATGATGAAAAACTGCAGCTGGAAACAAGCTGTTCAGAAGTCAGCGCAAGCAAGGTTGAGCATACCTACAAGCTTACCCGCTGCAGCGATGGGGTAATTCTGGCTGAGGGTTCGAGCGCACTCGCTTGTGTCAATGCCCAAGGCAAAATCTGCCGAGTACCCGGCTTTATGTATCCAGAGCCGGAAGAAACAATTGTTTGACTTGACATGAGCGATTGACTAAACTACTTTTTTTAAGAGGTTGCTGCTCGTGTTTGAAAAAAAAGAAAGTTGCGGTCTTTTCGGTATTTTCGGAGACCCTGAAGCGGTTCAAAAGACCTATTTTGGCTTATACAGTCTTCAGCACCGCGGTCAGGAGTCAGCAGGAATTGCTTCAAGCAACGGTGAAAACATCGAGTGCTACAAGGGAATGGGGTCGGTAAGCAGAGTTTTCCGCAGCGGCACCGGCTTTTTAGAAAATCTGGCTAACCCGATAGCTATCGGCCACGTGCGGTATTCAACCACCGGCTCAAGCAAGGAGATAAACAGCCAGCCGTTTTTGAGCGAGTATTCGCGCGGGCAAGTAGCGGTTGCACATAACGGCAATCTTATAAATGCGGCATTATTGCGGGACGAATATGAGGCGTACGGCAGCATATTCAAATCAACCTGCGATACTGAAATAATTATTCATTTACTTGCCAAGCCGACACACGTCAGCAAGCCCGACCCGCTGGCTCATGTCTTAAATCATCTGCAGGGGGCCTATTGTCTGCTGTTTTTATACGCCGACCGGATTGAAGCTGCGAGGGACCCTTACGGTGTCAGGCCTTTGTGCCTCGGTCAAACTGAGAAAGGGGCCTACGTCATTGCCAGCGAGAGCTGCGCTTTCGATACTATCGGAGTGAAGTTTCTTCGCGAGATTATGCCGGGCGAAATTATTCGGCTGGATAAAAAGGGCTTATCCAGCAGATTTTTTGTTACGCCAGGCACTGTCAAGCCGGCCCACTGTATCTTCGAGCATATTTATTTTGCCAAACAAAACAGCACAATCTTTGGAGAAAATGTGCATGAGTTTAGAAAAAAGCTCGGCAAGCAGCTGGCGATAGAACAACCTGCTGATGCGGATGTTGTAATACCTGTACCGGATTCCGGGACATCAGCTGCAATCGGCTACGCGGAGCAAAGCAAAATACCCTTCGATATGGGAATGGTCAGGAGCCACTACATAGGCAGGACATTTATCAGTCCAGAGCAGAAGATGAGGGAGGTCGAGGTTAAACTTAAGCTTGCGGTGGTAAAAGAGGTTGTGGAAGGCAGAAGCGTTGTAGTGGTAGACGATTCGATAGTCCGCGGCACAACTACAAGAGGCAAGATTAGAGCATTGCGACAGGCAGGTGCAAAACAAATCCATATGCGAGTGAGCTGTCCGCCCATCAGGCATCCCTGTTTTTATGGCGTGGACTTTCCTACCAAAGAAGAACTGCTGGCAAATAATCGCGATCTGAAACAAATCAAGGAATTTCTCGAAGTTGACAGCGTCGGCTATATGTCGCTGGATGGACTGCTGTCCTGTGCAGCTTTGCCGGCAGATAACTATTGTACCGCCTGCTGGAGCGGCAAATACCCGATACCGGTAGATACTACGGCGAACAAATTCTCTTTGGAACATCATCAATTGCGGATGTTTGATGACGGGTTTTAGACAAATGAGTAAATACATCAGCTACGCACAGTCCGGCGTTGATATCAATGCCAGCGACAGTATGGAGGACCTCATTTATCCGCACGTCGCAAGCACCCACGGGCCTCGCGTGATGGACTTAAAGGGCGGGTTTGCGGGGATGTTCCGGCTTGATTACGATGAAAGACTTTTCAAGAAAAATTACAAAAGCCCGGTCCTGGTTGCCTGCACCGATGGAGTAGGCAGCAAGATTCAGTTGGCCGGGGCGATAAAAAAGTTCGACACCGTAGGGATTGATCTGGTGGCGATGAACGTCAACGATATGCTGGTGCTCGGCGCTGAGCCGCTGTTTTTTCTG
>MHYD01000088.1:2337-3920 GCA_001824645.1 Planctomycetes bacterium RBG_13_46_10
ACACACCTGACGAGCTCGATGGTGCTGTGCTCGGTAACGTTCTGCTGGAGCCGACGCGGATATATGTTCGGTCGATAGTAAAGCTGCTGTCCAACTATAAAGTCAAAAAAGTCGTCCACGGGATGGCGCATATCACAGGCGGCGGATTGCCGGGGAATGTTTCGCGTGCGCTGCCCCAAACCTGTGACGCCGTGCTCAAAAAAGAAAGCTGGCCGATGCAAAAAATATTCACCTTTCTGCAGGCGAAAGGTCCCGTCGAGGAATCTGAGATGTATAATGTCTTCAATATGGGAATCGGGTATGTGCTGATAGTAGCAGAGGAATTTGCAGACTCGATAGCTAAACAGTTGGCGCAGTACGGCGAGAAAGTTTACACTATTGGCAGGGTAACAGGCGGCACAGGCAAAGTGCTTCTCAAATAAAAACAGCTTTTTGGGAGCCGTTTTTATATAATAAGGATATTATAATAAATTGCACAATGGAGGTGGCATATGAGCGGCATTTTCGGGGTTGTCTTGAAGGGTAATTGCGCGGATACACTTTTCTACGGCACGGATTATCATTCACATCTGGGCACAGAGTATGGCGGAATGGCTGTGCTTGGGGAAGAGTTCGACAGGCAAATACACAACCTTGAGCACAGTCAGTTTAAGGCGAAATTCTATGATGACGCCAAATACATGATAGGTAATAAAGGCATCGGCGTTATCAGCGACTCCGACGAGCAGCCGATTTATCTGAACTCGAGATTCGGACCGTTCTGTATTGTTACAAGCGGCTTTATAGAAAACGCCGAGCAGTTGGCCGAGAAGATGCTGACCCAAGGCGTATCATTCAGCGAAATGAGCAGCAAAAAAGCGGTCAATACGCCGGAACTGATAGCGAAACTAATCAATCAGGGAAACAGTCTCTCTGACGGCATCGAGAAAATGTTCGACGCGATAGAGGGCTCCTGCTCGCTGCTGCTGCTGCATAAGGATGGGATATATGCGGCAAGGGACAGACTCGGATATACGCCTCTTGTCATCGGTAAACGCGAAGACGGCTGGGCGGTTACTGCCGAAACAACAGCTTTTCCGAACACGGGTTTCGAGGCCGTAAAGAACATTGAGCCGGGGGAAATAATCCTGATAAATGAAGATGGAATAGTACAAAGAAGACCTGGACGGGGATCCAATCAGATATGCGCATTTTTATGGATATATACCGGCTTTCCGGCATCGAGCTACGAGGGGATAAATGTAGAAGCGGTGCGCGAAAGATGCGGCTGCTGCCTTGCGAAATGCGATAAAGACATCGATGTCGATGTAGTTTCCGGGGTTCCGGACTCGGGATTGGCTCACGGGCTGGGATATGCGATGGAATCGGGCAAACCGTTCAGGCGGCCCCTTGTAAAGTATACATCCGGTTATGGCAGAAGTTATACGCCGCCTTCCCAACAGAAACGCGACCTCATCGCAAAGATGAAACTCGTCCCAATCAAAGAGATAATCGAAGGCAACAGCATTGTTGTGTGTGAGGATTCCATCGTCAGGGGCACGCAGCTTAAGAACTTTGCTATAAAGAAACTCTGGGATTGCGGC
>MHYD01000088.1:3984-4222 GCA_001824645.1 Planctomycetes bacterium RBG_13_46_10
CAATAACGGCTTTCACGGAAAAGATAGATGAGAAAAACCTTCGGTAAACCTGCCGCAGCAGCGGTTGTTTACATCGGCTTCGCTGTCTATTTGTATCAGCCGCATTTCGACACCTTCAAGAAACTGCAGTTTCTCATCCTTGTAAACGTTTGTCTGGCCTCTTTGGGATGTTTCGCATTGAGCAGGCGGTGGGTGCCGGGTTTTCTCGGCTCGCTCTTCGCGGGGGCCATTTACGGCT
>MHYD01000088.1:4303-5731 GCA_001824645.1 Planctomycetes bacterium RBG_13_46_10
CAGCCGCGTTCGGACCTAAAGGAAAATGGCAGTGGCTTAGAGTGCCTCTTGCCGTTCTGCCGTTTTTAGCGATACTGCTGTTTTTTAGCGCATCTTCTCACTGCCGGCTGTTTGCAGTTCCAATGCAGACCCGGTTGCACTTGGCCGACCTTACGGGCCTGGCGGCTCCTTTTGTTACAGTCCAGCAGGATATAAGTTTGGTCGGGTTTTATCATGTCCCCGAAGCTGCGCTTGTGATGGGATTTGCGATGCTCTTTGCCGCCCGGCGGCTCAGCGTACTGATAATTTTCTGTCTCGGAGCAATACTGGCATCTTGTCCCCCGCTGCTTGGTGTAAGCCCAATTATCTGGCTGAGTTTTTCTGTGTTATGCTGCTCGATTATTATCGGCGCCGGCTTGCAGGGACTTTGCTCGGCAGGCCTTGCCGATAGAAGATGGATATTACTGAGTATGGCCTTTATGGCCGGCCTTGCCATCGTGACATTGCTGCAGGCGACAAAATACTTTCAGGTCTTCGCCGGTTTCGGCGATGAATATGCAAATCTCTTCCTGGCCGATGCCAAAATGTACATAGCAGGTACAGTCGCGCTTTTGGCAATATTTTTTATAGCACGCGCAAAGCTGCGTCTGCCATGGCTGCGATGGGCACTTCTCGGTTCAGCAATTGCTGTGGACATCTTCTTCGGCGCAAGATTCGTTGTTGATATGCTGTTTTAGAGGCGGCGAGTTATGAGCCGAAGGTTTCCCGTTCAATTGCACCGAGGTAGAATCTGCCGTCGCCGCGCATAAAGTCGATGATGCTGTCGAACTGCTGATTTATAAAACGAGTATCATTTGAAATCAGCGCAACCCCCACAACAGCGGATGTTTTCTCATCCTGATGGTCGACTTCTGAAATGGAGATATTGAACCTACTTTTGAGCCTGCCGAGCAGACTCTTGACGATGCTTCGCTTTTCTTTAAGCGAATTTATCCCGTGCAGATGCAGTTGAGCTGTCAACACACCGACTATCATTTTCGATATTTTCTCAATCCCTTAACACCTGTCTTGATATGTAGCTTTGTAAACCCTCATATTATTAAAAAAATATTGCGTAAGCCAATAGTGCCGCGCCCAGGACTAATGTGCCTATCAGCCAAATTATAAGGTAGCTTTTTTTAGACAAATGTGACATTTTACTCTTAGGGAGATATATTCGGAACATGACAGCACTACAAAGGAATATGATGCTGAGAAGCATAAGTATAATTGCTATTGCACGGATTGCTTCCACAACTCACCTTGCCTTTTCTTTTTTCATTTTCTAGAGGCTTTTGGTAGAAAGATATTTTATCTCTCTTGTCACGATGCTGATTTTACCACCGGTCCCACCGATTTACACCCATTTATTTTTCGCTCCTTTGCGCGTCATTTGCCGTCAGGCATCCC
>MHYD01000088.1:5745-5863 GCA_001824645.1 Planctomycetes bacterium RBG_13_46_10
TTTCATTTCAGCGACGATTTGGCGGGTTTCCGGCGATTGATTTTGCTGGGCCTGTTTGAAAGCTTCTACAGAGGACTCATTCTGCTTTTTGAACAACTCATTACCTTCGATAATTTCC
>MHYD01000089.1:0-4076 GCA_001824645.1 Planctomycetes bacterium RBG_13_46_10
GGCCAGCTTCAGATACTCAAAGCCGGTGTAGATAACACTTACCGGTTCGAAAAAGAATTAAATGTAGGGACGTGGAATACAGCAGCAAAGCACCTAAAAATGCTGTTCGCACCTCTTACAGGCAGTAAAGTTAAGAACATTCTGCTGTTCGACGGTGATAAATTTGCACTTATAACGCCGCCAAGCAGTAACCAGATGCCGCAGCATTTAGAGCAGCTATTCAGTTATGAGACAAAAATAAAAGACGGTATGTATGGCAACCTGACGGCTGGGGATATTAACGGTGACGGCCGGGTTGATATTATTATGGTCGAGTACAACCGCGACCATATCGAGATACTTGCGCTTGATAGTAACACAAAGCCGATTCCTGCGATGCGTTTCAAGGTATTTGAGCAGAAAAGCTATAGCGACAGCAAAGAACTCGCCAGAATCTCTATCGAACCGCGAGAGCTGAAAATCGCTGACGTAACCGGCGACGGCAAAAACGATTTAATAACTGTTATCCACGACCGGATAATTATTTACCCTCAAGATTAAGCAGGAAGAGCTTTGCCTATGCAGGAAAACGATAACATCTTAAACCTGCTGAGGGAAAAGGGAGCTGAAGCTGCCCGGCGAGCTCTGCGCGGGATAATACTGCAGCCGGGAGCAATTGGTGATTGTGTATTGACTCTGCCGTTAGCTGAATTTATGAAAGACTGCCTCGAATTGGGCGGGGTCGATATTCTCGGCCATACTGAATACATCGGCATTTTTCCGGGCAGGACATGCGTGGATGGCGTCCGCTCTATAGATTCGGTAGATTTGCATCGATTGTTCGCTGAAACCAATACGTTTGACCTTCTGGATGGGGATGCCTTGATAAACGTTTTTAGCGATTATGCCTGGATTGTAACATTTCTGGGTGAGCCGGATAGTTCCTTCGAGCAGAACCTGATTTTCACCGCCAATTGCAGCCGCAGTGCGGAAGTAATAACTTTATCGATGCACCCCGCCCCTCGGAGGGGCGGGGTGAAGCCGTCCGAAAAATCATCGGCACATATAACTGATTTTTATATACAGCAATTTATCGCTCAAAGCGGTTTGTCTTTAGAGCCGCGGCTGGTTTGCAAAACGAAAAGTTTAATAAAAGCAACCAAAGCGGATATAAACAAAGGCAGAGAACTGCTGGAAGAAATAAACGTCGATTTTAATGAAAAACTTGTAGTAATTCAGCCCGGCAGCGGCGGTTTGCACAAATGCTGCCACTTGGATAATTTTCTGGCTGTGGCCGAAAAACTTATTTCAAAAAATATCCAGGTGGTATTCCTGTTAGGACCGGCTGAAGTGGAACGATTGAGCGAGTCCGCGATGGCTGAAATCGAAGCGGTGGCGGAGCAACTCGTGAATTTGCCTTTGGCGGATGTGCTTGCGGTTTTGAGCAACGCCAGCGGCTACATCGGCAACGACAGCGGAATTACACATTTGGCTGCCGCAATGGGAGTTAAAACGGTTGCGGTGTTTGGGCCGACAGACTCAACGGTTTACAGCCCTATCGGGCCAGATATAAAGGTAGTTGCAAGCAGCGATGCAGATTTCGCCAAGAAACCTTCGGCAAGTTTACAGCAGGAGCTTCTGGAAACTCTGACGGCGTAATACCAAGTTTATCACAATCAAGGATTTACAATCCTTGCTGGCTTACATCTGACCGAAAAAATTCAAAAAATAAAATAAGAAAAAGCTTGACTTTTTCCCTGATAGCGCACAAACTTATCTCATTAAGAACGCGATATAGTTGCCAAGCGAGCAGCCAAATCTTCTTGTTAAGAGGAGGATGAGATTATGAACATATCTTTAAATTTGTCTTAAAATGTACGCCCACCGCTATGCATCTGCGCGGTAGGGTGGATTTGGCTTTGCTGAGAAAACGCAGGGCATAAGGAAAGGATAAGTGCAAAATCGGAAGGACGAAAAATTAGTTGAAATTTGGCTGACAGCCTGATTTCAGCAGAAAGGGGAAAATTCAAGTGAAAGTTAAAGTTAAATTAATGATTATTTTGATCAATTTCTGTTTTTTCTTGTTGATAAACACAACTTATGCTGTGATTACAGAGATTAACATTACTTTGGGCCCTGATAACTGTAGGTCCATAATTGATACAACTCCCAGCGATCCATTTCCACTTGCAGCTAATGCTTTATCTTCGATCGATATCTGGGCCATGGGGACTTTTTCATTGCAGTTTAAAATGACGGTTGCACTTGATAATCAGTGGGGTGATCCAGTCGAATGGGATAGGGATTCTAGCGATCCCAAAAACTGGGATCCTGACAGATTAGCTTACCACTGGAAAGCTGACCAGCCAGAATTTGCGTACTCTCCGATACTTAACTTGCTTATAGGTAAACATACTGCTAAGGCTCAACTTGTAGTGACAGGGAGTTCATCTGAAACGCATGAAGTAACTCACGAATTTCAAATTGTTCCCGAGCCAGGAACGCTCTTGCTGCTAGGTCTTGGCGGGATGGTGGTGAGACGGCGGAGGCAGGGAAGCTGAAAGTGTAAAACTAAAAACGCAAAACCAAAACGTAAAGCTCAAAACAAGGGATGACTAAAAATGGGCCACGGGATTAATCCGCCAGCGGCGGACAAGTCTTGCAGCCTGTTTTTTTATGGCTGGGCCATGCCATAGGCATCAAGCAGGTCTTTTCCGCAGAATACCCTCAAA
The DNA here is from genome assembly GCA_001824645.1 of Planctomycetes bacterium RBG_13_46_10. Classification (GTDB taxonomy): domain Bacteria; phylum Planctomycetota; class Phycisphaerae; order Sedimentisphaerales; family Anaerobacaceae; genus RBG-13-46-10. The sequence goes on from MHYD01000089.1 coordinate 2,712, forward strand.
AATGACGGTTTTTTCTATATTCAATTTACGCTTTTCAATTTCAGTCATTTTGCTATAATACATCCACAGAGAAAAGAAATCGGATTAACCGCAGAGAACGCAAAGACCGCAGAGAAAAAAATGGATTCCTGCTTTCGCAGGAATGACAATATTAAAAATCCCTGCGTGCTCAGTGAACTCTGCGGTAAAAAAGGGCGTTCTATATGCAAAAGACTTTGGGCGAATTGGCTGAATACGTAGGCGGCAGAGTCGTCGGCGACTCCACCGTAGCAATCAACTCCGCCTCCACGCTCGGGAGAGCAGGCGAAGGAGACATCAGCTTTTTGGCCAATGTCAAATACGAAAAGCAGATTCTGACAACCAAGGCCAGCGCCGTAATCGTAGGCAAAGAAACACCTGGTGTCACGGTTCCTCTTTTAATAGCGGAGGACCCATATTACGCTTTTATGCAGATTATGGTGCTGCTTCACGGCTACCGGAAACACAAAAAGGTAGGAATCAGCCCGCGGGCAATGATTTCGGACAGCGCAAAAATCGGTGCAGACTGCCACATCCACGATTTCGCTACTGTATCCGATGATGCAAAAGTCGGGGACGGCTGCATAATTTATCCCGGCGTGTTCGTTGGACAAGGCACTACAATCGGCAATGACTGCGTGATATATCCGAATGTGGCCGTTTACGACGGATGCAAAATTGGCAATCGTGTGATTATAAATGCCAATTCCGTAATCGGCGATGACGGCTTCGGTTATGCCACCCATAAGGGCGTACACCACAAGATGCCGCAGATTGGCGCTGTGGTTATAGAGGATGACGTGGAGATTGGTGCCTGCTGCGGAATCGAACGAGGTACACTCGGTGATACCTTCATAGGCCAAGGCTGTAAGTTAGGCGACCTGGTTGCGATAGGTCACGGCACCAAAGTCGGCCCGCACTGCTTGCTCGTAGCTCAGGTAGGTGTTGCCGGCTCGACCACTCTGGGACATCACTGTGTTGTCGGCGGCCAGGCTGGTATTGTCGGCCATATTAACATTGGAAACAATGTTACTATAGGCGCCCAGGCCGGTGTTATTAATAGCGTTCCCGACGGCAAGACGGTAGTTGGTGCGCCGGCTATTGAGGCCGACCAGGGCAAACGAGCATATAGTATGATACAACACCTGCCTGAGATGCGACAGAGTATTCGCAAACTCGAAAATCAGATTGAACGGATTGTCTCATCTGTCGAATCGGATTCTGAAGAGTCAACGGAACAATAGTTATCTGTTTGTTCTATGAATAGCGAAGATATACTTGGCTTGATTGCAGGAGAAGGCAGATTGCCCTTTCTTGGAGCCGCCGGCGCCAGAGAGGCGGGACTGA
>MHYD01000089.1:4139-4366 GCA_001824645.1 Planctomycetes bacterium RBG_13_46_10
TTCACAGAGTGGCGATTGCCCGGCCCGGAAGCTGGATACGAAAGCTAAAAAAGTATGGCGTAACCAGGACGGTTATGGTCGGCAGGGTCGCCAAATCCCGGCTTTTTACGCCTCAAAGAATCTTGAGATATCTGCCTGATTGGAGAGCGTTTAGAATATATTACTGGCGGCTGCGAGGCAAAGACAAACGAAATGATACGTTATTAAATGCCCTGGCAGAGGAACTG
>MHYD01000089.1:4421-4563 GCA_001824645.1 Planctomycetes bacterium RBG_13_46_10
GACGCTTATCAAGACATCGAAACCAAGTCAGGACATGCGGTTTGATGTGCCGTGCATCGGGCCCGATACCATCAGGAGTTTGGCTGAAAATGGAGGCAAATGCCTCGTTGTAGAAACAGGCAAAACGATAATTATTGACAAG
>MHYD01000089.1:4593-11655 GCA_001824645.1 Planctomycetes bacterium RBG_13_46_10
GGCATAACTATTCTGGGGCGGTGACATCTTGAATAGCTGTTTCGATAAAATATGTGGGGGAAACTGCATCTTATATATTCACAGAAATTTTCGCAACGACACTTTTGAACAGACCCTGTTGAACGGCGAAAAAGAACTAAGTCAGGATTATCGACTGACGACGGTCCGGTCCTCAAAATTTGCCCGCGTGTATAAACTCACCGCCCGGTTTGATAACACGAACAAAGATGTTTATTTCAAGCAATATCTTCACCGTTCGGTTTGGGATTTTATCAAGCATTTTGTGCGAGCTAATCGAGCCGAGAGGGCTTTTAAGGCCGCTGAGATGTTGGGCGAAAACGGTTTTGACGTTCCTGCCATTATCGCAATGGGCAAATTCAGGCATGGTCTTTATCATACAACAAATTTCCTGGTGACTCTTGAGATTGAAAATGCAAAACAGATTCATCAATTTATTTCCGACAGCAAATTGGCGGCCCGAACCAGACGTGAACTAATACGAGCGTTCGGACAAACTGTAGGCCAAATGCACGCCAAAGGTATTTTTCACGGTGATTTACGACTGGGTAATATATTGGCCAGACAAGAGAAAGACCGCTGGAGGTTTTTCTTTCTCGATAATGAGCGAACAAGAAAATTTCGCCGTTTGCCGGGGCGACTGCGATTAAAAAATCTTGTGCAGGTAAATATGCCTCCGCCTGCATTTGTGAGCAATACAGACCGTATGAGATTCTTTAGGGAATACTTGTCGCAAAACGAAACGGCCAAAACCAATAAGGCAGCCATGATAAAAAAAGTTCTAAAAAAAACTCGCCGACGTTTAGATAAAAAAGAGAAGTTTTAGAATTGCTTCAGAAATCGCAGGTCATTCTCGAAAAGCAGTCTGATGTCATTAATACCGTATTTTCTCATCGCGAGGCGTTCGACACCAAAGCCGAACGCCCAGCCGGTATATTTTTCGCTGTCTATCCCGACCGCGTCGAAAACATTGGGGTCGACCATACCGCAGCCGCCGACTTCCATCCAGTCCTCTTTGCCCTGCTTATTTACCCAAAACACATCGACCTCACCGCTCGGTTCTGTAAATGGGAAAAAGCTCGGCCGAAGCCGCCATTTAATTTCCGGTCCATAATAGGCGTGAATAAACTGGTCAATGGTGGTTTTCATATCCACCATACTGATATCTTCATCGACGACCAGCGCTTCGATTTGATGAAACATATACATATGCGTCGCATCGACGGTGTCCGGCCGGTAAACCCGCCCCGGCGCAACTACGCGAATGGGCGGCTTGGTTTGTTCCATAACACGGATTTGAACCGGTGAAGTATGACTCCGCAACAGAGTGTTACCACCAACGTAGAAAGCATCAAAGGGGTCTCTTGCGGGGTGTTCTGGCCCGATATTCAATGCGATGAAATTATGCCACTCGTCCTCAACTTCAGGTCCGTAGGCCACGGAGAAACCCATCCGGCCGAATATCTCCAGCAGCTCATTTATTGTTTGGGTAATTACATGCGTTTTGCCGATATTGATGGTCGTGCCAGGCAGAGTAACGTCAACCAGCTCTTTAGATTCACCCTGTTGTGATTGCAGCAAGTTTTTTTTAAGTTGCTCGAATGCTTCGGAGACTTCCTTTTTTACTCTGTTCGCAAGCTGCCCCCCCTCGCGTCTTTGTTCTGCGGGCAGATGCCCCACCTGGCTGAGCATTTGAGTAATCTGGCCTTTTCGGCCGAGGTATTTTATGCGGAATTCTTCCAACGCTGCTGTATCGGTGATGTTCTTTAGGGCGGTGATCGCATCTTTACCGATTTTTTCTAATTGCTCAAGCATTTTGTCGCAGCTCTTGAATAGAAACTGGTGACTCTGTAATACTCCTTATTTAACTGCCGCTTTTACAGCTTCAACGATAGTGTCAAAACCGGCGGGGTCGGCGATGGCGATTTCACTGAGCATCTTGCGATTCAAAGTGATATTTGCCTTCTTTAAGCCGTTGATGAACTGGCTGTACCTGATTCCACGCTGCCGGCACGCAGCACTTAAGCGCGTAATCCACAAACTTCGGAAATCTCTTTTCCGCAGCTTTCTGCCGACACGAGCGTAGACGCCGGCTCTTGTGACTGCTTCTTTGGCTAAACGATACAGGTGGCCCGGGGCTCCGCGACGGCCTCTTGCCGCCTTGAGGATTCGTTTCTTTGGCTGGCGACGCGCCGAACCTTTTCTAACTCTTGGCATATCAGCTTTCCTTAAAAAACTTTTGATTTATTTGGCTCACTGGCGGCAGCTGATTTGTAGGTAGCCGAGAAGCAAGCCTGTTTAATTGATTATCCGTTTACTCTATTGATTACTTTCTATGCTTTTCCTTTAGCGATCTGGATTCTGATTTTAGCAGCTGCCCTACCGCTAATAGTTGCCGAACTTCTTATTCGCCTGCGCCGTTTGGCGCTTTTGCCGCTCATAAGATGACCGCCGCCGACGCAACCTCGGGTAATTTTACCGGTAGCAGTAACTTTGACTCTTTTAACCAAACCCTTATGGGTCTTCTGTTTTGGCATTTAATCAATTCCTTTCCGGCTACGGCCTGGCCTAAAGGGGGTAGTTTACAGCATTTATGGTCTGCGGTCAATACCACAGATCGGAAATTCCCGAAAAAAACGAAAAATCAGCCTGCAATTGCCTGGCACATTCCCCCTGTTTACGCCGATGCCCGCCATTGAGTCAATTATTTACCAATAACCCCATCCATGATTTACCGCAAAAGAGGAACCTCGGCTTCAGGGTCTTCTCCAGCTCTCAATTAACAATAATCAGTTACTTAGGCACGACCACTAATGCCATACGTTTTCCAGCCATCTTGCCAGACTGTTCGACCTTAGCCGAGTCCTGTAACGATTCGACAATCTGCTCCATCATCCTATATCCAAAGTCTTTGTGAAGCATCTGGCGTCCGCGGAATATTATCGTGAACTGAACCTTATGGCCCTTCTGTAAAAATTCACGGGCATGATTGAGCTTGATATCCAGGTCGTGTTTGTCAGTTTCCGGCCGGAGCCTGATTTCCTTCAGCACTGCCGAATGATGCTGGTGCTTCTTATGCGACTCGCGGATCTTGCGCTTCTGCTGATACAGCCATTTGCCGTAATCCATTATCCTGCAGACCGGCGGGTCGCTCGTAGGAGATACTTCTACAAGGTCTAAGTCAACCTCGCGAGCTTTCGCAAGCGCATCATATGTATTTACAATTCCGACTTGATTATTTGATTCGTCGATTAACCGAACCATGTTAGCCCGAATCCTCCCGTTTATCCTTAATCCTTGTTTGCTAATTGTACACCACCTTACCTTTCTAAAAATTAATCACTCTATCAATCTTCAAGCGTCAACCCTACCTTTTTTTCGGCAATTTTGCGATTTGCCATCGCAATAAATTTGTCAACTTCAACTGTTTTAGTTTTTTTATCTCCCCGGATTCTTACATTAACGGTGCCTGACTGCGATTCTTTAGGCCCGACTACCAACATATAGGGCGGCTTCCTGCTGTGGGCCTTGGCAATCTTAGCGTCTATTTTTTCATCTGATAAATCACAGCCGACTCGCAATTGTGCATCCCTTAGCTTCTTCTCAACGATTTTCGCATAATCATTGCTTTTTTCGCTTATAGGCAGAACTACCACCTGCTCTGGTGAAAGCCACAAAGGTAAATTCCCGCCATAGTGTTCTATGAGAATGCCGATGAAGCGCTCGAAAGAGCCCAAAATCGCCCTATGAATCATAACGGGCGTTTTCTCGGTATTATCCTTGTCGGTATAAACCAATTCAAATCGCTGCGGCATAGAAAAATCAAGCTGAATCGTGCCGAGCTGCCACGACCTTTTCAGGCAATCTCTTATGTGGAAATCTATCTTGGGGCCGTAAAATGCGCCGTCACCTTCGTTGATTTTGTGTTCGATCTCTTTGTGCTTCAGGGCGTCTTTCAAAGCGCTGGTGGAAATATCCCAAATTTCATCCGAGCCTATGTGTTTTGCAGGCTTGGTGGACAGCTCGATATGAAAATCCTCGAACCCGAAAGCGCGGTATATTTCAAAAGCAAGCTCAATGACGCCTATTATTTCGGGTTTTATCTGTTCGGGGGTGCAGAAAATATGGGCATCGTCCTGCGTGAATTGCCTTACCCTGAAAAGCCCGTGCATAACGCCGCTGGCCTCGTGTCTGTGCACCAGCCCGAGCTCGGCAACGCGCATCGGAAATTCCCGGTATGAATGCTGCCGGGTTTTATAAACCAGACAGCCGCCCGGACAATTCATCGGCTTTATCGCATAGGCAGTATCATCGAACCTGGTGAAATACATATTCTCTTTGTAATTGTCCCAATGGCCGCTCTTATGCCAAAGCTGCTCATTTAAAATAATAGGTGTTTTGATTTCTTCGTAGCCGTATTTATTGTGAACACCTCGCCAGAACTCCACTATGGCGTTCCAGACAATCATCCCCTTGGGGTGAATGAACGCAAAGCCGGGACCTGCCTCGTTGAAACTGAATAAATCCAATTGCTTGCCCAAGACCCGGTGGTCGCGTTTTTTCGCCTCCTCCAGTCTTTGCAGGTAGGCGTCAAGCTCCTTTTTAGTCGGCCATGCGGTGCCGTAAACCCGCTGAAGCATTTTTTGCGTGGGGTCACCGTGCCAATAAGCGCCGGCTACAGACATAATCTTAAAAGCAACGACTTTGCCGGTGCTGGGCAGATGCGGCCCCCTGCACAAATCCTCGAAACCATCGCCGTGCGAATAAAAACTGATAACATCACTGTCCGTGCGGTTTATATTGTCGGTTTTATATCTATCGGATGCTAATTTAGTCAAGGCTTCACTACGTGACCTTTCCTTGCGAATAAACGGCTTATCGGCCTTGGCAATTTCATACATCTTTTTTTCTATTCGTTCAAAATCCGAAGGACTGATTGGCTCATCAAGGTCAATGTCATAATAAAATCCGTCCTCGACGGTCGGGCCGTAAACCAGCTTTGCCGCCGGCCAAATGCTGCATACAGCTTCAGCCATTATATGGGCACAACTATGCCGCAGTATTTCGAGACCTTCTGCCTCTGTGAGAGTGATAATTTGAATGGTGGCGTCAGCCGTGATAGGTGTGGATAAATCTGCTAACTGCCCGTTTATTTTCGCCGCTATAGCTGCTCTTGCTAATCCCGGTCCTATCTTTTCTGCTAATTGTTTTGCTGTTGTTCCGTTAGCAATTTCTAATTTGCTGCCGTCAGGCAGTGTTACTCTCACCATATATCCTACCAATAATATAATCCTTTATAGCAGAAACTGAACCGGCAAAACAGAGTATTCTCTGAATATAATCGTTTGGCTAAAATTGTCAAGCTAACTCTCCGGAGCCGAAGACAAAAGTCCTGATAGACAAGCACAAAAAAAGAAAACGCCGAACAGCATTTACCTCGCAAAATCGTTTATAACTGCTGAATTAACATGCAGTTATACAGCACGAGCCCTCCGAGGCGGTTTGGTTAACATTACTTAATATACGGATTTATCTATTGTTATATGCTGATTTGGTTTATATAATATGGTTTTGGCGAAACTTAAAACACCGTAAACTATTCTTTTGGAGAAGGCAGTATGGATGTAAATTTGGTTTTGCTCAAAAAGAACGGCCCACACAAACTTTTTCCATTACCGAGCAGCGTCACGACAATTGGCCGGCGTCACAGTTGTGATTTATGCATTCCCCTGGTATCGGTCTCCAAAAAGCACTGCCAGCTAAACCACGACGAGGGGGTGTTGAAAATTCTTGACCTTGACTCACGTAACGGCACTTACCTTAATGGCAAGCGCGTAGATGAAGCGGTGATTCAGGCAGGCGATTCTATCAAGATAGGCCCTTTAACATTCGTGCTCCAAATTGATGGTCGGCCACAGACGATTGCCGAGACTGAATCGGTTACAGAAAACCCACCCCCTCAGGATGCAGCGGAGGGTATCACAGATGAGCAATTAGATAATTCTGCAGAGCTGGAGAGCCTCGATTAGTCGGAAGAAACTATTCCAGCATGATTTATTGTATCGCTTTATGGGCTTGCTGATATAGCAGGGATATGGTAGTTTACAATACGTTATCGGCTGAGTTTTTCAATATCTGATGCCCGGGTAATTATATGGGAACATTGACTTTGATAAAATGTTTCTTTATTCTTCCACAATTAGGTGCAAACCTAAGTCTGACCGGTGAAGGGCCAGGCACAATCCTGTCCTCTGTGTCGCTGCTTTTTAATCCGATAAAATTTGTCTGCCTTGTGGGATGGGTGTATCTCTGCTTGTATCTTGTTCAACACATCCAGTTTAGTCCGTTAGTGCCGAAGAACTACAAACCAATAGCCAGTGTCGCCACGCTTTTTCTGGGGCCCATACTTTTACTTTTGCTGCTTATAATAGACGTAGCAAGAAAATTCTATGAAGGTCACGATAGTATCTCTGAGATACTAAAAGAACGGCTGCAAAACGCATCTGCAGGGGTCAGGTGTTTATACTTTGGCTCCAAAGACAAGACATCGCTAAGGCTGCTTGATTCATCCGGCAGAAGCCTTACGGACATATACGGTCACGGCAAGGGTCAGCGAGAGGACAGCCACACCCTTGAATTAACCGAGCAAATTGTCGCCGACGCCCTTGAGGAACGAGCCAGTGACATTCTTATCGACCCGAAGGACGAGCTAACCTACACAATCAGGATTCGAGTAGACGGCGTGTTGAGAACGGTCAAACAGCTTGAGCCGACTGTATGCCAGGCGGTCATAAACAGCATCAAGGCCGTTTCCGGTATGGATATTGCTGAAAGACGCAGACCTCAGGATGGTGCTTTTTTAGCCAAAACAGGCGATGGAACCGTGTATTTCCGGGTCGCAAGTGCCGGTGCCGTCAGCGGCGAAAAGTTATCAATCAGGGTACTCAACCAAAACGCTGAGATGTTTACGCTGGAAAGTATCGGATTGACGGAGAAGCAGCGAACGGTTATCGAAAATATAGTCGCCAAACCCACCGGTATGGT
>MHYD01000090.1:0-1997 GCA_001824645.1 Planctomycetes bacterium RBG_13_46_10
AACTCAGAACTAAAAATGGTGTCTCCAGATTTCTTATGCAACAGATAGAGATAAGTCCGAAGCAAGCAAAACAAATTCATTTTAGATTACCTAAGAATTGTTTCAATTCTTCAAGAGCAGGAGAGTCGAAATTCCAATACTTTTTTTGACCACCCAATCCGACTGAGTCTACAACTTCAGGTTGTGCAGCGAGAAATACTTGTGCTTTGAATACCTGGACTTTGGATTTTGATATGTTTTTGGGCTTGGTCTCTAACTCAGATACGCAGGTAGCAAATTCATTTACACATTTCATTGCTGGATGGTTTTCAACAGTTTTCAAACACAGGTCTTCAAGCATTGTGCCTTCGATTGCACCGGGCATTATGAAAATACCGACCTTCGGATCACCTTTTGAAAATTGTCCATGCTTTTGTGGGCGAGTGAATCCTTCTTTTTTCAGAATTCCCACGATGCTCTCGAAAGCATCATCGCTATTTCTATCACGTACAATAGCAAGGTGAGTGACGAATGACGAACCATCCGCGTTAAAGAAACCTGATGCCTTTTTCAATGCCGGCAATTTATTTTTGAACTGGTCTTTGCCCCTTACTTGCCGGATGTCAACATCCGTGATGTCAATATATTGCAAAAAAGCATCAAAGAAATTTTCCTCATCCTGTCCCTCAACAGCCAACACCTTTTTAGATTTTATTGGAGTTGAGGTATCATCAGGGTTGACCATTACCTAACCTCCCACTTACTTTCGAGGGAATCGGCAAGCAATTCCTTAGTATATTCGACAGCCCTAAACTTTTCATCTTGCCGCTCGATACGGAAAAGTTTACTTTCGGTTTTTAAGAGGGTATAATCAACTGTATCACTGAAAGCTTTTACAGATTCATTTGAATGCGTTGCAGAAAAAACCTGTACATTAAATTCTTCTGCCCAAGCCAAAACAGCTTTCCAGACCGTTGCTTGGGCTGAATAATGTAGACCATTGTCAATTTCATCTATCAAGACAACGCCATTTTGTGAATCAAGCATGGCCATCGCAATAGATAAGAAGCGTGCCGTTCCACCACCCATAAGACTCACTGGGATAAGATTCGCAAGACCAATATCACCTACCAATAAACCGATAGCATTAAGCCTAAGGTCTGATATACGGGGCTCAATTTTACTTACAGCCTCTATTAAATCGGGCACGCGTTTCCTGACCTGTATGGCGTCAAATCTGTTTTTCCAATCAAACTCTGTCAATGGACTAACAAATATCCCTCGAGCGGGTCGTTCTTTTGCACCCTCAGAAATAAGCTGGTTGTCTCTCAAGAAAATTCTTGATACTATAGGTTCTGGATGCTGTGAGTCACTATATTGCAACTCGAGACCATCAAGTTCAATGCTGGGCTTAGAATCACCAACAAAAGAGGATTTACCAGGACTCAAAGGTTGGCTTACCCGAGTTTCCCTATATTTTGGACATATCAGAAGTCTTTGCTCACTTGCACTGTCACGTATTTGGCCAATAATTTCTATAGGAGTAGAATGACCGAAATTGTGGAAGTAGGTGGGCCATATGTCGTTGCTATGAACCCCAAGGCCCCTAAAAACATTTATGTTAACAGGTAGTATTGGATTTGTTGCACCAATAAGCAGAAAAAGCGATTCCAAAACAGTGGATTTGCCGCAGTTATTTTGACCGACGAATAGATTGACCTGGCCAAGATTGTCCACCTCCAGTTCGGTTATAGCCCTGAGATTTTTGATTTTTATGCTCTTAAACATAGTTTCACCCGTATTGCATAAAGAAGTATGCTCTGGTTATTACGCAAAAGACCTATACAATCGGTAAGATAATGTTATCCTCTCCCCATGTCAATACTTATAAGGACTCATTTTAACTGACATTTCCCATATTAAACCGCCTCTGGCGGATTAAACGCCTGGCTACGCAACCAAGCCAATCGATTCCATAATAATATCAAAATCTTCCTCGAATTGCAATAATTTGAGTC
>MHYD01000090.1:2161-4811 GCA_001824645.1 Planctomycetes bacterium RBG_13_46_10
TGCTTGTAGCTCATCCCGCGGTCGGGATTATCTATTTGCATACTCGAAACGCCAAGGTCGGCAAAAATGATGTTACAGCCGTCGAGATTTTCTTTTTTTAGCACGTTGGCAATACCGGCGAAGTTGCTGCGATAGAAACTCACAGGCACAATCTCTTTGCTTAGCCGATGGCGGGTGCGTTCGAGTTCGGAGCTATCGACATCTAAGGCAATCAATTTTCCGGTGGGTCCTATGTGCTTGATAAACTCGGATGCGTGGCCGCCGTAGCCGACAGTGCAGTCCACTATTGTCTCACCGGACTTGGGCCTCAGGCAGGCTATAACCTCCTCTAACAAGACAGGAATATGAGTGCCAGCCGGTGTTTTGCCTTTTGCACGCAGATGAGCCTTTATGTTCGGGTATGCCGCGATGTTGTGCTCCTTGTACTTTTGCTGGTAGTTTTTAGGGTGGGTTCCGCTGTATCTGCGTCGCCGTGGACGCTTCAATGGCGGCTGGGCGCCGTTACCGGATTCGTCGAACACATTCATTCAAACTCCACGCTATGTAGGATGGTCAGCTCATGACATATTTACGATTTATAATTTACGATTTTCTATTTTTGCCGCAATTGTAAATGGTAAATCATAATTGAATAAGTATCGTGCGTCAACATGCCTGACGCAATGGCGCAATGGGCTTGGCCATCCTCCCGATAGGGACACCTAACGGTGCTGTCGGGAGCCATGCTGTGCAATAAAATAGGTATGCTGTCCCCAGATTTAGTTTGCACCCGTCGCATCCCCATCAACGTAATAGGTTGCCGGCCGATGCGCCACGACTTCAACCATAAACGACATCTCGCCGCATCTCCTCGTTGCTGTATCACAACGCGCGCCCGGATCGCCCCAGACGTAAACCTCTATCCAATTTCCTCGGTCAAGCGCAAATTCGAAAGGGCGCAGATTCGTCAGGCATGAAAGAAGTTCATCAAGGTCGTAGTAGTAACCCCCTGCTGGGCCCCTGCAACTGCTGAACGGCGACCCAATATAGCCCGAATCCGCTACAACGCTTATACAGTCTCCCGCGTACGCCCCCCAGCCGGGCATTGGTCCACCATTTGTGAAGTATCCGGACGAATAGGTTATACGCACGTTGCAGGGGATGGGCAAACCAGTTATCCTAAGAGGATTGCCCCGCGAATTGTTACCGTCTACCGTAAATTCGCCGAGGAACCGGTAGCTGCCCTTAGCAAAGGGCAACTGTGAAGTCCAAGCAGTAGTTGCAAACAAAGCCACCATGGCCAATCTAAGAACACTTTTCTTTTTCATTTTTCTGCCCTTTCCGATAGGCCTGTAGTTCTGTTTTTCGCGCTATGTCGTATCACCTTCTGCGCGGCCAGGGCTGGCGGTCCCGCCCGATTATCCTTACCATGGCCGTGCCAGAGAAACACCCCCCGGTCTTGAGTTGCCCAACAACTTGCAGTTCCACTTGGCCGTTATCAGGCACTGCGTCCATCACCTCTGCCTTGTCAAACAAGGCAAAGATATTTGTTTGCCGCACACCGTCTCGCTGATACTCAAAGACATACTGACGTGTTGATTCTATACCTCCCGGATAAAGTAGCAGCGGCTGGTCCTGGTCAACATCATCCTTGGCGACCCCTTCGACCAGACGCACCCATGCCAGTATGTGCTGCTGCTTGCTGTCGCGGTTGATTGTCCTCGGAGAAATCAAAAGCTGTGCTTCCATCGCCCCAACAACGGTTATGACAACCTCGTCGGGTTCAGAATCATCTATCCCGTCGTTCACCACCAGCTCGATGACATGCTCTCCCACCGGCAGTTCGATTGTTGGACTGACGCCGCTTGCTTCATAGTCCTCGCCATCAACCGTCCAGTTCCATCGGTACGTCAAAGGCTGGCCGTCATCATCGTATGAGCCGGCACCATCCAGGGTCACCTTAGACACCACGCTCATCCAGGCGCAGACAGTCTGGTCCGGGCCGGCATCCGCCACCGGTATATGGTTGAATTCGTAAGCCCCCATATCGATTCGCCCGCCAATTACTCGCGGCCTGCCGTCCATATCCGTCTCATTGGGCTCGGGTACGTAATTTGGGTCGCCCGCATTTATGCACGGCGAATCTTTGGTCAGATGGTAATCCCCCTCAATTCTCACCCTTGGGCCCCAGTAACCCAGCCGGGCAAAACAAGGATCGGCATCAAGCACGTCGCTAAAAGTTATCGTTATATATGAGCCGTCGTCGTTGCTTATTTCATCCACGCCGTCCCAGACAATGCAGTTGGTCAGTTGAAGGTCGCTCAGATAACTCTCATGAACGGTCAACCAGGCAAGACCGCAATACAGAGCTTTTCCCCTGGGTGCCGAATTCGCGGCAAACGTGCAGTTGTTCAGCCTTAGGTTGGTGCCCTTCTCGTTGTATATCCCGCCGCCACAGTTCCCAGCCCGATTGCTGCTGAACACACAGTTGGCTAAAGTCGGATTGCTCCAGCAGTTGCCTATCCCGCCGCCATTATCGGCCGAGTTCCAGATGAAGGTGCAACTCGTCAGTGTCGGGCTGCTGTACTCATTATACATCCCGCCGCCGTAGGCTGCCGAGTTTCCGCTGAACCTGCACTTTTTAAGGGTCGGTCCGCCCTGTTTGTTGTAC
>MHYD01000090.1:4931-5126 GCA_001824645.1 Planctomycetes bacterium RBG_13_46_10
ATGATTCCAACTCCTATGTCGGGTTTGTAGATGCCGTGTGCGACGTGGATTTCATCGCCGCTTGCGGCAACAGCAAAGGCGTCCTGAAGTCGATTGAACGCCTTTGCCCAACTGTAGCCATCACCACCTGCAGGAGCATCGTCATCGACGTAGATTATCGACGGTCCGGCCGCAGGTCTGGCAATGAGGGCAAGC
>MHYD01000090.1:5261-5417 GCA_001824645.1 Planctomycetes bacterium RBG_13_46_10
CTAATGGCGATAAAGCCGTTATTTGGCGAAGGGATATTGCACTGGCCACAGCCGTTGTGTCCACAGGCGACGATGGAGCCATCTTGCTTTAAGCCGAGAGAATGGAATTCTCCAGCAGCGATGGCGATAAAGCCGGTATTGGGTGAAGGGATATTG
>MHYD01000090.1:5494-6287 GCA_001824645.1 Planctomycetes bacterium RBG_13_46_10
CTTTAATCCGAGCGAATGGAACCGGCCGGCGCTAATGGCGATAAAGCCGCTATTTGGCGAAGGGATGTTGCACTGGCCGTAACTGCTGCCTCCCCAAGCGACGATGGAGTTGTCCTGCTTTAACCCGAGCGAATGCCACCCGCCGGCGCTAATGGCGATAAAGCCAGCATTGGGCGAAGGGATATTGCACTCGCCGTAGTCGTTGTATCCCCATGCGACGATGGAGGCATCGGCGTCAACATAGATGATTTTTGCAGAAACTGTGGAAACGAACAACAGGGAAAATGTTAATACAGCAAGGCAAACTATTGGATTTTTTGTGTTTTTCATTTTTTGCCCTTTCAAATTGGGTATTTTAACAGATTCCTCGACTTCGCTTGGAATGACAGTTTTGCTTTACTTAGACGATTTTCTGCCACCTTTATCTATCACTCTAATTACATCCATGCCCTCAAAGATGGTTCCGTCCGTCAATTTGCCGGTGATAGTCAGCTCGACTTGGCCGACGTTAAGAATAGCCTGAACCTTGTTACGGTCGAATATGGCTATAGCAATTTGCAGGTATTCGATGGGCCAGAGCCGCTCCGGTTCAATTTCATTCTCGAGTAAAATGCTGTTGGGGTCGATGTCGGCGACATCGTATTCTTCTGGCAGCCAGATAAAGGCGGCAATCCATTGACCCTTGCTTCTCAGGCTTATGGTTCGGGGAATAATCCTCATATCGGCTGGTATGGGTAGTCTGTATTCGTAAGCGCCCATATCAATCACCGGGACACCATCGCCATCTCCATCC
>MHYD01000090.1:6356-6588 GCA_001824645.1 Planctomycetes bacterium RBG_13_46_10
ATGCACGGCGAATCCCGCAGCAGATCATAATCGCCATTAGCGGTGTCCACAAAACGCGGGTCAATATCTATATTGCCTTCGCCAGGCCAACCACGTCGTACATTGCTGTAAGTAATCAGCGGGGTTGCATTGAAAACGTAGATTTCGTCAGGAGTATTTCCCCAGAGAATACAATTGGTCACTGTCGGTGAGGCAGAATACCTAATTCCCATACCGCCGCCTTCACGGGCAG
>MHYD01000091.1:0-653 GCA_001824645.1 Planctomycetes bacterium RBG_13_46_10
GAAGCTCCGCCAGCAGTTTCGGAGAAACGTTCTGCAGTTCGCAGCGCCGATTCACAACGGCAGTATTGAGAAGATTCTCCACTGTTGAAACCAGGTCAAGGTCAGCTATTTTTGTGCCGCGAGTAAATGAGTGGATTTTGCCGTTTCCATCGATGCTATCTTCATCCAGGACAAAGTACGCATTAAGTTGGTTATCGCGAACTTTCTGCTTAGCCGAATCATCCGAATTTACATCGGTGTAAAGCTCCTGCAGCAGGATTTGCCTTTGAGGATTTGACTTATTATATTGTTCAAATGAGTCTTTTATTTCATTCGTTAGTTGATTTGACAGGTCGGTTACGACAACTTTCCTCGGTGGACGGGGGCCTGTTATGCTGCGTTGGGTTCGGCTATTGATAAATATCACGATGCCTATAATAGCCGGCGTCATCAATATACTCAGGATGAACGTCTTAGTTTTAACGACGTCAAGATATTCACGCTGGGCAATTTTAAGAATTTTCCTCATTGTCTCTTCCGACTAAGCGAACAAAAATTTCATGCAAAGAGGGCATTTTCGTCTCGAAAGCCTTTACTTTCACCCGGCCCACCAATGCTTTAAGCAGTTCCTGGGAGTCTGCATTAGCAGAGAGGGTGATTTCCATGCGCCGGCC
>MHYD01000091.1:690-896 GCA_001824645.1 Planctomycetes bacterium RBG_13_46_10
ATAAAGCTCGTGTCCCCCTCAAGCTCGACGGAAACAGCGCCGGATTTGTAACGAGAGCGAATCTCATCAAGTCTGCCGTTCAAAACCGCTTTTCCTTTGTTTATCAGCAAGATAAAATCACAAAGCCGTTCCGCCTCGTGCATAACGTGCGTGGAGAAAAGAATAGTTTTACCCTCGTCCCGCATCCGGCAGATAATGTCCCTGAA
>MHYD01000091.1:1009-6207 GCA_001824645.1 Planctomycetes bacterium RBG_13_46_10
GCTCTTCAACCTTTTTGTTTGTCCAATCGGCCAGGTCAACCCGACGAAGCCATTCTGTAACACTACGGTCAAGCTCAGCACCGGTCAATCCCTTAATTGCTCCGAAAAAGGCTAAAACTTTACCTACCTTCATTTTTCGATATAGGCCGCGTTCCTCCGGCATATAGCCGATTCGAGCTTTAGCCCGAGTAGTTATTCCATCATTAAATATTTTTATCTGTCCGCTGTCCGGCTGGATTATATTCATAATCATGCGGATGGTGGTGGTCTTGCCGGCGCCATTTGGCCCTAAAAAACCATAGACGCTGCCGGCCGGCACGCTCACGCTAAGGTCATCTACTGCATTGACATTGCCGAAAGACTTGCTTACGCTTTCCAGTGTTAGTGCATTCATACTTATTCGACTCCGCTTGGCTAAGCCGGACACACATCCTTCAGACAGAATAAATTTCTGCCTTATTGTATGAACCGGCGGGATTATGTCAATATTATCTTGCTGTCATATAAGAATATACAAACCAACATTTCCTGACAAATTTATGCCTTATAAATTTTACTTTCAATTCATCTCTATTAAAGTATTCTATTAGCTTAACGAGGGCTTAAGGAGAGTAATGCTATGAAAGTAAAGATAAACAAATGCGTTTTAGAGCTGGTTGAGGGTGACATCGCGGAAATGCACACTGACGCCATTGTTAACGCTGCCAACGCTCAATTAATATTAGGTGGAGGTGTTGCGGGAGCAATCAGGAAAAAAGGCGGTCCGCAAATCCAACAGGAATGTAATAAAATCGGGGGAACTTACGTAGGGGGAGCTGTAATCACAACCGGCGGTAATCTGAAAGCAAAATATGTGATTCATGCCATTGGGCCGCAAATGGGCGAAGGCGATGAAGACCGTAAATTAAAAGACGCCACGCTTAATTCACTGAAAATAGCTGATGAAAATAATATTAAAAGCGTTTCTTTCCCGGCAATCAGCACCGGCATTTTCGGTTATCCTATTCAGAGATGTGCTGAAATAATGCTCGCAACAGCTATTGACTACCTTAAAGGCAAAACAGGCATAGAAAAAGTTGTCTTTTGTCTCTTTGGTCGGGATAGTTATAAAGTTTTTGAAAACCGGCTAAAACAGGAACTACCCAGGCTCGGCGTCTGAAAAATATTTTATCAATCACATCTTGTCGAAGAAAAAATCTGCCTGCGGCTTTAAGAATCCTTTTAGCAAGTGACAGATTATCGAGAAAGGGAGGCGTGAGCCTCCGTGCTCCTTGCCATCCCGTTAACTATGTTCCATCTCATAGTAAAATTGTTTCTCGTGGAGATTACGTAATTTAATTTCTGTGACTACAAATATTCTGAGAAAGTACAGTTTCCCTTTTTTAACAAACCATTCTTTTGATATATTAAACGGCGCAAATATAACAGGGATTGCCTGGCAAAACAGCTTCAGATCACAAATTAACCATCAATGTTAAAATATAGAAATTAAAGGCCTCATATAAAAAATAGCTTAGAGTTGCTTATTTAGTTGACTATAATAATCAACCTTGTAGAATTCATGCGGTTGAAAGATTACGATAACAGAAGGGGGTTGTTTTGCCTCAAGAAATCGATTTCTTTCAGTCGATATGATTTAAGAGGTATTTTAAGTAAGAGGGCTGATGAGTCCTGCGTTAAAATTGAAAAATGTCTTAAATAATTTGGAGCAACTTTTCTAAGCAGGGATTGCATATAAATTCGCACTTCCTTTTTGGAAATGGATACTCCACCATACAATACGACGGATCGATTTATGAATAAACAGAAAATAAAATCATCACGTGAGCTTGGCTTGGAATTAGCTTCAATTTGTGGCACGCATTTCCTCAAGCTCGAAAACCTGCATTATGGTTATTGGACTCTGGACCTTAAAGTAGATTTAGCAAATCTACACAAAGCACAGGAGCAATATACCGATTTTCTGATTTCCAATATCCCCCACGGGGTGAAGACTATTTTGGATGTCGGATGCGGCACAGGAAATATAGCCAGGAAGCTGATTGATAAAGGCTACACGGTGGATTGTGTCAGCCCAAGCCCCTTTTTAAATGAGCGGGTTCATGCTTTATTGGGGGACAGAGTACATATATATGAAAGTTTATATGAACAGTTCAAAACCGACCACAAATATGACCTCGTTTTATTCAGCGAGAGCTTCCAGTATATTAACATGGAACAGGCGATGAAAAACACCGAGGAATTGCTCAACAAGGATGGTTATTTGTTAATATGCGATGTTTTTAAAATTGATACAGACCAAAAAGGCATCATGGGAGGCGGGCACAAATTAAAAAAATTCCACGATATAATAGCAAAATATCCTTTCGAGCCTGTTAAGGACATCGATATTACGCCGCAGACAGCACCAAGCCTTGACCTGCTCGATGAAACATTGAAAAATGTAGCAGCTCCTGCTATAGAAGCAAGCCTTGATTATTTCAGCAATAAATATCGGCTGATGGCCAAGATTCTGCGATGGAAATACAGGAAGCAAATAGAACGCGTGTATGCCAAATATCTCAATGGAAAAAGGTCAGCCGAAGATTTCAGAAAATATAAAACATATCGATTCCTTCTTTACAAGAAAGCATGTCCGGTTATCCCCTGTATAAGCATAGCCGAAAATCGCCAAAAGCCTGCATTAAGCAACGTTGCCCCATAAGAACCATTTTGGTTTAGCTCAAAAATTTATAAACAGGAATTCTGTGCGAACTTAGCATCGAAGTAAAAAGATATGTGAAAAATCATAACTTATTTTTACAACATGTCTTGCGGTTAATATCCATTTAGAAATTTACCAATTCCTGGACCTGTTTCTTGACCTGACTCTTTATTTTTAATACTATAACCCCACTTATTGTGCATTTATGAATTTATATAGCGAGCTGTTTGATAACAAGCTAACAGCTCAATAGGGCAGGTAAATTTAATCCATACCGGATAAGAAAAGTTTTTTTCTTGTGACCTTGCCCAAGAGTGGTCTTTTTTAACGCTGTCAGTCGCTCGCCTGTTGTTTAGTCTTAGGGATATATACATTTTCATGGAGGAGAATATGCCGTTGCGATTGTTAGTCACAGCTTTTTTATCTTGTTTTGTTATCGGAATAAGCGGATGCCGGTTTGATGGTGCACCACGACCTCGATTAGGCTGTTATCCAAGCTCAACTGGTGGTACAAAGTTCCTTGAATCCGGACATCTGGGTCCGCATCGATACAACTTCAGTTTGACCGAAAAGAACGGAATAGTATATACCTGCAATGCAGGGCATGTTGATATTACTCATCTGAGAATAGCTGCCGATTGGACAGCCTACCTTACTGTAAAAAGCTATAACTGCTTAATGCGAAACAAACCCGGATTTACATTCGGATTAAACGCTGACCGCTCCAAATATTTTATCAGGATCGCATATCCTGAATATTGGATGAGATTGCCTGAGGAAGATAAAGTGGAAATCGCTCGTGAGGCATCCATTAGCCTCGGACAGTACCTGGCTTTCACGGCAACTACCTGGCATGAAATTATGACATGGTTCGGCTATAAATGCATCGCATTTTTACCTGAGTACCCCTCTGCATTTTCATGGGAAGATTCATTTTCTAATCTTCTTGGAACTTATATCGCAGCCCAGGCACTTCATGATAATC
Organism: Planctomycetes bacterium RBG_13_46_10; assembly: GCA_001824645.1. GTDB lineage: Bacteria > Planctomycetota > Phycisphaerae > Sedimentisphaerales > Anaerobacaceae > RBG-13-46-10. The sequence continues at coordinate 4,699 of MHYD01000091.1, forward strand.
GCCGCAAATTCGATGAAGCGATGACTTTAGCTATCGATCATGAGCTTGAAAGTCTTGGCATTCAATCACAAAGCACCGCAAAAGAAGCCTCAGACAGTGTAAGAGGAAAATGGTTTTCGGGTTATGCACTTTTTCTCGTTAGCATGAAGAAGAGAAATTTTGACATAGGCCTCGATAATGGTTATATCACACCCTCAATTGTTCCTTCTATCAGCCAGTGCAGAAATGCTGTACCAAAGCCATATCCGGCTCCGACGCTTGACTATCTTTCTCAGAATGGTTTTTCCGTGAAAGTTGAAATTGAGCCAAGAGAATTTGAAAAAGGCAAAGTCCTGAATATTGCCTATTCTAATGCCGAAGCAAAAGGCAAGCGGATTGATCCGACCATTCACCTTGCTCAAATCATGAATTACATCAAAAAAGAGGCTGCTGAAAAATATGGTGAAGATTTGATTTTAACAAATTAGACGATACTGCATTAAACAGAATATAAAACTGATACACACCGGCCTCCGTGTCAGTCAGTGTTTAATTCAGTGTTTGTCAGTGTATCGCACTTGCCAAATTACGCATCTGCGGCTATCATTTAGCGAATGGCAGCAAAACCACACAAGCAAAAGGACGAAAAGACTCCAAGAGCGGTTAATAAAAAGGCTTATCACAATTTCGAGCTTGTCGAAAAAATCGAGGCCGGCCTTGAGCTATTGGGTAGCGAAGTAAAATCACTGCGGCTTGGCCAGGCAGACCTCGACGGCTCATACGCAAGAGTAAAAGATAATGAATGCTGGCTGGTTGGTGCAAAGATAGCCCAGTATCAACAAGCCGGACGAACCTCTCACGAGCCGACCAGAAAAAGAAAGCTGCTGCTGCATAAGATGGAAATCCGCAGGATAAAAACCAAGCTCGAGCAGCGGGGTTTCACTCTTGTGCCTCTGCAAATTTACTTCAATAGCAAAGGAAAAGCAAAAACAGAGCTGGCTTTAGCCAGAGGAAAACGGCAATATGACAAACGAAGAACAATCACAGAACGCCAGCTTAAAAGAGACATCGACCGTAATACGAAGAAATATCGAAGATAAACAATAATGGATACTCGATGCTGATTACTCGATACTCGTCGAGAATCGAGCATCGAACATTGAGGTGAGTTATGACTGAGAAAGAAAAAAATCAGGAGAAAAAAATCATAGTAGATGAAGACTGGAAGCAGCAGGCTCAAAAAGAGAAAGAAATATTAGCTGCCAAGGAGAAAACTGAGAAAAAGAAGACCCAGGAGGAATACAAAACCCGCAGCCCCATACCAAAAGGCAATTTCGCCGGACTGGTGAGCATGCTTACTACACAGTCACTCTTTGCATTGGGTCTGTTGGAAATAAAGGGACAGGAAAAAAGAGAGCCTGATTTGGAGATGGCAAAATATAACATCGAGCTGCTCGAAACTGTCGAGGAAAAAACCAAAGGTAACTTAAGCAAAGAAGAAGAAAAGGTTCTTAAAAATACTCTTAATGA
>MHYD01000091.1:6231-6527 GCA_001824645.1 Planctomycetes bacterium RBG_13_46_10
TGCTGAAAGGGCATCATCAACATCCTGATAATCGGGTTTAACAACAAAACAACCACAAATGTGTAATGAAAGATACGTACACGGTTATTCGGTAAGAGAATCACAGCGTCTGGCCGACCAGGCGGGAACACTCACCGAGCTTCTTCACCACAATACAAGGTATCCTGCAAACAGCAGCGTTCTTGAAGTCGGTTGTGGCGTCGGAGCACAAACAATTATACTGGCTAAAAACAGCCCGGCAGCAAACTTTTTATCAGTTGATATATCCGAAAATTCTGTCAAACAGCTCAAAAAGT
>MHYD01000091.1:6606-8152 GCA_001824645.1 Planctomycetes bacterium RBG_13_46_10
GATGTGGAAATTCACTAATAGGAAGGCAGCTATATCCGCTTCTCATAGAGGCCGGCTTCCGAAATGTCGCCGTAAGCCCGAGAGTTGTTTATGCCGATTCGAGCAGACCTCAGCTCGTAGAAGGATTTACCCAAAATACATTTACCGCTATGGTCGAAGGCGTAAAAGAAAAAGCATTAACGGCTGGAATGATAGATGAACAGACCTGGAATAAGGGGATAACAGACCTATATAGGACAGCCGAAAGTAACGGCACGTTCAACTATACATTCTTTAAGGCAATAAGTATAAAATAATCTTGGCAAATATTTTAGACAAAATAGTCGCAGACAAACGAATAGAAGTCCAGACTCGAAAACTGCAACGAAATCTCCAGGAGCTTAAAGAGCAGGTTCGCTCGATGCCGAGGTGCCGCAATTTCTATAAAGCAGTCACAAAGCCAAACTATCGGGGCATAAATGTTATTGCGGAGGTTAAAAAAGCATCACCTTCAGCCGGTATTATCCGCGAAGGCTTCGACCCCGTGGAGATTGCGCTTGTTTATGAAAGGTGCGGCGCTGATGCTATCAGCGTTCTGACCGATGAAAAATATTTTCAGGGCAAGCTCCAATACATAGAGCAGATAAAGGAGGTTGTAGGCCTGCCGATTCTGCGCAAGGATTTTATTATCGATATCTGGCAGGTATATGAGTCCCGCGCAGCCGGTGCCGATGCGATACTTCTGATAGCCGAGGCTCTAAAACCCGGCGAGATAATGGACTTAATGATAGCCGCCGCGGAATTAACTTTAACTGTTCTTCTGGAGGTTCATGAGGCTGATACCTTACTGGCTGTTCGCAGCCTGATTGGTTTTCCGAGCGGGGGATACAGCGTCCTGGGAATTAACAATCGCAATCTCGCCACGATGGAGGTGGATTTGAATAACACCAGCCGATTAGCCAACCTTATCGATAACAAAAACGAATTGGTCGCGGAAAGCGGAATAAAAACGAGAGCCGACGTTGAAAAACTAAAATCGGTCGGCGTAAGGGCTGTTCTAATTGGCCAGACACTTTCTGAAAGCCCAAGTATCGAGGATAAATTTAATGAGCTTTTCGGATGAAATACAAAGTAGTAAATGCTATAAAGAGCAGCCCGATGGCAAACTCTATCGTGGCGAGGTTGCTTATGTCTATGCCTATGATCTGGCTTATGACATGAAACGTCACACAATCGACCGTATTCTCTCGCAACCCACCAGAGAATACCTGATATCGCCGAGCAAGCGAAGCCCCAGACAAATGTTTTTCTATTGCCCGCAGGTTGCCGATTTTCCAGCACAGACGAAACAGCTCGCTGACGGCCAGATTGTCCAAGTCAAACGAAGCATAAAATTATTCAATATCGGGGCAATAAGTATCCAGGTACGTGTACCGTTCGTGGTGGATTCTTTAGGAGAGCTGGTAAAATATCATGACCTTCAATTGACCGGCGGAACACTCGAACATGAAATAAACGAATTTGCCGAGGCTATACGGCGTGCCATTGAGCCGCACTGCATTAGGCC
>MHYD01000091.1:8234-13781 GCA_001824645.1 Planctomycetes bacterium RBG_13_46_10
AGCGCTGAGCAATGGCTGAAAGCTAATCGCCGCATAATAGCAGCGCTGCTTACGCAGGAGGAGGACATAGTACATCTATCCGACCAGGAAGTGGTTGAATCAACCGAGCGGTATATAAGCTATTACGACAGAGAGCTAGTGCTTATTGATTGGGACTCGGCTTTTGTTGTAGGCCAGCATGATTCTCTCGACGACGTCCTGCACATAATAGAGTTGGCCAATGTGCAGCTTGTAGAACTTGCCGCATACGACCGCATTCTTGATGATGCGCTTCAGGTATCCTACCGTGATATCACCCAGATGCGTTTCCATTCTCGCCGGGAGGTGCATAAGAAGCTGCGCGAAATACGAATCGACGTTTCGCGCCTCGATGATGAGCTGTCTAATATAACTAAATTTTTTGGCGACTGGTATTTGGCGCAAATCCATACAAATCTTGCCAGCCGATTTCACCTGCCCGATTGGCACCGCACCATCGATGAAAAGCTTGAAACCCTCCATAACCTCTATCAGATTCTGCAGCAGGACAGGTTCGATTTTCTTATGTTCGTGCTTGAAGCAACTATCGTTTTGCTCTTTGTTATTGACCTGCTTTTGCTGCTGTATCACTCATAGAGTAGAAAGAACTTATTTGAGATGTTAAACACATTTTAACTTTAGGCACTTTAGCTCACTTTAGGCTTTTTTTCTGTTGATAATTGGCATGAATTTTTATGATATTTTGAACATGTGTCCCGAGGAAATAACCGGTTTGTTTTTCTTTGGCTTTATAGTAGGAACTACAGGAACTTTAATCGGCGCCGGCGGTGGCTTCCTGATAATGCCAGCATTTCTGATTTTTTATAAAGAAAAAGAGCCAACGGTGCTTACTGCCATTTCACTGGCTGTAGTTTGCGCCAATGCTGTTTCCGGCAGTATTGCCTATGCAAAAATGAGGCGAATAAATTACCGCGCTGGTTTATTATTCGCACTTGCAGCGGTGCCGGGGGCTATTGCCGGTGCATTAATTATCAATTACATTCCCATCAGAGCATTTGACATATTGTTTGGCATTACCCTGATATTTGTCGGAACGTATCTGTTTATCTCAGTGCAAAAACGGCTCAATACCCAACATGCTGATGCGAAATCGATACCACCATACAATGTTAAAGTCGGTATGGCAATCAGCACGGTGGTAGGATTGCTTTCGAGCCTCTTAGGCATCGGCGGAGGTATTATTCATGTGCCAATGATGGTATATGTGTTGAATTTTCCTGTACATTTTGCAACTGCCACAAGCCATTTTACACTTGCGATAATGGCAATGGCAGGCACCATCGTGCATATATACCAAGGCGACTTGGCCGGTCAGTGGCCGCTCGTATTAATGCTGGCAGCCGGAGTAATAGTTGGTGCTCAAATCGGTGCCGGAATTTCGCAGAGATTCACCAGTTCCTGGATAATTAAATTTCTGGCTATCGCGATTTTAATTGTCGGACTACGGATTATTTACCAGGGATTTACTTTATAAAGCAGGATTCGCGGATATAAAAACTGCAAGTTTTTGTTTGCAAATAATTCTGATAAAATAACAGTATAACCTTCAAAGGAGATTAGTGTGAGAAACTACTTTACTAACATCGCTGAAATGCAGAAACAGTTTATATTAACCACAATTCTACTGCTGCTTCTAAGTGCAATCGGCTTTGCCGAGCCGAACGATATCTTTTGTAAAGAGACCGTCGTAACCAGCAGCCCAAAAGACTTCGTGGAAGTACGGCATGTTGTTATTAAGGGCACAAACTTCCAGATAGGGAAAAAGATTGCGGAAATAGCCCAAAAAAACAACCTTGTTATGGCTCTTTCAGGACTTGATAATTCGCGAAACAGGATGCAGCGTACGTATATAGAGCAGAACTACCCGATACATTATGAGCGCATGAAAGGAGCAGCAGCAACATTAGGGTGGAATTTGCATGATGATTCTTTTGACTTTTCCGGATTGCTTGTGCAGATGGAGCTTCCGGGAATAACAGGCTGCACGGCGGTATTTTACCCGGCGCCTTTTACAGAAGCCGGTCATAATGTATTGAGCCGAAACTTCGATTTCTCAACAAGGACACTTCAGGTAACAAATCCGAAAACTGGCAAAAAACCGGCTCTTGTCAGCCCCTACGTGTTCGAGATATATCCGGATAAAGGTTATGCCAGTCTTTACATCAGCGCTTATGAATATTTGGGAGGTGTTCTCGATGGAATAAATTCACAGGGACTGGTTGTAGCAGTTTTTGCAGAAATGGAAACAATGGGAGTTTCAAAGCCAACGGCGGGGGTTGGAATTCACGAGATATTGTGTATGCGTTATTTACTTGACACATGCAAGGATGTTGAACAGGCGAAAGAAGCACTTCTGTCTCTAAAGCATTTTTATATTTACATTCCCTGTCATTATCTGATTGCAGATAGAAATGGAAAGAGCTTTATCTTCGAGTTTTCGCCGCAGCGCGACAAAACATTTATCACAGACGGCAACGGCCTACAATGTATAACGAACCATCTTGTGTACAAATACGATAATGCCGACACCGTGCCGGACGGCTTGAAGGAAAGTGCCAATCGCCTGGAGATTCTTCATAAGGCCTTGAAATCGGGTGGGAAATTTAATATCGAGCAGATAAAAGAGATAAATGGTCGTGTCGCAGTACCGCCTTTTGCTAAGTGGAATCCGCAATCTCCGCCATGGAGAACGCTATGGCACAGTATTTACGATATCAATGAAAGAAAAATGAGTGTTAAATTCTATCTGGGCGAAGAACCCGACCCGAAAGATAAAACCAGGATAATGTTAAAATATTCAGATTATATTGACTTTAAGTTGAGTGAGAATTAAAAATGGCGTCTCTAAAAGGGTAAATATGGCACAGGAAGAACAGGTATTAGTCGTCCAGCGGAAAGTTGTCGAAAAGGTCGGAATCTTTCACGGCCTTGTTTTTGACGTTGACCGCTATCTTCGCGAGATTTTTGTCCCTGGCGTTCCGCGTTTCATTCCGAGAACGCAGGCAGAAAAAGACCCATCCTACAAGCAGCTTATTCCGTACGTTATAATGGCGTGTGACGGCAAGTTACTCAGCTACGTCCGAGGAAAGCGAGCGGGTGAGACCCGGCTTGTCGGGCTAAGGTCCATCGGCATCGGAGGCCATATTAATCCCGTTGATGATATGCCATTATTCAATACAAACTTCTATGACACTTACATTGCCGCTGTCCAGCGGGAAGTGGCGGAGGAAGTATCTGTCCAGGCAAATCATACCGATAAAATTGTTGCCTTGCTCAACGATGATTCCACTGAGGTCGGCAGCGTGCACCTTGGAATCGTTCACTATTGGAATCTGGATGCCCCAAAGGTCGCCAAGCGTGAGCAGATGATTAGCCAGATGTCTTTTGAGACAGCGGCCAAGCTGCTGGAAGTCCGGGATACTATGGAGACATGGTCGCAGTTGTGCCTCGACGGCCTCGCCAAGATGGAAAAATGCATAGAATCAGAATCAAAGCCGGGTACCATATACCAAAAGGAATAATAAACCGACAGGCTCAAGCCCACCTTATCAATCTACGCTACATTCCGAGTCCCTGGAGCATGACTGTTAATACCCCGTGTGATTTAGTTGCTCTATCAAATCATTTAATTGAGAGTAATATTGAAATACACCAGGAAATAGCTTTATCAGGAGATAGACAACCAAAATTGTAACTATGCTAATGATAGTCGTAATTATGATTTTGGTGTTTTTTTTGTAGTGTGGGTGAAACCAAACAAGTGGTAGTACGAGGGGGCCAACAAACAGAAAAGCAACTATAATATTAGATGTTGAAAAATACCATTTTGTTTTACCGGCTCTATCAAGAAACTCGCCGCAGAACCGGCACTTGATGGCTTCCGACTGTATCTGCTCTGCACAAAATGGACATTTCTTCATGCGAGATGTGTCTTCTTTAGATGGCTGTTTTTGTTCCAGCATCGGCTTTTCTGCACAATAATATGTATCTAATTTTACTCCCATATTATTATATCGGCTCTTTAGGAAGGTTTGTTCAGATTGCCTCTATATTTAATTTATAACATGCCTAAGGTACTATACATTTTTCTTGCCCATTTCATCTAAAGGACGTATATTTCCCCTATGAGAAAATTTATATTGCTACCACTATTGCTCGTTTTAACCCCAGTTCTACCGCTTTTGGCAGTGGAGCTGGAATCCCTGCCCTCTGACCCGTATTTTGCCGCATATAAACCGTTCAAGGCACCACAACCTGAAGGTTTGCTATTAAAGCCTGGCGACCGGCTGGCAATATGCGGCGATTCGATTACCGAGCAGAAAATGTATTCACGGATCATCGAAACCTATTTGACTGTGAGCGTTCCACGGCTGAATGTCACTGTCCGCCAGCACGGATGGGGCGGGGAGAAATCTCCGGGGCTGCTGGCACGGATGGAAAATGATGTCCTGCGTTTTAAGCCGACTATTGTCACCACCTGTTACGGCATGAACGACCATAATTACCAGACATACCAGGAAGAGTTCGGCCGTATCTATCGTGATGCCTCGCGAGCCATTATTCAGAAATTCAAGGAAACCGGTGTAAGGGTTATCCAGGGCGCAGCGGGTAACGTCGGCATAAAGCCACCATGGGCCGCGAAAGCCGATGACACGGTTGACAACCTCAATCTAAGCCTGCTGGAATTTCGTAATATTGATGTCACACTGGCCCACGAAGAGAATGTCGCCTTTGCCGATTGCTTTCTGCCCATGCTGGTTGCCGGATTTGAGGCCAAAAAGAAATACGGTGACAGTTATATGCTATCTGGTAAAGACGGTGTTCATCCCGGCTGGGCCGGCCATCTGGTAATGGCTTATGCTTTTCTTAAAGCGATGGGTTTGGACGGAAACATCGGAACTATTACGCTCGATTTGGCTTCCGGCGAGGCGACCGCCTCAGAGGGCCACCAGATACTGGAATCTGATTCGAACGAGGTCGAGGTGAAAAGCAGCCGCTATCCGTTCTGCGCTACAGGACCAATCGACAAGGATTCGAGCATTCGTTCCGGCATGACGTTGGTCCCATTTAATGAGGAGCTTAACCGTTTCATCCTCTTAGTTAAAAATACATCCGCGAATCGATATCGCATCACCTGGGGCAAAAACTCGAAAACCTATACTGCCGAAGAATTGACCAAAGGAATTAATCTGGCAGCCGATTTTGAACTCAATCCTTTCACCCATGCTTTCCTAATGGTCGATGAAATAGTGGGAAGGAAGCAGGCATTCGAAACCAAGCAAATGAAAGAAATGATGCATGGCAAGGCAGGCAGCGAGGACATGGAAGGTACAGTGGCCAAGACTGAGTCGGAACGCGATAAGCTGACGGCTTTCATCAAGGCTGCTATCGTACCAGTCACGCATACGATTCGTATTGTGGCTGAATAGTTAAGATTTTGTAGCGACTGTCTTGAAAATCAAGCAATTTTTGGATTCCAGAATTCATTTTTAGCCACCATCGTATTGA
>MHYD01000092.1:0-5870 GCA_001824645.1 Planctomycetes bacterium RBG_13_46_10
TTGTCCTTGACACTCGTGACAAAAATAACCTTCGGGCCGCTCGGCGCTGCGGAAGTAAGTTCAACTACAAATACGCGGTCACCCGGTGCCGACGTCAATATATTGTCCGCAACACCCCCAGCACCGCTAACATACGCCGAACCTTCCAGGTAGGGATTTCCGCCGACAGCGTCGTCCCTGATACCCATTGTCTCGAAGAACAAGACCGGTCCCAAGCCCGAGATACTGGTTAGGTCAAAACCGTACTCCGTGTTGGCTGCAAGAGCCACCGGTGCATCCAGAGTCACGTGAAACCAAAGGCCCGTTCCGGTTTGAGTATTTGTGGTCGTACTCGGCAGGGCATTCTCCTCTGCGCCAGTGACATCATAGATTTCGCCGGACAATACAAACGCATCCGTTCCGGAAGCAGCAGGATCCGTGATACGGATTTGGAGCTCGCTGCCTGCCTGCATTCTATACCATGTCTGATCTACGGCAGCGGTGTAAGCTACGTGCCGGACCCAGACGCCGGTAATAAGATACCCTGCCTCATTGCCACCTGTGACAAAGGTCTGACCCTGGCCGCCGCGGTCGTGTGCGATATACGTTGTGGCATCGTTTGTATACGGGGGATTTTCGCCCGTTCCGACGTTGTCAGCGTCATTGTCACTGCCAACAAGGTTGGCAATGTCCGCCCCACCCGGCACCGGTGCTGTTGGTGTGATTTCGAGTAGTGCCGCCTGGACACCACTTGTTGCAATTAATAAAACAGCACAAGAAAGCAAAAACATTATTTTTCTACACATAATATTCCTCCCTTAAAAGTTAATCTACGCTTTGAGTGCCTGGCCACACACCAAAACACTCATTGTCTTCGATGAGCATTCGGACTTTCAACCTCAATTATGCCCATCTCCGACAATCTCTCTAAAAAATACAATAGAGCCTTACACCCTCCCGTCTTCGCCTCGGCTTCGCCGGGCAACACTCAAATTGTTGTTTGAGCATAGAACGATTTTGGGTTGTTTTTATACCTCCTTCCCTGGAAGCTATACACAGCTCTTTAGCGAAATGTTGAAACACTTTCCTCTGCAGAACATAAGCAGCTCTGCTTGGGCGGCCACACGCGTGCCGCAGTCAGAACCATCCATTAATTAGTGCCCAGGAATTAAATTAATAAACTCCGATATATTACTTATACCAAACCAAATGCTCTGAGGTCAATAAAAAACTTCGTAAAAACCCTTCAGGGAAATGGTTTTCAGGCACCTATACGGAGAATTTTGAATATTATAGTGGAAAAATCAAGAACGTGAGAATACGTTTGTCAATCGAAACAGTTTGATTATTTATCAAAAAACCAGCTATTTATATTTAATACCCGATGCAAAACAGCTTGCCGGCTGTGCGGATAAAAAGATGCCCCTCTGCTATTGCTATCGAAGCCTGTACGGGAGAGTCCTCCAGAATCACTCGTGATATAATCTCGAATTTTTCCGGGTCTGCTGCAAGAACTATTACCTCTGATGATTCATTAATACAATAAATTTTATCATCCGCAGCAGTAAGCGAAGCACGCCAGGGACCGCTACCCCCGATTCCGCCCTGCCACCTCTGCTGACCCGTTGTGGCATCGAGGCAGGTAACCATTTTAGTTCTCTGCCCATCTAATACATAAAGGTTGCTTTTATAATAAAGTGGTGTGCTGACATCCGGGGTAGGACCTCTAAAGGTCCAGGCGACGTGGTCTTTTGACAACGTACCAATTGCGCCATTAACCTTCAGGGCAAAAAGGTCGTTTCCTCCTCTTGGCTGAACGCCTAAAATAAGTCCATCAGCCATAACGGGAGAAGGGACAATACGCCAGTTCCTGATTTTTTGCTCAGCATACTGATATCGCCACAACTCTTTACCAGTATTCGGGTCATTAGCTGTGATATAATCCGCACCTATTACGATGATTTCCGCGCGGTCGTTGTTTTGAAATACTATCGGCGAGCTATAGGCATCAAGAGCCTCGGCTATGGCATCGGTTTTTCGCGGCTGCTTCCAGATATTTTTGCCGGTCTTTGGGTCCAAGGCAAGCAGGAAAGGCTCCGTCGGCTCGCTGCTTTCGCCGCTTTGACCCCCTCTTCTAAACATAGAGGCCCCACGCTGGACAAGTATATAGAGCCTGCCCCCTCGGCCTTGCTCGGGGCAGGCTTTGTAAATCAAAGGGCTTGAGCTATAACCCCAATTTGTGGAGATATTGCCGTAATCAGCTTCTATATTGCGCGTCCAGATTATGTCACCATTATAGTTTAAACCGCTCAGTTCACCTGTCCCATACATAAAATAGACATTGTCCCCATCTGTGACGGGGGATGGGGTAGCCATGTTATTGCGCTGCACAGTACGCGTGGCAGTTCCCAGCTTTCTTCGCCAAATCTCCCTGCCGGTTTTGGCATCGAAACAAAGGCCCAGAAGGTCCTTGCTTTCTTTATCGGTGGAGCTAATAAAGACTCTGCCTTTACATATAATAGGCGTGGCGGAGCTGTGACCCGGAAGAATGATTACCCATTTGACGTTTTCGGTCAGGCTTAGCTTGCCGGGCAGGTTCTTCTCCTCAGATGAGCCGTTAAGAAACGGCCCGCGCCAATGAGGCCAGTCGCCCGCCCAAGCCTCGATTCCAAATAGTAAAATAACAACAATGGATAAAAATGCTTTTCTGGCCATAGTGCAGACAACCTCAATTTATGTTTTTTCCTTCGATACGATTATGGAGCGTTATCTGTTCTGAATTTCCTGATATTTTTTATTCCGGAATAACTTTCAGCAGATTATTGAAAATATTGGCATTTAACTCGGTCAAGCTGTCAACAATCATATCTGCATCTTTTAGCTCCCGGCGTTTTCTGGTAGTCGTGATTGCTATAACAGCCATGCCGGCAGCTTTGCCGGCCTGGACTCCCGCTAACGAGTCTTCAACTACTACGCACTGTCGCGGCGGTAGTTTCAGCTTCTCGGCAGCTTTTAAAAATGTATCGGGGGAAGGTTTACTATTACGCACATCCTCCCCAACAACGAAAGCATCAAAAAAATCGCTTATACTGCAGCGCTTCAGCACAACATCCAGATTAGCTCGCGGGGCGGAAGAGCCGATTGCCAAAAGAAAACCATTATTTTTAAGGTCCTCAAGCAATGGCTGCGCTCCTTCCATCAATTCCAGTTTATCAGCTATAAGCTCACGGTAACGCCGTTCTTTCCATTCGGACATGCGCTCAATTTCTTCTGCAGATACTGGTTCGACTTCGCTCACCATCCTGAGCCTGTCGAAGGACTGCCGCCCTGCTAATATTGGAATTATCGCATTATTTTGCATGCCGAAAGTGCTGTAGAAAAGCTCGTCCGACATTCCTAAGCCCTCTCTCGCCGCTAATTCATACCATGACTGTTTGTGGTAGGAACCCGTATCAACAAGGACGCCGTCCAGGTCAAAAATAACGCCCCTTTTTCCATTAGTATTTCTAATCGCCCGACCCATCCTTGATTTAATTATACTGCCTTATTTTCCACCATATTCATCTATGATACCAAATACCTCGAGTAAGGCATAACTCTGAAAAAAATTTTGCTTCCTGACTTCCGAACAAAATGAACGAACCCCTTTTGCTTATTAAACGTAGTAATTTTAGCCCAGAATCAAGGCAGACAGGGCTGGGATAATTAATCACTCCTCTCCTCCGCAGGTCCCAGCCCTTTTTCTTGTTCAAAAAAGCCTTACTTTTTATCATTAACAATCCCAGCCCGAAATAAAGTCTTATTTGAATTCGTCTTTTACCTTTGTTAGTCTAATGGAGCAGTTTTGATATTATTTAAGCTCGTCTTGGCGAAGGCCAATCCGTAGCCAGAAAGGAAACAGAAATGTTTAAGAAGATTATGCCGGCCATTATGATGGGGATTATATTATTAGCTGTTTTTCAGACCTCTGACTTAATCAGGGGCCAGCAAAGAGGCAGTCGCGGCGGCAGATTCAGCAGAGGTTTTTCAGGTGACCAGCAATCACCTATACCGGCCAATGAGGAAGAGAAAAAGATTCTGAGTATTTTGGAAGACATGAATATCAATCAAAGCGCCGGCATGATGAACGTCCCGCCGACAGATGGAAGATTGCTGCGATTGTTCACAGAAGCAACCGGCGCAAAACACGTTGTCGAGATTGGCACGTCCAATGGATACTCCGGCTTATGGTTCTGCTTGGCATTGCGGACCACGGGTGGAAAACTGACCACTCACGATATCGATGCCCGCAGAGCCGCTCTGGCACGTGAGAACTTTAAACGTGCCGGTGTCGATAGCCTCGTGACTCTCGTCGAGGGCGATGCACACGAAACAGTTACAAAAAGAAAAGAGCCTGTCGATATTTTATTCCTCGATGCAGACAAAGCCGGTTATACTGATTATCTAAACAAACTGCTGCCGTTAGTTCGTCCGGGCGGGCTTATCCTTGCCCATAACGTTGACAGCACAGGACAGGATTTCATCAATGCGATTACGACCAATCCGAGCTTAGATACGGTTTTCCAGGTGCAAGGTCTGAGCGTGACGCTTAAGAAACGTCAGGAATAAAAAAGAAGGGATTCTTTATGCCAGTAATGCCAAAGAAGGAGCTGTCGCTTTTCGACTCAACATGCATTATAGTCGGCATCATCATCGGGGCAGGAATCTATCAGATGGCCCCCGATATTGCAGCCGGTGCACGCTATTGGTGGGGCGTACCTTTGATATGGATAGCCGGCGGTTTGCTTTCATTATTCGGTGCGCTGGGTTATGCCGAGCTTGCCACCGCATATCCGAAAGAGGGCGGCGACTATGTATATCTCAGCCGGGCTTACGGCTCGTGGGCTGGTTTTCTTTTCGGCTGGGGACAGCTTGCAATTATCAGGCCCGGCGATATAGCCGTGATGGCTTTTGCATTTGCAACTTACGCCCGCACCATCTATGACCCATTAGCGGCACATCCGCTATACAGCCAGCGAGCTTTTGCCGCCGCAGCTGTTATTATTCTGACGATTATAAATATTATTGGTGTAAAAGAAGGCAAGTGGACCCAGAACATACTGACAACGGTCAAGGCGCTGGGACTTCTGGCCATTGTTGGTGTGGCGTTAATCGCCCCGCGCGGCACATCGTCTGCCGCTGAGACGGTCAATCCGTTTCCATTGAGTCTGGCGATGATTTTCGTTCTATTCACTTATGGCGGATGGAATGAAATGGCCTATGTTGCAGCCGAGGTTAAAAATCCGAAACGCAATATCGTCCGGGCGCTGGTGCTCGGCTCCATTGTAGTAACAGTGCTTTACTTATTAGTCAACGAGGCTTTCCTGCATACATTAGGCTATGCCGGTTTAGCTAACTCCAAAGCGGTTGCTACCGATAGTGTCTCGACCGTCTTTCCCAAAATCGGTGGTAGGTTCATCAGTGCCTTGGTTTGTATTTCCGCACTTGGAGCTGTCAGCGGTTTAATATTCACGGGCGCTCGTATTTCGTATGCCTTAGGTGCCGAGCACCGAGCCTTTCGGCTGGTAGGCAAATGGCACGAGCGAACAGGAACGCCAGTTTGGGCACTTTTGGTCCAGGGGATTATCGCAGTCGGGCTGATTGTAATTTTAGGCTCTTTTGTTGACACTCTTTTATATACCGCTGCGCCGGTTTATACGTTTTACCTTGCTACGAGCATCGCGGTTATAGTTTTAAGGCACAAAGAACCGCATGTCGAACGACCCTATCGCGTGACAGGCTATCCCCTGACCACGATTATCTTTTGTGCGGTCTGCGCATTTTTAATCTATAGTGCTGTGTCATACGCCTGGAACCAGAAGCCTAAAAGCCTGTGCCTGATGGAGGGAGTC
>MHYD01000092.1:5966-15975 GCA_001824645.1 Planctomycetes bacterium RBG_13_46_10
GTCGGCCTGAAAGTATTTTGTACGAGCATCGGAAATGTGTTTAAATAGTTCATCTTCGTGCTTTGCATATCCCCTGACCGTCTCGACCAGATTAGGTATCAAATCGAGCCTGCGCTGCAAAGTGGTATCAATATCCGCCCATGCCCTTTCCGCAGCCTTTTCAAGGTTGACTGCTTTGTTATAGCCGCTGATATACCAGCTAAATACACCCAGCCCGACCAGCAGCAAAACGACAAGTATAACAATCAAGACTACCCATACTTTTCCGAAGTTTTTCATTTTATTACTTCTCCTTAATTATCTTCAGTTTCTACCAGCTTCCGCTTGCACCGCCTCCGCCGAAACCTCCGCCCATACCGCCGCCGAATCCGCCGAAACCACCGCCAAAGCTGCCCCCGCCGAATGAACCGCTTCTTCCATATCCGCCTTGCCCGCCGAAGCCGCCCATCATAAAAGGCAGAAGGAACCACCAGCCCATTCCCCTGCCACGACCGCCAAAAATAATCAGAAAAAAGAATAACAGCGGCAAAATACTGCAACAAGGAAAACCTTTTGTGATCCGCCTTTGCGAAACCGGCATGGGATTTAGCTTCGGCATACCGGTTAAAACTACGCCGGAGTGCTCGGCAATCTTCTGGACAATCTGTAAATTAGCCTGGTAAATCCCCTGGCTGAAGTCACCCTGCTTCAGATACGGAACAAGGACATCTCTTCCGACTCTGCCGCTATATTGGTCCGTTATAAATTCCTCTAATCCGTAGCCAACTTCAAACCTATACCTCCTATCATTCTTTGCAAGGACAAACAACATGCCGTTGTCTTTTCCCTTTTGGCCAAGCTTCCATTTCTCCGCCACATTGATTGCAAAATCTTCTATCGGAATCCCGCCGGTAGTATCCACCGTCACGATGATATACTGAGCACCGGTCTTCTGCTCTAATTCCTGCAAAATACCCTTTAAAGAATGCTCATCGGTATCGTTTATTATATTAGCCAAGTCCTCGACATAAGTTCGAGGCATATCCGGCAGAACCGTCTGGCCCAATACTGTTTCGCCTGCAAAACATAAAAATAACAATATTGCCGTAAAGATAAAAGGGACACGGTGCATATTAAGCCTCAAGTTCATCCACAATGATTGCCAATTTCTCGACGATAGAATAGACTGACTCGAAAGAGTTTTTAACAGTAGTTTTGTCCGGATAAACCTTTTCATATTGCCAACCTGCAATATATATCAAAGATTCTACATTGATTGAAAATTCTGCGCCGGCTTTCTTGAAGGTCGGCTCCGTCTCAGCCGGCCGGTCAATACTTTTTAGCCAAAGCATCGCTCGCAGAAGCGGTGCTAATCCTTTCTCGGTTGATATTAAAATATCTCGAACGATTTTCCTGTCGGCCGCTGCTGCAATATAACCCTGTCTTAACCGGATGAGCATAGCTTTAAGCTCACGCTCGCATTGAAGCCGGACATCGTCTTTCTTCGGATTTAATAAAACGAAGGGGTCGCTGCCCAAAATTGTTTGATGAATTAACTGAAAATCAAGAAACTCAACACCGAAGACATCAAGCGAGCGTTCGATATAAGCCAGCGTCATTAGAAGCGGAGCGGATATTTTTTTTCGGCTCATAACCTTAGCCATGCCTGCGATAGCATCGAGTGAATTCACGGTTAGTTTGCCGAGCACGAGAACGGTATTAATATCACTTTGGCCGGGCCTGTAGTCCCGTGTCAAGCTGCTGCCGACCACCGTAATGCTCTGCAGATTGTCGCCAAGAGCTGCATTAAGTTTCTCAGTAAACAGCACCAGAGCTTCCCTTACCTGTTCGGGGACAATATCTAATTTAAGGCTGCTTTTATTTTCAGTCATTTATCGAATCCCTCAATTTTTAATTATATTGAACTCCACCAAAGGTGGATAAATCTTTATTACTTTACTTTATTTAAAAGACCACCGCAAGGCGTAATTTAATCAAAAGAAAAGGTGAAAAATTGTGTGTGACCAAGATTTGTGGCACTCTCTTCCTTCGACTGCGCTCAGGACAAGCTTTAACAAGTGAAAACCGATGTATGGGAAAATCCTAAATACGAAAGCCAAAAAACAAAAAAGTGTAAAAAAGCAAAATATTTTTATTGACTTGGCTGAAATTAAGTATATACTTTATATTGAATCACGATGAGAGGTTAGCCAAAGGGTTCCGTCCCGCGGCAATGCCTCTTTTTTTATTATTTCCTGTGTTTAAATTTGCCTTTCAAATCGTTCATAAAACTAATTTGAAGAGCGAATTTTCTCAACAAGGATGAGTATTTATACCGGTTTGGAATAATAAACCTTAAAAGCTTCTCACTTTTTCTAAGATAGTCAACCAAACAATAATAATAACTTTCACTAATCCAAAATAGTCGACTTTCTCAAATAATTCAATAATAGATTAGGTTCGATCGTAGTTCAGATTGAAAATGCTTACACAGATATTGCAACATTCGCGCAGCATCTTACTGGCAGAACCGTATGCAAGCCCAGCTATAGCATTTGTAATAGTTCCATCTCCAAGAAACTGCCAATCAAGTGGCCCAGAATGAGTATA
Source organism: Planctomycetes bacterium RBG_13_46_10 (assembly GCA_001824645.1). Classification (GTDB taxonomy): domain Bacteria; phylum Planctomycetota; class Phycisphaerae; order Sedimentisphaerales; family Anaerobacaceae; genus RBG-13-46-10. Next base: position 8,556 of record MHYD01000092.1, read on the forward strand.
CCAATTTCCCAAATCATACAACTTAATATACATTTCGATAAAATCAGTTCCCAACTTACCAACACGGTCAGCAAGAGATAGACCTGACCAGTGATTTGGGCACGTCTGACGCCCCCAAAGTTCTTTTATCTTTTTCGGCATGTTCTGCACTTGATTCTGTCTTAGATATTCAGCTCTTTGGGGACACTTCTCATCAAAAGGAAATTTTTTCTCCATCGCCCAATTCCTACGGGCTTCTGCAATAGAAAATTTTTTTGCTTCCGTAAAATTAGCAAATTTTTTAAGACCGTTGGGTATTAATTCTTGATTGAGCAAGTGCATATCAATATAAAGTTCAAAAAGAGTTCTTGTTATACTGGCAAGAACATGAAAATCCTTATAGTGATTTAACTTTAGAATTGATCCAATAACCAGATACATTCTGATAAATGTATCCCTCAAAGACATATCTTTGTCATTGGGTTCCCTTTCTTTCAATTTTATGTCAAGCATTGGCAATAATCTTTCTGACACAAAACTATGAATTTGTTTTAGTTCTTCATGATATTCCTTAACTTTTGCTATAACATTATTTTCGTTTTCTACCATTAATAGCGCACTTTCAGTACTTATTCGATCATTTTGAGAATCTTAATTATTTAATCGCTATGATCCACTTTATCATTTCTTTTAAATTCGATATCCTTACCGATTCATCTTGCCTCAAGATTGTATATGACGTATATGCCGAGCACAGTATATCATCAGGGCCGCCCTCTCCTCCAGGTTGTATATGATGGTCCTACCGAACCTTTTGTAGCGATTTTATATGAGATTGTAAATACAATGGCAGCAATGATAATAATTATTGTCCACTTTATAATATCAGTGAGCATTTGTTTGCCTGAATAGCGAAAGCAATCTGAAATATATGATAAGACCTTAGCGCTTGTTGTATAATACCATTTTGTTTTTAACTTATCGCCTTTATCGAGAAATTCACCGCAAAACCGGCATTTTACGGCCTCATCTTGAATTTCTTCTGAACAAAACGAACACTTCTTCATACGCTTTTCTTTGCAACTCCTAACTGAAGGCCTTTATAATAAAAGCCGATAAAACTATATCGGCTGAAAATTTATACCAATAAAACAAAATGCACCAGTTAACCGGAATAATTCAGCATGGATTGAATGTTATGGATAAGGATAAAGACCAAGAGTTATTTAACCAGATATCAATTGATATTAGAGGGCATCCTAATAATTATAGGATTGCTGGTGAATGGCTGGATGTTTATTACAAGAATATAAAAAGCCGTCAATTATTTCAGGCTAGATGCTTCGATAAAGCTCGGAAATATTTGGCCAAAAAATATAAAGAACAAAGTTTTATTCCAGAAGATGATGCACGAAGTATCATTTTGATGACATGTTTGTTAACAGATACTGAAATTGAGAAGGCTGATCTCAATATTACGCAATTTGAGAAGTGGCCTTGGAAGCCAGTAGATGACATCTTCGGTGGTAGTCGCTGCTCAGCAAGCTCTTTATGGATTCAAAATGCTTACGCTTACAATTCATGGATGAGGCTGGTTCGTTTCGCTTGGAAAACAGTTGAATCCAACCAATCATCCTTAGAAAAGCCAGCAGAAACAGAGCAAAAGGCTACTCCATCACCAATCAATATACAAAACTCAAACGTCATATGGGGAGATGTTAACCAACCCGGTAATCTACAGATTGGGGATCACTCTGAAATTCAGGAAATCAAGGAAACGGTTGAGAAAAAGAGAGGAGTCACCAAAAAAGTATTAAAAATCGTTGGTGCTATTATTATCAGTATCATTGCGGCTGTTGTTACCAAAATCTTTTTTGACTTTGGTCTGATTGGGCGAATCAAAGATTTATTTACAAAATAGAGAAAATGTTGGGGCAAGCCCCAACCTACAATTTTTGGTTGTGATGGATTGAGATTGCTTCGGCCTGTCGGCCTCGCAATGACTTGGCGCCGCAATCGTCGTCATTGCGAGCGAGGCGCAGACGAGCGTGGCAATCTCTTTGGTTATGACGAATGGTGAACCTGCCGTGAATAAGAACCCTGCCATAGTGATGGCAGGGCTAAATAAAAATAAATTTCTGCGACCTCTGTGTCCTCTGTGGCTGTGAAAAATCAGGATTAGTCACACATGAAATAATGCCAAATTGACAGTTGTTTTTGAATAATTGCATAGTAGGGGTATGTGATAAGTATCGCTATTATAAATAGTTATGACATGTTAGGATTTTGGCATGATTTTTGCAATATTATTTTAAGTGAATAGATATAAAGGTTAAAAGATGATGAAGAAAATAAGGTAGTGATGTAAAAAGGAGGTGTTACTATGGCACTGGTACCTTTTAACAGACGAAACAAAAATGAACTGGCAAAGCTTCACGATGAAATGGATGATTTGTTTGACAGCTTTTTCAAAGGACTCGGCAGGCCGTGGATCGGATACAAAGCCTGGCCTGCGATTGACGTCGCCGACAAGGATGACGCAGTCGTAGTAAGGGCAGAAATACCCGGCTGCAAGGCCGAAGATATCGACATCTCCGTTTATGGCAACACCCTGACTATCAGCGGAGAAAAGAAAGAGTCCAAAGAAGAAAAGGAAAAAGGCTACTACCATGTAGAAAGCAGTTATGGAAGCTTCAGACGTGAAATATCTCTGCCTACTGAAGTAGATGAAGACAAAATTGATGCCGTCTGCAAGGATGGTGTATTGTCAATAACGCTGCCGAAGGCCGAGAAGACCAAAGCTGTTAAGGTCAAAGTTAAAAGTTAATAGAAACCGCCCGTACAGATTGATTAAATCTTACACAGCATGAACCAACCAGCATAAAGCTGATTGTTTAACGACCGAAAGGGTTCCCGCAATTCGATGAATATTTTAGCGGGAACCTTTTTTATTGTTGAAATCTAACGAGTTCAGTAATAAATTGCTTTATATTAAGCTGGGGATGGGTGTGTAGGTCACATTTTCAGGTTTTGTATTGTTTATATACAGGTGGTTAGCCCTGCCCGCCGGACAGACCTCTGAGCAGGCGGGCTGTCGAACCAATGGTGACGCCGGTAAGTGCCATACTTGCTTGTATTGGTCTCGGTAACGGATAATTATACTGTTATCTGTGTTTTTTATCGGCCCGTCCCATAAAAATATAAAGTTTTTCAGATTTCTTTGCCGAATACTAATAATGAGCATTTATTTATTTGCGTCGAGCAAGAAGAATTCCACTGAAAATAGTGTTTTTTTAGGACTGTCTTTGAAGGTTAATCTAATTTTCCAAACAGCTTTATACACCGACGGCGTATTGTAAAGATATAATTCAGAACGTGGAGAAGAGCTATGAGGACGATAGCGGTCGTAAATCAAAAGGGAGGTTGTGGAAAGACAACAGTTGCGATAAATCTTGCAAGTGCTTTGGCTGAAATCGGCAAAAGGGTTTTACTTGTCGATATGGACCCGCAGTCGCATTGCGCGGTAGGCCTTGCCGTACCCGAAGAGCAGATTGAACAGAGCATTTACGATGTTCTGATAAGCAAAAGCAGAAACGAGCCAATCCGGTTAACGGAAATCCTCTGGCAGATTAGCGATAGCCTCGAGCTGGCACCGGCCAGTATAGATTTGTCTGCCTTTGAACAGCAAATGGCCAGCATTCACGACCGCGAATGCAGCCTGAAAAACGTTCTGGATGATGTAAAAAATGAATATGAATATACAATAATCGATTGCCCGCCCGCTGTGAGCTTATTGACATTCAATGCCCTAAGAGCAGCAACCAACGTTATTGTTCCTGTCGAGACCGGCTATTTTGCCCTGCACGGACTCAGTAAACAGCTCGAAACCCTTAGCATACTCTGCAAGCGATGCAGCCAGCACATACAGGTCGGCGTTCTGGCCAGCATGTATGATATCAGAACAAAGATGGCCAGGGAGATTCTATCGGAATTGCGGGCCCACTTCGGTGATAGAATGTTTAGAACCGTCGTTAATTTCAATACTAAAATCAAGGAGGCCTCCAGCTTCGGCCAGCCGATTAACGAATACGACCCTGCCAGCAAGGGACAGAGAGATTTCCGCTCGCTGGCAGAGGAAATTATAGGCTCCGGCGTAAAGCTGCAGCACAGACATATCGTTAACTCTTTGGCTGACCAGCTTGAAACTATCAGCGCCAACGCCGAAGAGCTGCTCAAGCAGGCAAAGCCCGAGATAAAAGTCAGGCAAGCCCCAAAGCCTGTGCAGGTTCAACCCGTCCTTAGCCCTGTCAAAGAAAATATCGAACCGCCTGCAACAATAGAGCAAGAAACCGCCAAACAGCCAACATTGGCAGAAACCAACGCCAAACTCTCCGATTACTACGGCGTCAGCCAGCTGGATGATGCCATCGTATTCGTCACGCTGTATCCACGTGCAAGCACCGTTCAGATTGCGGGCGACTTTAACAACTGGCAGCCGGCCAATACACCCATGCATAGAATCGGTGACAGCGGCGTCTGGCAGACAAAATTGAAGCTGCCCCAGGGCAAATATCGCTACCGCCTCGTTGTTGACGGCCAGTGGCAGCAGGACCCGTATAACGAAACTACAGAAGTAAATCCTTTTGGCGAATATAACTCCGTGCTTGAGGTAAAATAGTATATACTTTAAAAGCGGTGGGAGATGAGTATTACCAGCGCACATAAAATAGCACCAATCCTCATTCTTCTTTGTGGATTTTGCACCTCTGCATTTGCAGGCACGGTATATACTTACAGCGGAACTTTCGACTATCGAATTCCCGAAGACCCGAGCAGCACCAAAGGGCCGATGCTCGATGCGGTCATCGACGTCCCCGACCATCTCACCATTTTTGACCTCGATATCGGCATCAACCTGACGCATAGCAGCGTATTCGACCTGCAAATATTTTTGATAAGTCCCTCCGGCACGAGTGTCTGCCTGAATATGTACGACCTCGAAGATTACTTTAATGGCGAAGACAATATAAAAACAATCTTCGACGATGAGGCCGGCCCCCCCATCAGCCAGGCCGGCTCGGACCTGTCGGGCAGCTTTCAGCCGGTGGACCCGCTGTCAGCTTTTGACGGCGAAGACGCCTACGGCCTCTGGCGGCTGCAAATATACGATGCGTATTACGCCGACGTCGGCAGCCTGGAAAGTTTCAGCCTCACTATCACCATTGTCGAACCCGCCACAGCGATACTCCTAATAATAGGCGTAGGCTTTGTAATGATTTTTCGTCCCCGCCGAGCATAGTTAGCCCCTTGCACCGCAAGGGGTCATTGATTCTGTCCTTTCGTCTCGCCATAGGCAGCTAAACCCATCAAACTAACGGCGGGCAAGCTTCTGTCATCTGTCCACAGTCCTCTGTCTTCTGCAAATTGGCTTTGTTTAGGTTTGTTTTCACCAAGTATCCAGTGCAATATTTTCTCATAATTACTTGATATATTTAACTTTATGTCCATTTGATCATTTTTAAATTTGGCTTTGTTTTGCAAAAAAAGGTCGATTTGTAGAATATTCTCGACAATTGTAGAGCAATTTGGGATTGCGTAAAATTGGTAGCATAGGCAAACAAGTCTCTTAAAAACATATTATCCATCTTATTGGCTGAATCTTGATTTTTGCGTTGTGGTTTTACGTTATGCATTGATAATTCATGTTTTTTGAACATTTGATATTGTTTAGAGTTTAGGATTTACTTCTGAGTTCTGTCCTCCACCTTCACTTCGACTTTGCTCAGGGCAGGCGACGCTGGAGGTCTTTGAATGGATGCAATCGAGGTTTGGCCAGCTTTTCTAATGACGTTAAACAACCATCCCCAAGGCCTGTGGCCTTGAGCCTGCCACCCGCCGGTAAAAAGAAATTCGTATGGTGTCCCTAATGGCACTAACTTAAGGGAATTTTGGTCAAAAGAATAGACCTGTTTGACGACGAAATCCCCGAAATTCCCCGACAAATGGCATCTTGAGTCAGACTCTAATGATATGAAATATGCTTAAGTTAGTGCCATTATATGGTGTCCCCAGATTTATTCAATGCCATGTATTTAAACGAAAGTGGGTGTATAGATGCTGTGCATTTCGCACTAAAACACGAACACAATTTGCAAGAATTACGACTATGGCTCACTTCCAATGAACCGTTAGGGTCTGCGTAGCGATATATGACCCAGCGTCAGCCAGTTCGCCAGCAGAATTGCTCGCCCTGACGTGAAGCGTTACCGTAACCTCATTGTCGCCAGGAACATAGGTTACGGTCGATCCCCCGGGGAGAAAAACATCGTATTCCGCCCAGTCTACAGGAGGTGTTCCGCCTGTGCCGTTAGTCCCGTTTTTGTCGTATTCCAGCTTGTACTCCGTCACCAGAGTGTCAGTCGTCTTCGTCAACTGAGCGATTGCGGTGTGGTCGGCAGTTATCTCGGCATCACCGTTGAGGCAAAGAATCGCCCATGAGCTTCCTTCCGGAATCTGGTCTCTGGTTTGAATCTTATCCAAAACAATATCTGCAAATGAATGGTAGTCATCCCAGTACATATAATCTGCGCCTATAAGCAACGGACAGCAAAGCAGAATAAGTATAACAACTGCAAGGATATAGGCCAACATCAACTTTGTTTTGTTAAGTTCACTTTGCATCTGAAGACTTGCGTTCTATATGGGTTTCGACCGAATTCTGGTCAGATAGATGTTGCCCTTCAGGATAGATGGAGTTTTCCTTCAGGTACTTAAGTTCTTTCTCGACACTTATCTTGCTGTGGCGGTCGGAAAACGGGTCCCCGTCTTCGTGTATCAGTCTTGGTGTAATGAATATTACGACTTCCTTATCTAATTTACTGGATTCTTTAGCCTTGAACAGACCGCCTATAAATGGAATTGAACTGAGCACGGGCACACGTTTGTCCTTGGTTCGTTCCTGGGTTTCAATCAAACCCCCTAATACTATTGCATCGCCTTCCTTTACGCGGACGCACGTATCAACCTTGCGGCGTCGAACTAATGGCAGGTCTCCCGAAGCGTTGCCCTGTATTTGATTCTGGCGAGAATAGACATCGCTGACTTCCGTGGCAACATCAACAGTAATGTCCCCGTCATTACCTATATTGGGTTTTATCTCCAGAGTCACGCCGGTTTTGATTACCTTAAGATCTGTCCGCAGCTGAGTTGGCGCAGCGTAGAGATCTGTGACAATGGTGAAGTATTCCTCAAGAGATATATCTATGATGGCTTTTTCTCCGTTTTGGGTGGCTACCCGGGGTCGAGACCGTATGGTGGCTTTGTCTTCACCAACCAGCGCCCGTAGAGTAAACAGCAAACTTGTCAGCCGACTCTTTGGCACGCTTGTGTACTGCGCCATGCCCGCGAAATATCCAAGACCCTCTTCCATACTAAGAGAGTT
>MHYD01000092.1:15983-19268 GCA_001824645.1 Planctomycetes bacterium RBG_13_46_10
CGGCGTACTCCCAATCCAGGCCGAATTGCTTGCCGGCTTCTTCCCAGAGTTCCACGACAAGCACCTCCAGCATCACCTGCTGGCGGGGAACGTCAAGCTCGGTAATTATATCCATAATGTGTTTGGCAATTTCAGGGGCCGCGTAAATCAGCACTTCATTTTCTCTTTCCCCGGTGGATACGTACTGCTCGACAGATTTTGGAAGAGAAGACCTTAGATGTTTTGCGCTTATGTATTTTAGGCACAACCGTTTATAGTCTGCAATTTCAATAGAGCTTGGACAGGTCGAGGAACCGCAGCTAACGATGTAAAACTTCTGGCTCTTTTTGCGAACAAAAAGGCCTCGCCCCGACAAGAGCTCCTGCATACACTCGTCCACAGGCTTACCTAAGCCAGCGTCAAGCGAAATGAGCGGGTCGGGAATGTGTGGGCAGGTTACGATAACGACACCAGTCTCCATCGATATATCACGGAAAACCTGCGTTAAGGGTGTGTCAACCCACACATTATGAACCATTAACACTCCGTTGGCATCAACAGCCTCAGCAGTAGCCCCTGCTTCAGGTTCCCGCAAGGCGGGGTCCCTCGCAGGGGTTATCATTCCCGTGGAGGCGGTAACGTTAGCAGGGGCGGCACACTGGTCCAAGCCAAACACCACCACAAACAGCAGGACTGCCGTCATTTCCTTCTGCTTTCGTCTGTGTTTCGCTGTTAACGTAATCATAATCGCCATACTCACTTAGTAATCTCAATACAAATGGGGATTTTGTGCAGTTCAACATTATCCTGGCCTTGAACAGTTAAGCCTGAGCGTTCAACTTCAATGAGAATAATGCCATTGTATTGTCCTTGTTCTGCATCGGGCGGTATCCTGACCAGGCAAACCATATTACGCCGCGTATTTGGATTGAGGGTAAAGTCGGTCGACTCCAGTTTCAGCCAACCTTCCGGCAGTTCCTCGGTCTCCGGTCGGCAACGAATAGAGACTGTACTTAAACACTGGTTAGCAACCAGGAATCTTGCAGCAGTGAAACGGCCGCCAGTTAGTGTCAGTTTGAGCTCTTGCGGCTCAATCTTAAGAGTTTGTATGTCGTCAAATGTAAAGTTTTCGGCCCATTGGCTGGCCAGTTCATTGCTTACGGTAAACTCGATATCCTTTGTTATCTTGCGGCTGTGTTCGGCCTCAGATTCAAACACCACCCTCGCCTTATATTGCCCTGCTGGCAGCGCCTGCGCCATTACACCCGTAAACCATCTGTTGTGACCGGGAAGTATCTGCCTGCGGTGTGTGTATAGCGGGATAGAAGCTGTCCGGTATTTGCCGCCTGAATAAAGAAGTACCTTGCCGTTTGCATTAAATGCCGTCAAGCCGTCATTTTTCAAGTCCACATTTATTGTAAATGCCTGCTGACCGGCTTCTGGGGTATTTGGGTCGGCGGCGGATATTTCAGGATTGTGTACGGAATCAAATTTAGGCAAAATAAGGTTTGCATCGATAATGCTCCCCCGCTCGATATAATTCCTGCGGGCAACGTGAACAAATACGCCCGATGCGGTCTGAAGTTTTACCTGTATGCCCTTTCCCTGCTTTTCAGGCCTGCCGAGCTTAATCATAATTGCAGCCCAGTAATCGCCATCGGCATTTATCGGCGCTGAAACCTTTGCTTTTATTTGTTTTGATTCACCGGGCTGGAAGGTAAAATCGCGACCTTCAAAACTAATCCACGGTACAGCGGACCTGTCGTGCTTCTTGTCCTCTCCGAAAGATAATCCTCCCTGCGGCGAGACATTGAAATCAACCACTTCCGCTATCACATCACACGGTAGGGCTTGCGCATCTCTTATCGTATTTGTCAGATTTATCGTGAAATACGCTTCTTTTCCCGGTTTAACCTCGACCCACTGCTGTATAGGACTTACTGCCAAACCACCAACAGCATCGGTTGAGAATATCACGAGAACAGCAGTTAAAAACCCCGCTGCCAGGCAAATTTTTTTGGAAATCCTTCCCATATCGAACTCCTTTTTGTCACCTGCTAATCCGACAGCAAAATTCTCCAGTTACCACCACTATAAATATGAATAGTTGAACCTGGTTTTTTGTATAAGCCAGGCTCCACTATCCGTTGTATTTGTTTGTATAACTTTCTAGAACGTAGCAGTCAGCGTCTGAGTTGCAGTATAATTACCTGCATCTGCCAAAGTGCCGGTCGCATTTGACGCCCTCGCAGACAATGTCACATTCACGGCTCCGTCGAGAGTAACGTGTGTTACGGCCGACGGCACGACGAGAAAATCATCGTATTCCGCCCAGTCTACAGTTGCTCCGCCTGTGTCAGGGTCGCCGTCACCATCGTATTCCAGCTTGTACTCCGTCACCAGGGTATCATTAGACGTCACCCTCTCAATCAACTGGGCGGCTGTGGTGTTGGTGGCAGTTATATCGAGATCGCAGTTGGTGTAAAGTACCAGCGACTGACTTGCCGAAGGCGTATCGCCCCGATTGGTAATGTTTGCAATCGCGATGGTTGCGAAGTTGGCCGCATGCCATTCTATAATTTCGTCCACCGTGACGGTTACCGCCGCCGTGGCAGCATCGAAAGCTGGGTCAGGGGCTGCCATCGCCACGTTCGCATCAATTAACAACACTAAGCCGATTAATAGCACAATTCGTCTGGTTAACATTTTCATTACATAACTCCACCATAGGTCTCCGACAAAATTTCATTTCTCAAGAATATCTCACTACGCCAAGACTATTTGCCTCCCAAAAGCTCTCTTCAATAACTACCATCGGTATTAAAAAGCCTCCACTTTATGTATAATAGCCACTCGAGGAGTTATCACACTACAGCCTGGTGTATGGCGTTCTTATGGGACTTCACAGCGGTCAAAATCGCATACGTGACTATTATTTTGTTGACTTTTTTCCACTATTTTTGGTAAAATAACTAATCAGGTTAGGGCAAACATAACTATGCCTGGCTGGAATTGGAGGAATATTAGAAGGTGAACAGCAATTTCTTGTTCTCAATATTGGTCCTTTTTTCGGCGCAAAACTTGGTGCTGGCGGGGCACGCTCCTGTCAGTGCCACCTGTGACATATCGTGCACTGTGGCGGACATTGTGGAGTGGTCAGACAACAGTTTTCCAGCTATCAATCTCGCGGATATTAGCGCCCGGAACAGCCGGGTATTGGGCAGCTCGATACTCTGCCTCTACACGAACGCAGATGTGGAAATCACCGCTGATAACTCGGATGCGGCTCAACTCTCAAAAGATGAC
>MHYD01000092.1:19287-34217 GCA_001824645.1 Planctomycetes bacterium RBG_13_46_10
GACTCCAAATTTAATGTCGGCCAATCCATATAGTTCCAGTGCCGCGTGCATTATATCGTGTACTCTCGAAAACGTCGGTAAGTGCACTGCAACTCAGACCCTTACGGCCTGCTGGCAATCGTAATCTACTTTTTCGTGTTCTTTCTTTGAAATCTGGGGACAACAATTACGTTGCCAACAAATCTGTTGTGATTGCTGACTGAATGCCACCAACGATATACCATCTATATAGTTACCTATACTTCCCCAACCAACAAGATGTTAACTTTTAAAAAGTGCTCTATTTTTGTCAATTTGTGCTCAAAAAGCGTGCGCTTTTGCAAATTTCCGTTCACTTTCTGCAAATTTCTGCTCTTTTTTGCACTCTTTTTGACCTGTTTTTTCTTGTCTATTTTACCTAAGCCCTACAATATAACTATTGAACTGCATTTTTGAATCGATATTGATTATACCCCCTAAAAAATTGCCAAAAAATACCCGTTTTTTAAAAATCCAGATTTTTTGAATTTCGGATTGTGTTAATTTGGGTTGTTTTTTTAACGAAGCGAAGAATCTTTATCGATAACCTTTTTCTGCTGAGACTTTTTGAAAGCGGATAGTTTCTTTTGTAGCTCTTTATCTGTTAGTGCCAGGATTTGCACGGCGAAGATAGCAGCGTTTTTGGCGCCGGCTTTGCCGATAGCCATTGTCGCTACAGGTACGCCCGGCGGCATCTGAACCGTGCTCAGCAGCGCATCAACGCCTTCCAGGCCGCTCGACGAGATTAAAGGCACGCCAATAACCGGCAGCGTAGTACGCGCTGCTAACGCCCCCGCCAAATGCGCCGCCATACCCGCAGCGGCTATAATAACCTTTATGCCATTACCGGCTGCATTTTGAGCAAAATCGGCGGCTTCCTCCGGCGTGCGATGAGCCGAGAGGATTCGAACGACCGGCTTTAAGCCGAATTCTGTTAGTGTATCAATGCAGCTTTGCATTACTTCCATATCGCTGTCCGAACCCATGACTACCGCTACTTGGCTACGTTTTAGTTCTCTCGCCTCCGGCGAACCCTTCGGCGTAGCGGGGTCGCCACGGCGAGCAAAAGATGATTTTTTAGTTGCCATTTGTTTTTTTCTTTCCAAATGTTTAGAATATTCAGCAGTTCTGATAAGCCGAAGGCTTATAAAATCATATTCCAATATAGCGGCTTTGTGCCGGAAATACAAGTGAAGGTTGCGGAAATGAGAACGAGAAAACCAATTGTTGCCGACCAGTTCTACCCGGGCCAACGCAATTCCTGCATATCTGAGATTGAAGAATGTTTGCAGGCAAGAGCCGTTGGCCAGTCATTACCGGAAAAAATCGTAGCCGGTATCGTGCCGCACGCCGGCTGGTTCTTCAGCGGCAGTACGGCGGCGATGGTCTTTTCTGCCATAAAACAGCGCCAGAAAGAAATCACCACGTTTATTATATTCGGAGCCGCTCACGGCTACTTCGGGCCGATGGCCGCCCTTGACGACAGCGAATCCTGGGAAACGCCGCTCGGAGATGCAGCGGTTGATACGGACTTAGCTGAGCAGCTGGTAAATAAAAAACTGGCTGTCAAAAATTCGTCAGCTCACAGAGGTGAACATAGTATCGAAGTTCAGGTGCCGTTTATACAGTATCTTTTTCCCAATGCACAAATCCTGCCGATTATCGTTCCGCCGGGCGAGAAGGCGATTCTGCTGGGCGAATCAATCGGCGACATAATCACCGAATTGGGAAAAACCATCATCTGCATCGGCTCGACGGATTTGACGCATTACGGGCCGCGTTACGGATTTACGCCGGTGGGAATCGGCCCTGATGCAATACGATGGGCCGGCGAGGTCAACGACCGAAAGTTCACTGACCTGGCCTTGAAAATGGACCCAAAAGGAATGTTGGCAAGTGCCGCTGAGAATTGTAACGCCTGCGGTCCTGGCGCAGCGGCAGCTACAATTGCAGCAGCGAAAAGGCTCGGCAAAAACACGGGGCAGCTCCTCAAACACACCAACAGCAACGAAGTTATGCTCAGAAAAATGGGTAGATCAAGCACCGATAGTGTAGGCTACGCCGCGATAATCTATTGAAGTTTATTTGCAAGACTATCATTTTGCCGACGCCGGCAAAATGATTGCCTCAATCAAATATCTCGATTCCGAAAATGTAAATGACAATAAAATGAATCTTAAGGGATAGGAGCATAATTATATAGCAGGCTTAACCTTTTAGTATGAGAAACCAACGTTACGATAAATATAATTTAAGCGTACAAAGACCACATCTTGTTTTAATTGGTGCAGGAGCAAGTCGAGCTGCTTTCCCAAATGGCGAAAAATATAGACTTAGACTCCCTTTGATGAATGATTTTTTTGATATTGTTGAGGGGCTCTCAGATTACCTTGAAAAACATGGGATTGGATATAAAAATAAAAATTTCGAGGATTTGTACAGTTCTATGTATGAAAACAGCAAATATAATGAAATCAGGACTAATATTGAAGAAATAGTATACAATTACTTCGGCCGCATGGAATTACCGAATGAACCAACTCTCTATGACCATCTTATCTTATCAATGACTGGCAGAGATGCAATAGCAACTTTTAACTGGGACCCTTTTATAGGGCAAGCAATGTGCAGAAACTATAAACGAGTAGGTGGTAATAATAATCTTCCTCGTCCTATTTATCTGCATGGAAATACGGCTGTAGGGGTATGCACGAGGCATAGACAAGTACAAGTAGGTCCAAAAGGAATTATATGCAGGAAATGTCGTAAAAGACTCGAAAAAAGTAAATTACTTTACCCAATAGAAAAAAAGAATTACAACTCCGACCCTTTTATTAAAAGTAGCTGGCATGATGTAAGAAGTTATTTACAAGATGCTTTCATGTTTACAATTTTTGGATATGGTGCCCCATCATCAGATGTTGAAGCTATAAAGTTACTGCAAGAAGGATGGGGAAATAAATATCAAAGAGTTATGGAAGAGATTGAAGTTATTGACATTTTAGAGGAGGATCTCTTATGCGAAAAGTGGGGCACATTTATTCACTCCCATCATTATAGCACCCATAAGGATTTTTATTTATCATCGATAGCCAGGTTCGGAAGACGGAGTTGTGATGCACAATTTCAACGTATATATAATTGCATTGAATTAGTAGACAATTCCCTCCCCAAATATGCTAACTGGGATGAACTTGATGAATGGCTTAAACCTTTGCTTGAAGAAGAAAACACAAAAAGAGAAAGACGAAATTGAGTAAAACCACTCCCTAACGGTCGTGGCTCTGTTTTATCAAAAAAATACGTCATAATATTGTAATAAAAACTATTCTTTGTCGACTAATATACTGAAAAGGCAGAGCTATTTGAAGGAGATGTGTTTGCAGGTTATTGATTGGCAGGCAGTTGTGAAAAAACACGGCCCGGTTGTATGGAGCACCGCGTACAGGCTGCTGGGCAACCATACGGATGCGGCCGACTGCTTTCAGGAAGCGTTTGTCTGTGCTCTGGAGGTTTCGCGGCGGCAGTATGTGTTTAACTTCGCGGCCCTTTTGGTGCGGCTGGCCACCGCCCGTGCGATAGACCGGCTGCGTCGAAGAATGCGTGATTCTAATATCAGTCCCGAGACGGCTGGTTGTGACGACGTGCTGAGCGATGATATTGAACCTTATCAACATATACAGGCCAAGGAGCTGGCTGAAGGATTGCGAGAAGCCCTTGCTCAGCTTCCGCAGCAGGAGGCACAGGTTTTTTGCCTGAGATATCTGAATAATATGAGCTACCGTCAAATAGCCAGGCAGCTCGGCATTAAAAACAGCACCGCCGGTGTGTTGCTGCACCGGGCCAGAACAAAACTTCGGGTACATCTTGAAAAGGCCGCTGTTACATAAGAAGAAAGGCAGGTTACATTATGGAAGAGCACAAAGACATTTTAGATAAGGCGATAAATGCCCTTGCCAATACAAATGTTCCGCCCGGCCCGCCGAAGGAATTAACAGATACAACCGTTGCGAAACTTTCTGAAGCTGCAAAAAATCATCAGGATGAATTCATGGATTCGACAGGCTCACCACAGGAGACAATAAAATTAGTTGACAGGATTAAATTTGTTAAAGGCTTGATAAAATTCTCGGCGGCAGCAGTAATACTCATCACGGCCGGTTATGCCATCGGCCGGTTCTCAGCCCCGCAACCACCGGATATTGAGCAGCTTCGTGCTTCTCTTGAGCCTGCCATACGCCAAAACCTGCTACAGGATATGGCTCAATACATGCAGGTAGGCCTTGAAAGCTGCTACGCACAGATTAAAAATGAGCTTCAGCAGCAATACCGCCGCGACATGAGTGACTTTGCAATTCAGACCTTAGCTGCTTCAAGCACGGTGACAAACCAGCGTCTCCTGCAGCTTATCGATGCAATAAATACATCTCAAACACACGAACGACAGTGGTACGCAACAGCCTTAGAGACGCTGGCTTTGCAGACTGAAGACCAATTGCAGAAAACAAGACAGGATATGGCTCAGCTTTTATCTTATACCCAGCCCGATAGCATAGGTGTGGATAAATCTAATAATCTAAATAACTTAAATGAAAGAAGCAATTAGAATCGAGTAATCGAAAGTGACCCAAAATGGATAGAAACTACTATCCTAAACCAGCCTGGACGCATAACGGTTCCATAAGAACTGATTTACCGCTGACAGTGACCGGAAAGGCAGGCAAGAAAAAACTTGTGGAAACCATAAGTCCGGGGCAACTTCTTTGTGTTGGTAAGGTATACCTGAAAACAAATAACGATTTAATACGAATAAAATAACCCCAAAAACAGTAAAAACACATAATCAAAGGAGAAAAAAATGAAGAAAGATAATTTCCCAAAGGTACATGTGGTTTTTTTATTGTGTTTGCTGATTGCTGCTGTGGACTGGTCCTATGCAGAAGGTTGTACTCCAACAGCAAAATATGAAAGGACAGTCCACCTCTCAGAGCCTCTGCCGGCAGGCAGCCTTTTCGAAGCTCAAACCCACAACGGCTATATCAATATCACCGGCACCGATGTTGCTGAGTGCAGACTCACAGCCACGATTATCGCCAAGGCAGACACCGAAGAAAACGCTCAAAAGCTCGCGGAAGAGGTAAAAGTTGAGCTTATTTCTTCCGGCAAAAAGCTCACTGCAAAAATCGAAATGCCTACATTAGCTCCGGACAAATATGTCAGCGTCAGTCTTGATGTAACCGTCCCGCACCAAACCAGTGCCGACCTTACCACACACAATGGGGCTCTAAAAATCAAAAGTTTAACCGGACAGCTCAACGGCACAACGCACAATGGAGAGGTCAAAGCAGAGAAAATCTCTGGAACAGCCAAATTTGAAACACACAATGGAAAAATAGTTTGCAAAGAAATTGCAGGCAATACACAAATCCAAACACATAACGGCTTAGTCATTTGCGAAGAAGTTTCAGGCGATATAAAACTTCGAACCCACAACGGCAACGCAAATGCATTTTACTCTACAGTTGCCCCGCCGGTATGCAATGTATCAATGGTTACTCACAACGGCAGCGTCAGTCTAACAGCCCCGCCGAACTACTCAGCCAAAGTTGATGTCTCGACGCACAATGGCTCAATAAATAACGATTTGCCAATAACCGTAACAGAAAATATAACCAAGAAAAAACTTATAGGAACTCTCGGCACAGGAGCGGGTGAACTCTACCTCGAAACCCACAACGGCTCAATAAACATAAAATAGCAGAAGTAGCTATATAACGTTAACTTATTAACATTAACTTAAAATCGAAAGGAGCAAAAAATGAAGACTTTAACCCGAACAATCGCTTTAATTACCATTCTCAATTTGACCGTGACAGGTCCTGCTTTTGCACAAGCGGTTTCGGCTCCGCCCGAGCCAGCCTCTGCACCTACTGCACCTACGCCGCCAAGTTTGCCGAATATAGAGGCAGTTGAGATTGCGGCCAAGGAAACGGATGAACGAGCGAAGGGCGTACAAAAACTAATGGAAACTCTTCACCTTAATCTCGGATTGTCTCCACACAGCAACGCCGGCACAGTCCTCGTGATTCCAACATCAGAAATGAAAGCTGAAGACCTTGCCACAATAACAGAAGATATGACTGTCATGTCACGCATCATCGACAGTCAATTAGGAAACAGAGAGTCCAGGCGATTTTTGTTCTCAGGAGATTTTTTAGGTCAAAGCAGTCGTTCGGCTGAAACCATGTACCTTCAAGGATATGGATCTCTTTTTTTAAGAAAAGTTGATTTCCCGCTGTCACCTACACAGCAGGTGCAGGAAGAAGAAAAGAAAACACAGAAAGAGGATGTGGACCCGGTTTGGGAGCAGATTCGACGCGATATGTATGAACCGCAAGAAGAACGAGGACGCAGAGAAGAACGCCCGGAAGAGAAATATGACGCCGAGAAGGTGGAAAATCTCAAAGCAAATCTTATTAAAGCACTAAAACACGCAGCAAACATCCGAAACTTAAAACCGGATGAGTCGGTGATTCTTACGGTCACCGGAAGCGGCGATTCTTCCAAAGCCAAAACGGTTGTCAGTCGTGTCATCGTACAAAGACGGGATAGAGGAACAGAAAGACAGGATAGAAGATCTACGGGAATAGTTACGCCATATTTACAAAACGAATCAGGATTATCCTCGACTGCGACAATTATCATTCGCGCCAAACGAGTCGATATTGACGCCTTCGCGAAGGGCGAACTGGATTTGGAAAAATTCCGCCAGCGAGTGCAAATTTTCACGCAATGATATGGTAAGATTTTGTTTAGCTCCCCCGATCCTTCGACTTCGCTCAGGCCTGCCCCGAGCAAGGCCGAGGGGACAAGCTCATCAGGGGGTTCTTCTTTTAAATGTCGAGATTTTGTACCTCGAGGGCATGCTCCTGGATAAAGGCCCGTCGTTGCTCAACGTCATCACCCATTAATATACTAAAGAGCCTGTCGGCCTCGCCGGCGTCATCAACACGCACACTCAACAGCGTTCGCGTAGCTGGATTCATTGTCGTTTCCCACAACTGCTCGGCGTTCATTTCTCCCAGACCTTTGAACCGCTTTATTTCAATTCCTCTGCCGCCAATCTGCCTGATAGCCGGACAGATTCCACCAAGCGAAGCAATTTCGTAAGTGTCTTTATCGTTGATTAACTGGAACTTGGTCGGCATGGTCTCGCCGGACACTGTTTTGATCGGTTTCAAAAGAAAGTCGTTCAAGTCTAATTTGAACTCCTCTTTGAGCTTATCATTTATCTGATTAATACGAGCCAGCTCGTGCAGCTCCTCGCCGTCTGCATCCGTCTCGCCAAGCTCATCAAGCCTTTTCTCGTATTTGGCCTTATCGTAAAATACCTCTTCCCGCTGCCCCTTTATTCTGATAAGAAAACGCGGAAGACCACCTTTCGCAGGATTATAATGCATGCCAACGAATTCTTCAAAGTTGATACCCCGTCTTGTAAGAACATTAATGATTCGCTCGGCATCCGACAAATATTTTACAAGAGACGATAAATCTTTATCTTCCACTTTACGGACCTGCCCGGCCGATGTCTTACTGGTCTGCCGTGACTTCGCGCGTTTTTTCTCAGCCTCACCATTCCTTATGAAAAGCGTCGTTCCTTCCAGTCCTCGTGTCACCATCCGCTTTCGCATTTGAGCTTCGCTGAGCATATACTCTGATTTTTTCTGCCCCTTGACCCTTATTTCATACAACGGCGGCTGAGCGATATAAATCAGGCGGTCGGTAAGCAATTGACTCATCTGCCTGAAAAAAAATGTCAGCAGTAATGTTCTGATATGTGCACCATCAACGTCGGCATCCGTCATTAATATAACTTTGCCGTACCTGCATTTTTCAACATCAAACTCATCTATCCCGATGCCTGTACCCAAAGCACTAATCATTGTTCTGATTTCATCATGCGCGAGCATTTTTTCGAGCCGGGCTTTCTCCACGTTGAGAATTTTACCTTTCAGAGGAAGAATGGCCTGGATGTTTCTGTCACGACCTGCCTTGGCTGAGCCGCCGGCAGAGTCGCCTTCCACAATGAAAATCTCGGTAGATGCCTTTTCCTTGCTCGCGCAATCCCAGAGCTTGCCCGGCAGATTCGCACTGCTAAGCGCCCCTTTGCGCCGGGTCAGCTCACGTGCCTTTCTCGCAGCTTCCCTGGCAGCAGCAGCCTGGATAGCCTTATTTAAAATACGTTTAGCATCGGCAGGATGCTCCTCAAGGTAGTGCCCAAGCTGCTCATTAACAGTAGTCTCAACAAATGTACCGGCTTCCGGATTGGACAGCCTGACTTTTGTCTGGGCCTCGAAATGCGGCTCCGGAAGTTTAATCGCAACAACCGCCGTTAAGCCTTCTCTAAGATCTTCGCCGGTCGTTGCCTGACCGTTTTTGATCAGGTTATTAGTCTTGGCGTAATAGTTCATGGTGCGCGTCAGGGCCGTTCTAAAACCCGATAGGTGAGTACCACCATCCATATTGCGGATATTATTGGCGAAAGCCAGCACGTTTTCTGTATATCCATCGTTATACTGCAAGGCTACCTCACAGTACATTTTGGAATCTGGATCATCCTTGGCCAGGTAAATTACGTCTTTATGAAGTGTTTCCTTACCTTCATTGAGGTGTCTGATAAAGGCCTTGACTCCCTCATCAAACTTAAACACCTCCTTCTTATTTATCCTGTCATCACAAAATGTTATCTTCAGCCCCGCATTCAAGTAGGCCATTTCACGGATTCGCTTCAGCAGTGTATCGTACGAGAACTCTATGTCGCCGAATATCTCTTCGTCCGGCATAAATGTTACTTTCGTCCCTCTTTTATTCGCCGTCCCTATCTCCTTTGCCGGCCCTGTTCTCTTGCCGCGGGCACATTCAAAATGATAGTGTTTCCCATCGCGATAGACATCCGCCTCAAGCCATTCACTGAGCGCATTAACGACGCTTACGCCAACGCCATGCAAGCCGCCTGCAACTTTGTAACTATCCGAGTCAAACTTGCCGCCGGCATGCAACGTTGTCAGAACAACCTCCAAGGCGCTGACCTTTGCTTCTTTGTGCATCTCCACCGGGATTCCCCTGCCGTCATCCTCTACCATACAACTACCGTCAGGCCCTATCCTAATTAATATATTTTGGCAATATCCCGCCATTGCCTCATCTATAGAATTGTCCAGTACTTCATAGACCAGATGGTGCAGGCCTCCGACGCCGCGGTCACCAATATACATATCAGGCCGCTTGCGGACCGCATCGACCCCGCCAAGAATCTTTATATTACTTGCATCATATTTATGAGTATCCATATAAACCTGCCGTTTAGAATTGTTGTTTTATAATAGGTGCTATTATAATAAATCGGTTTTTTAGCCGTTTCTGCTTTACAATTTAAAATGTTTCTCAGCTCGCGTCAATCTTGATCCGTTTTATTCGTAATCTTGGATAGTGTTTTTTTAAGCCCGCTATCAAATCAGAGCTGCATAACTGAAGCTGATACATATACGAAGAAGAATCTGCAAGTAACCTGAGCTGACCATTCACAACAGAACCTATGCGGCAATGCTTTATAAGTTCAGGCGGCAGTAATCTCTCAAATGTATCGGCTAAAGAACAATAATTCTCGTGCTGCGGCTCGATTTTATTATTAAGCATCTCAGCCAGTACGTCACCAAGTCTTGCCTCTGTATCAAGCGGCAATTCAGTATAGTTATATTCTATCATGTTATACAATTTTATATTACTAACCAAGGCTGATCGGCATTAGAACATAAAGAAAGTCCGCTCCGGACTTAATAAGACCGGGCGTATCAGCCTGTCCAAGCAGCAATTCAAAATCGCTTGTTTTAATGACCCGCAGGGCATCAATCAGAAACTGAGGATTAAAACCGATGTCTATCGGTTTACCGGCGTATTCCACTGGAAGTGTCACTTGTGCATCACCGGCTTCAGGCGCCCGGCTTGAAAATTCTATTGCTTCTTTACCGATAGAAAGCTTAATGCCCCTGGACTCTTCACTTGTCAATAATGCAGCCCTTCGTGTTGCACTTAATACGGCCTCTGTTGATAAAGTCAGCTTATTTGTGTATTCGGATGGTATTATATCCTCGTAATTGGGGAATTTACCCTCAACCAAAACCGAACTTATAACAATACCTGCATATTTAAAAATTACTTGATTATCGATGAACTTAACTGCAAGACTCTCTTTGTCACGTGTACTAATCTTGGCTATTAAACTCATCGCTTTAGCAGGTACTATGACTTTCTGGGTTGATATTTTTTCATTAGGGGACGAAGAGAGACTCACCCTTGTTCGAGCAAGTCTCCGACCATCAGTAGCAACCAGCAACAGCTTTTTACCTTTAAATTCCCAAAGTACGCCGTTTATAGCATATCTGCTGGTCTCTTTTGCTGTTGCAAACAGACACTGCTCAACACCGGCCTGCAAGCCTTCAAGGGGCATAGTAATATCTGCTTCGCCCTCGAACAATGGTATTACTGGATAATGCTCCGGCTCCTGTCCATAGATTGTGAAGTGGCTATCTGCGCCTATTATTTCACATGTTCCTTTGTCTGCCTTTACTGCAAGGACGCTTTCACTGCTTTCGCGCACTATGCCGGCCAGTTTATCCGCCTGTATTACTATATCACCGCCCTCATCAATCTGCACTTCTGATAGAAAGCAGCTAATCCCCGTTTCCAAGTCTGTGGCTGATATTCTTACGTCCTTATCGCCGGCGCTTATATGCACGCATCTCAAAATAGGCTTCGGCGTTCTTGCCGGAACAACGTTTGTAAGCAATCCCAATGCTTCTGCAAGCGCATCTTTATTAAAACTTACTTTCATTGAAAACCTCCCTAATTAATAGGATTTTTATGGAGATACACTACAATAATAAATGATGTTTATCCAGTAAAAAAGAAAGGAATACAATCTTTTTAATAAAATAACAGTATAGTAATAAGATGTTACGTATGCAGAGTAACAAACAAAGAAAATAATGGTTAATAGAAGTATACTATATAAGCAAAAAATTAGTAGTATAAATAGTATGAGCGGTGATATTGTAACTTTTTTGTTTGTTTATGCTACAAAGTCTTTAATAGCAAACAAATATGTAGTTTAGACAAATTTATTTATTGTGGATTATATGTTGGTTAAACTGTGAGTATATTGACAAATCTAACATGAGGGATTATTTAAATCTTCTTGCTCTATAATTTAAATCAAAGATATTAATATATTTTAACAGATAACTAACAATGTCATTAAGTACTATATAGGAGTAATAATGGTTTTCAGCACTGATAGGGAGGTTCCAATGATGGACGAGGGTCTATATGTAGGTTTTGATATTGGTAGTAGCTGTGTACATTATGTGGTTATTAATGGCGAAAAAAAGATAATTTACTGTCCAAAACCCATAATGCACTTTGCAAACCCTACCGCAGCTATAATGGAGGCATGGGCGGATATAAATGATAATTTTGATATTATCAGTATTAGAAATGTTGCTTTTACCGGAAGCGGTGCTGTTTACTTTTCTAATGTGTTTCATAATGTCACTTATGTGTACGAAAGCGTATCAATTCCAAAGGGAGCGGAGATATTAGCGCCCAATGCGGAATATATATTCCATATCGGGGCCAAAGATTCTTACTTTTTTCATATAAAAAACGTAAACGGCAAGCGTATTATTCTTGAGTGGGGGACTGGTAGCAAGTGCGGAGGCGGCTCTGGAACCTTAATAGAAAAACAGTGCAGGAGATTGTTTCAGGGAGAGATATCGGAGCCTTTTATACAGGATATCAGTACTGTTAACGGGGAAAGCAACAGGGAGTTAGCTTATAATGCCAACAGGAAAAATCTTCAGGAAAAACTGGAGCAGATGCTTCAAAAAGCAGAGATGCAAGCCGATAAGTCTAAAGAGCCAAGCGATTTCCTTGCGCGTTGCGGGGTGGTAATACAGTCGGATTTGATCCATAAACAAAATGAAGGAGCAAAAAGAGAGGATAATTTAGCAGGTCTTTTCAAAACAGTCGCAAGAAACTATAAAATAGACGTATTAGGTGCAAGGGAATTTGATAGGGCCGATAAAAACTGCGTTGCCATTATTGCCGGGGGCGTTTTTACTAATGATTTGGTTCGGCGGAACCTGGAGAAATTGCTTGGTATTCCATTAATTAGGCCTGAGTATCATCACAGTATAGGTGCTATTGGGGCGGCATTAAAAGGCATGGAAGAGGGCAATAAATTTATCCTTGATATAGGACACCTTGTTGATGTTGCTAAATACGGCAGGGAGAAAAGGCAGTTCGCAGCGGCGCTTTATAAATATCTTGATAAGGTTCATCAGCAAAGCAGCAAATTAGAGGAGTCAATCGAGCCGGGTACAGAAGTTGTATTGGGAATCGATGGCGGCAGCACTACCACTAAAGGAGCCATTGTTGATATTAAAACCGGAAGACTGCTCGATAAACTCTACATTAAGACTCATGGAGACCCGGTTAGATCTCTTCGGCGTGTAATTCAATACCTCAGCAGGCACAAGGATAATGTCATTGTAGAAGGCGTAGGAGCAACCGGCTCTGCACGAAAACTTTATGAGAAGATGCTGATAAGCAAGAAAAAGGTGAAAGACCTCACGGATAAAGGATTAGAAATAGCCGACAGAATAACAGACGAGATTACCTGTCACGCCCTTGGTGTTAGACATTACAACCCGGATATCAATACAATTTTTGAAATCGGCGGCCAGGACATGAAGTTCACCACATTTGCAAAGGACGGCACGGTCAAACAGGCAAAGATGAACTATAGCTGCCAGGCAGGCTCAGGCCAAACTCTTGAGAATATGGCGGATATTATCAATCTTAATGTGGAAAATTCCCTGCAGGAGGCAGCTCTTAAAGCCGAGAGAGTCCCGATTATCGACTCGACCTGCGGTGTCTTTATGGAGATGGATGAAAACAGGCTCATTGCCGAAGGATTCAGCAAAGAGGAGATTGCCGCTGCCATAGTACGGGGAACAGCCGCAAGCTACTATTATAAATTCGTCGGCGGCTCGCAACATGTAGGTAAAAAATGTTCCGCACAAGGCGGCCCTCCTTTGGGCATGGCCTTTCTTGCAGCTCTTGCACAGGTAACAGAAAAGGACATAGAGGCCTATCCTCACCGTGAAATGTTCGGGGCCTGGGGACAGGCGCTTGATATTATTGAGAACATAAAACTCAAAACACAGCAGGGAAAACAGTGCGATACGGCTTTCAGGGGGTGGTCCCTTGTAGATATGTCTTTTGAGAAACAGAAAGTTTCATGCAGAGAGCTGTTCAAAGAAAAGTCATGCGGCATGAGGGACTGCCAGCTTGAAGTTTTTTCAATCGAGGACGATAAGATATATACGGGAGGATTTTGTCCGAGAGGAAACTCGGAAGCCTCCGGCAAGCCGAAAACGAATTATGTTGATAAGTATCATAAGATATACGAAAAGCATTTCAAAAAGTACGGCTGTCTGCTGGAAGATATTTCATCTATCAGGCAAGCCGGCAGGACAGCTAAGACGGTAGGTATCAAAAGAAGCACTGCGACTCTCAGCGAGAAGGGAATCTGGAGTGCTGCTTTATTCAACAAACTCGGCTTTTGTCCGGTTGTATCGCCAAGGAGCGATAAAGATATAGCCAAAATAGGCGTCGATAATTCAAGAACGGAGTTTTGTATAGCAAGAAAGCTCGTCACCGGACACGCTGCTGTGTTAAGCGCTAACAAGGATGTGGAGTACTTATTTAATCCCAGTTTCATAGAGCACAGAAAGCAGGCGCCGCCGGACTTGAAATATTGCATATATACAGAATCTGAAGGTTATGTTTTAAATGACGTGCTGTCCCTTGATAAAGATAAGCAGATAAACCCTATTTTACATTTCGGTGATTCAGGACTGCTTGTGGGACAGCTTAAAAAAGAATTTGAAAGGTTGGGTTTCAGGTTTTCAAAGAGGCAGATCAGAAAAGCTGTTAGATATTCAGATGAGGCGGAAGAAAATTTCAAAGAGGAGCTTTACCAGGAGGGGGACAAGTTCCTGCAAAGAATAGAACAGGCAGGACAAAAGGCTTATGTTGGCATAGGGAGGGATTACGTCCTGCTCGACCCCGAAGCAAGCTCCAATTCGGGGGATATGTTATCTCATGTCAGGGGTCTCGATTATATACCGCAGATATTTTTAGAGCATAAATTCGAGAATATCCCAATAGATGGTTTCGTAGAGAATGAATTCTGGGTGGAGAGCGTAAAGATACTCAAAGCACATATATTTGTTGCTAACCATCCGTACTTGTATGCTATACGGATGATGAATTTCGCATGTGGGCCGGACAGCTTAAAAATTTATCAGGAGGAAAAGATTCAGCAATCGGCCAATAAGCCGTTGCTGACTTTACTGACGGATGCGCAGACGAATAATGCTCCTTTTATAACGAGAACGGAAGCCCATGAAAGGGTCGTAAGCCAGAGCAGGCCGAAACCGCTGCGTATAGAAGAGTTAAAGATGCGAACTTCCAGCAGCAGCGCCAACAGAACCTGGCTGATTCCTTATATGGGCAATGCGAGCCACTTAGCGGTGGCCGGCCTTAAACATTTCGGAATCAATGCAAAGGTGCTGCCTACCAATACGCCCAGGGGCAACGAAATAGCAAAACAGCATATTTTTACTGAGGTTTGTCACCCTCTTAAAGGTGTTGTAGGTGACGCTCTTGGTTTTCTTAGCGAGGAGATTGAAAGGAAATCAAAATCTTACGTGGAGGATAATTACCTTGTAATGCTGCCGACGACCAGCGGCCCGTGCAGATTTGGAAAGTACTCGGAAATCCTGAGG
>MHYD01000092.1:34231-58071 GCA_001824645.1 Planctomycetes bacterium RBG_13_46_10
GAGAGGCTTGTCAAAAATCCCGGTTTTGGGGCCATCCTCGGAAACCGATTACATTGACGTCCCGCTTCCGGAAGGCAGCGGCTCATCAGATAAGATTCGGATGCAGCAAATCCTTTTCAAGGCAATAAAGGCATCCGACATGCTTGAGGACACATTTCTGAGATTTTACCCGTACGCTCTGGATAAAACATCTGTAGAGAATCTCAGGCAGGTCAGACTTAAAGAGCTTGGAAAAGTAGTGGAAGATGGCGCACAAACATCAAACCTCGTTCGGTGGGGCGAAGAAACAGTATCGCTGTTCAGGAAAATCGATATGCAAAACGGCGAAAGGCTTCCTCTTGTTTTGTACATCGGCGAAATCTATATGAGACAGCATGACCCTTATACAAATAATGTAATAAGACAATTAGAGGAGTCGGGCCTGGAGGTGATAAGAGACCCGATCACCGACTGGCTGGCCTATGTTAATCAGATGAACCAGAGGAATTCGAGGCGCGATATTGGGCTGGGGATTAAAAGCCTTAATCCGGTCAGGACTTTCAAACAGACAGCCAGATTAGCCAAAACTTTTATCAAAGGCAAATATATGTCTTACGTTGAAGACAAAATAGCTGGGCCATTCCACGAGGCCCTTGACGGCAGGCATATTCTTCCCAAGCCGATGGAGATAATTAAGACACTGGAAGCAGAGCATGAATTTCACGGAAATATAGAAGGCGAGTCGCCGCTTAGCACGGGGATTGCATATTATTTTATGAACGAACTGACAAGGCCAAAGGCCGGCGTTTATGTATCCGGCATATTCCATGTTGGACCTTTCACCTGTATGCAGGAGGGTGTGGCGACGGCTAAAATCGAAGCGATGGCAAAGGAATTAAGAAAGAGAAAACCCGATTTGGTTTTCCCGATTATCCATGCTTTCTTCGGCGAATCAGCCGGTGCGAATCTTGATTCGGAGATAGCCGTTTTCACGGAGCAGTGTTATCAGAAAAGAGAAATGTTAAAACAAAAGTACGGATAAAAGCTTATAAGTCTTTGTTTTTTAAAGTATTAAAATTTAGGCCCGATAAAATTAAGATTTAACTATTCCTGGTGGATAATCTGTTAGATTATTTGCAAGCTACATTCTTATATGCTTTTACAGGTGTTCCTTTATTTTCTGGTAGTGGGTCAATTTGATTTCAACAAATCAATAATTTCAGATATTTCCCAAACATGGTCGGATACGCCAGCGGCCATAGCTGGAGTTATTCGCAGTGATTGATGAATACGGCAGAAATTATAATACATAAAATGAAGGGAAACAGCGGCCTGTAAATTCTCAATCTTCTTTGAAAAAGCATTTGTCAATTGAGTAAATCTTCGCATACACATTCTCATAGTCAAATTTTGCCGTTCAACAAAACTGGTAGAAACATGACAACTGTTAGGATTTCCCACAATAGCCACTTGTTTAGTCCCAATGCAACTTGTAGGACTGAATTTGGTATCATTGGAATGTTCTTCACCATAAATTTTTATAAGCATTGCATAATCAATTTCACCAGCAAATGCATTATCTACTGCATCAAGATAAACTTTATGACCATCCGTTGTTAGTTGGACACGACTTGAAAGTCTTAAGGCCAAATCATGCATAAACTCATTAGCATAGTCAGCGTCACGTAAACCAACAAGCCAACAAGGAATTAATTTTGTATCAGCGTCCATAGCCGTCCATGTCCAAACATCTCCATAACCAAACTCGCCTTGTTTGTCGCTGGGAACATTCTTTTGTTTGGAATAACAGAATGACCAAATTTCATCGCATTGAATGCGTTTACAATTCAAATTGCGAAGTACCTTGTCTTGATGCTCCGAACATGCTGCACCAATTTCGACCAATAACTTTGTAATAGTATTCTTGGCCACACCAGTCATACGGACAGTAGCACGAATAGAGTTACCTTCAACAAGGGACGCAACTACTTGACATTTTTTGCCATTCGTTAGTTTATTCATATTGACCAATATACTTGACCGCTTTTGCATTGTTAAGAAAAATCACCCTTTCAATGAAATAATATTTTTTTATTCTTGACTTATATATAACTATAGTCGTATAATTATAATAGATGGTCGACTTAGAATTAAAGATTAGTCAAAATGGAAGTTGAATTTGCAAGCAATGACCTTGAACAGTTGGAAGCAGATAATACTTTCGATTGTGGTTTCGGACAAGATATTGTACGTGGATACCGAAAACGTATGCAAACGATACGTGCGGCTTTGGATGAAAGAGATTTCTATGCTTTAAAGTCTCTTAGATTTGAAAAGCTTAAGGGCGAACGCCAACACCAATATTCAATGAGAATTAACGACCAATGGCGACTCATAATTGAAATTATAGAAAATAAACCCAAAAACATTGTACGCATAATTAGAATAGAGGATTATCACTAATGGTAGCAGAAATATTTCATCCTGGAGAGTTTATCCGTGAAGAAATTGAAGCTCGCGGATGGACACAAGCTGATTTAGCAAGCATTATGGGGCGACCGATTCAAGTTGTGAATCAGATTTTAAACGGATACAAATCCGTAACATCCAGAACAGCTACTGAATTGGCAGCAGCGTTTGGAACAAGCGCAGAAATATGGTTGAATTTACAAACTGCATATTCATTATCATTAGAAAATGTTGATGCTACAGCCATAGAAAAAAAGGCGCATTTATATAAGATTGCACCAATAAAAATAATGCAGAAAAGAGTATGGATTAAAAAAACCAACGATTTAGCAGAACTTGAAGCTGAACTATGTCGTTTTTATGAAACTAAAAGTTTAGATACTGCACCTTCATTGCGCATTGCTGCCCGAACAAGCGCAAAACCAACACCGGATGTTATTGTTGCTCAAACAGCATGGGGTTATCGTGTTCGCGGATTAGCCAAAAGTTTGCAGGCATCTAAGTTCAATAAAGATAAGGTAAAAGCTAATCTTAAAGAACTTCTCAATCTGGCTGCTTATCCTGAAGAAACAAGAAAAGTTCCTCGTATTTTGGCTGCTATGGGTATTAGATTTGTAGTTGTTGAACATTTGCCTAAAACAAGACTTGATGGAGCTGCATTAGATTTAGACGGATGCCCAGTAATTGGCATTTCCTTGCGGTTCGACCGTATTGACCATTTCTGGCATACATTATTACATGAATTAAGCCATATTTTAAATAATGAAAATATGTTAGATGCAGATATTAAAGAAGAATCTATAGGGAACGATGCACTGGTCGAGACTCGTGCAAATAACGATGCAGCTGGTATGCTGATTCCGCAAGAAAAATTAAATTCTTTTATTGCTCGTGTTAGTCCATTATATAGCGAAGGAAGAATCAATCAATTTGCAAGGATAGTGGGGGTTCATCCAGGTATTGTTGTTGGACAATTAAAACATAAAGGTGAAATTGGGTGGAATAAGAATTGTGATATGCAAGTCCCGATACGTGAAATTGTAATCCAAGAAGCTTTAACAGATGGATGGGGTAAAATTATTAGTACTAATTAAGGAAGAATGCAATGCGATATAAAAAAACTGAAACTCAATATTTGCAGGAATTTGTGCTGAAATACCGCGAAAGCAAACAACTTTGGCCTGCTACATCAAAAGATATTGCTGCATGGGCTATTCGTAATAATATGTGGGAAGCACCTCAAGTATCAAAAATTGATATACTTGCAAAAAGAATTTCTGATGCTATGCGACAGGAATATTTTACAGACCCTCAAGGCCGGCGCATTAGAAAATTCCACGCTCTTCGTGATATAAAAATACTGCCAGATGGAACACATAAGCAACTAACCTTTTGGATAGATTTGGATGCAGATTTTATTGAAGTAAAAACAGCATTTCAACAAAGACGAATGGGAATACTTGGAGATTGCAGGCAGCTTAAAACAGATGTGGATAGCTATAACGATAATAATAAATATAATCTTACCATCCAAATGGTCTTTGATTTTACCGAGGACTTAATTGAATTAGAACAACCGCAAGAATACGATGAAGAGGCTTCAGTTACTTGTTGATTTTTTCTTCCATCGGGCTTCTGCAGCTTTTTTAGCAATCTCCCTACGTTGTTTATCTGTAAGCTTTTCAGCCCTTGCCTTGCCTCCTTTAAGCCCACCAAGACGTCCAAGAGCTACAGCTGCAGGATTTTTGGAATTATCAAATGTTGTTTCATGAAGTGTTTCGCTGGTTGCCTGATTAACAATTTCTGCTGCCAATTTATTCAAGTCCATTTTACCTTTTTTGCTTGACCGCTTACGCATATACCAGCATCTTACATAGCGGATAAGCTTTTAACAAGATAAAATTTCTTAAATTTCAAATTGACCCACTACCTATTTTCTTGCAATTTAAAGCCGGGCCGTATTATCATATAGCCCATAAAATATTAACAAGATAAGGCTGATTACCTTGTAATTTTGGGTCGGTGCCCGAGTGGCCAAAGGGGATGGGCTGTAAACCCATTGGCGTAAGCCTACGTTGGTTCGACTCCAACCCGGCCCATTAAACTATTATTTTTTATCCTTTTTTAGCAGGTCTTTCAGACCGTCGGTAATGCCCTTGCCGATATCTTCGGTGCCTTTTAAGACCTTTTCGCCTTTGTCCTTGCCTTCGCCAAAGATATCCTTGCTCAAATTCAGGGCGCCGCCAAGCGTTGAGTTCATCGCGTTAATCATGTCCTTTGGCAGAATATCAAGGCCTTGTTCGATAATACCGCGGGCTATTTCCATGATTATCTGTCCTGTCAGCGCTGCCAAATCGATTTTTTTATCGCTGCCGAGGTTGGTCATTTTGATGGCGGGTATTTTCAGTGTAACGATATCTGTTTTTCCCGGTATAGGCAGCATTTTTACATTGGCTGTAATATTGGTGATTTC
Source organism: Planctomycetes bacterium RBG_13_46_10 (assembly GCA_001824645.1). Taxonomy (GTDB): domain Bacteria; phylum Planctomycetota; class Phycisphaerae; order Sedimentisphaerales; family Anaerobacaceae; genus RBG-13-46-10. The sequence goes on from MHYD01000092.1 coordinate 39,153, forward strand.
GAGTGTATCGATAAGCAGCTTCTTGCCGGAAGGTTCTTCCTGCTGTGGCATCCCTTTTATAAGGTCCTGAAGGTTGCTGGACAATCCCTTTTGCTCGACGGCAAGGGTTGCTCCATCAAGCTTGATTTCTTTTATCCTGACCGTGTCACTGAGAAGCGAGCTTGTCTGTATCACAACTTTGGTATCCTGGAGCTCAAGCAATTTTTGCTGCTCGTAGCCGGGTGGATTGTCAATGGCGAGGTTCTTCAGACCTGCTTTGCCGGCAAATATAGAAAGGTCTGCACTATCAACCTTGACTTTAACATTCAGGGCTTTCGAGCCGGCTGACTCGACGGCCATTTTTAGGGCCCTGTCGGCGAATAAAGCAACCGCTGCCGTGATTATAATGGCTGCAATAACAATTACCGAAAAAACTATGTATATGACTTTCGTTGTTTTTTTCATGTTTTTATACTCCTAAAAAATTCTTTCTTGCTGTCTAAAAGTTTACACCGAGACCAAAGATATACTTCACATCGGTGTCACCGGAGCCTGCAGCCGGTGTCGCATCGTAATTCAGTATCGCCTTGAGGTTCGCAAAGAACCGCTCGGTAAAATATGCACGAACCTCTGCCGAGGTTGTCATGTAGTAATCCGATAGCTCTTCGAGACTCGGATAATATGTCAAATCATGTACAAAACCAAATTTTTTGTAGAGTTTTTTATCGAGATGATAACCAAGCTGCGCCGACAGCTCGCTGTTGCTGTCGCCGGTGTTGTCGTATTTCTCATAGAGCGAGGCCAAACCTGCCTCGGTCGAAAATTTCATATCATCCGTTTCGACCCATTGATAGCCGGCTCCGCCGCCGATGATTATTCTTCTGTCAAGCTCTGCGATGCTGTCCTTTTCGTATCGGTTGTCAACATATCCGTAAAGTTTCTTCGTGAAGAAGTAATCGTATTTAATCCTGGACCGCCACCAGTCTTCGGTCTTCTTGTCCTTGCCGGTATCGGGGTCTTCCTGCTCACCCCTTGCATAATCGGCATTGAGAGATATTCTGTCCCTTTCAGCGCGTCTGCTGAGATTCATACTCCCATTTAGCTGTTCGGTTTTTGTGTTCCCGTGGGTCGAGGTATAACCTGCAGGGATATTGCCGATCCATTTCGGCTCAGGCTTTGGCGGCGGGTTGATGGAGGAAACAGCCGATATGGCAAGCTCCTGAGCCTTTATCGTTTCATTTCCTTCTACGGAGAACCTGTCCGGCCCGGCCTGACTGACTTTTTGTTTCAAAACAGTTCCATCATTCAGGTGGATTTCAACAGGCTCATTGCTGCTGAAAGTCTTAACTTTTGACACATCCAAAGTCACTTCGCCCGCCATATCGGACAGAAACACCAATTTGTTATCGACAAGCCTGATTATTTTCCCGGTGAGCCGGTCACCGTTGTTAAAAACAACTTCATCAGCACAAGCCGGCCGAACAATTGCAGTCTGAACCAGCATTCCAACAATAACACAGAACAGCACTTTTTCTAAATTCTTCATTTTTTTAACTTTTAAAGTATTTTTTATGGTGCTTAAGCATACGCAAACACCACCGGCAGCATATCGATATAAACTTACATTGATTATTACATCAATGAGAAAATACTATAATTCACGACTGTTTTGTCGGCATCATGTGTACAAGCAAAATAATGCCGGTCCTCTACGGTTCAAGCCCTGATATATCGCCGCCTTTTTCTTTTAGTTTTTGGAAATAGACCTCGAATCGCTCTTTTAGGGCCGTTACTGATTTTTTAAGGTTTTCAATGTCTGCCTTGAGATTCATTGCTTCCTTACCTAACAATTCAGTTGCGGGGATATCCTGTAGCTTTGCTGCGACCTTTTCCATGTCACCTTTTTTGGCCACAATGGCGTTCTTGTATGCCTCCGCCTTTGCCCGTAATTGGCTGGTGTCCATCTTCTCTGCTTCTGCTTTTGCATCGGCGATGGGTTTATTCTCGTCTGCCTTCGAGCCACATCCAAAAAGCAGCAGCTGGCACATTACAAGCAGAGCACAAATTGTAATACCTTGTACAGTTCTCATTTTTCAGACCTTTCAAATATATTGATAAGAAAAAGTATTTCTTAAGTTTTTTCCGGCAATCCGGCGTTACAATCCAACCCTGCGTTCCTATTAGCTAATCACTTTCACGGACTATCTTCGCGCCGACAGGATTTAATCTTTCTTCGATTTTTTCGTAGCCGCGGTCGATGTGATAAACCCTGTTGATGATTGTTGTCCCTTCGGCGGCCAGGCCGGCCAGCACCAATGCTGCCGATGCTCGCAGGTCCGAAGCCATCACGGGAGCGGCTATCAACTTTTTAACCCCTGCTACGATAACAGCCGAGCCTTCTTTTCGCAGATCGGCTGCCATGCGATTCAGTTCTGCTACGTGCATAAATCTGTCGGGAAATATTTTTTCAATTATTATGCTGTTGCCCTCGGCCAGTGACAACAGGGCCATAAACTGGGCCTGCAGGTCGGTCGGGAAGCCCGGATACGGCTGTGTGGTGATATCGGTGGGTTTAATGCTATTGCTGCAGGCAGCAATGCAGCCGTTTTCTGCCGGCTCGACCGTCACGCCGATATGCCTGAACCTGTCAACTACCGCCATCATATCATCGAACCGACAGTTCGTTAGTCTAAGCTCCCCTTTTGTAATAGCAGCGGCGACCATGAATGTCCCCGCCTCGATTCGGTCAGGAATTACTTCATGATGAAACGGATTTAATTGATTGACGCCCTCGATAACCAGCCGGGGTGAACCGATGCCGCTTATCTTAGCCCCCATTTTGTTAAGGCAGTTTGCCAGGTCTGCTATTTCCGGCTCACAGGCGGCAGATTCGATAACGGTGTGTCCCTTGGCCAGCGTTGCCGCCATGAGAACATTTGCGGTACCGAGAACGGTTGAGCCGAAAGGCCCGCCGAGGAATATGTCTTTACCTTTTAAGCCATTCGGTGCTTCTGCGACAATATAACCATTCTTAAGATTAATCTGTGCCCCAAGCTCCCGCAGGCCTCTTATGTGGATGTTCACCGGCCTGTCACCGATTGCGCAGCCGCCGGGCATTGAGACCTCTGCCCTGCCGCAGCGGGCAAGCAATGGGCCGAGTATGCAGATACTGGCCCGCATCTTGCGGACGATTTCGTAATCGCCGACCGGATTGTTGACTGTCGTGGAGTCTATGCAAATCCTGCCGTCGTTGTGTCTTGTCACGCGGCATCCTAATTGCTCGAGCAACTGGATGAATATTGAGATATCGGAAAGGTCCGGCACCGCGGAGAGAGTCGATTCGCCTGCGGCCAAAATTGCAGCGGCCATAATCGGCAAAGAGGCATTTTTTGAGCCGTTTATCCTGACGGTACCCTGCAGCCGCACCGGTCCTTCAATGCGGAATATATCCATAATTAGTTTTCCCTAAAACTTAAGCCCCGCTTTTTCAATTTACTTGATGAATCGGATGGTCAGCGGATAGCGGTAGTGATTGCCCTCATTGGCATTGATTGCTGCAATCAGCAGAAAAACTATATCCCCGATAATAATTGCCGGCACAAGGACAAAGCCGACACACGCAAAGCATAGAAGGCCGGAAACAATTAAATATATAAGTATTGAGAGTTGAAAGTTGAATGCTTCTTTGCCCTGCTCATCCACAAACGGATAATCATCCTTTTTAATCTGCCAGATTATCAGAGGTGCGATGATATTACCGATTATCGGCAATATAGGCAAAAAAAACGCCAGTCCAGCTAAGTGGCAGAACATCGCCCACATACGGGCATCTCTATTTGTTTCTTTACTTTGCCCGTAACTAATGAACTGAGCATTAATGGGCCGCTCGGTTTCGGTTTGGCTGTCAGATTTTTCCTGCTCTTGTGGTGTTTCATTTATTTCAGTCATATTTAACTTCCTTGTATTGAGGTGTATTCGATGGATTAGTTATTCAATTACTTACACGTTAATTTTTAGCGTAGAACCGTTAAACCGTCAAGAATAAAAAAGCCAAGCCTGTCTGCGCAGCCCGTTCCCTGTAGTTCTGCGAAGGCTTGCCCTTCGTAGCTTTAGCTAAGAAGAGATTGTATGGCGGGCAGGATTAATATTGCAAGATACTATTATTAAGAGAATAAAGCATTAAAGCGATTCTGCCATTCGTCTTCAGCTATAACAAGAAAAGATATTTGTTTGGCTGATAGTTTTAGGCCGAGTTCGGTGAGCGTCGTCTCTTGGGCTTGTTCATTGCAGAGGTTAAAGAGCTTTCTGGTGTATTCTGTTCTTTCGGAATCTTTTAAGTGTAGTCCCTTTGTTTCGACAACAAAGACGCGGTTAAAGCCATTGCCGTTAGCAGTATCGGTAAATATAAAGTCGGCATAGACGCGGTGGCTGCGCCAGCCCTGAACGCCATAATCTTGTTTAGGGATGTTCCGATACCAGAAGAGAAGCTTGTTCTGGTCATCAAGATACCAAGCGACCTGCTTTTCGGTCTCATTAAAGTCGTCCGCAGATACAGGATCGAAAAGAGTTCTTTCTAATGAGGCGGCGGTTTTCTTTGTAAGATATGGCGCAGCAGTCTTTTTGCGTCTTGGAAATTTATAGCCGAGTTTGTTGGCGATGACAAGAAAGTGCATTTTATCCCGAGAAATCATATCCCGGAAGACCTTTTCGGCGAGAATATCCTTTTGGACAGCCAGATGTTTGCGCATCTCTTCAATAATGAAAACAAAGTTATTGATAACAATCTTCTGGTCGAAATGGGTGAGGAGCTTATTGAGAATGGTTTTGCCGAATTCATAAGCAATCCAGGGATTAGGGACAATATCAAGCAAGTGGCGGGCGAGAAAAACAGAGTCAAGGTGAAGTGCTCCTGCCTTAAGCAATTCGGATTGCCTGAGTTTAATGACTTCTCGCTGGTCTTCGGAGAGAGTTGCGACTTGTTCTACATCTTTTTCTTCGAGCATCGACAAATTAAGAGCGTCAAGTTTGGATAAATCAGCTCGGTCCCAGGGAATTTGACTTGCAATATCCATATCGTAATTGACTTTTCGCCAATCGGAGCCGTCGCGGATTGCAAAGACGGGAAGAATAATTTGGTCGGAAGCTTTTGTAAATTTCTCTCTGACCTGTGCAGAAACCTCCTCGTGTTCTTGACCGGTGGATTCGTCATCCATAAGAATACGGCCCTGAAGATCGCCGAGACCTTCGCCGCGAAAACCTTTACGGATTTCTTCGAGAAGCTCTGCTCCTTCTTGCTGATAGCAGAAGACATAACTTTCATCAAGTTCTTTTAGACCAGTCTTTTTTGCGAACGGCTGGCGGAGGATACGGCCGACCAGTTGAGTAAGGGCGGTTTTTGAGCCGGGGCGGGTAAGGATTGCAAGGACATAAGCAAAGGCACAGTCCCAGCCCTCCTGAAGGGCCTGCTTGGTGATGATGTAGCGGATACGGCAATTTTCGGACATCAATCCGCCAATGTCGTCCACCTCTTTTAGTTCGTCTTTTTCGCTTGTTTTGACGGCGACTTCTTCGGGCTGCAAGCCAACAATATTTATGAGGTGCTCACGGACGTCTTCGGCGTGGATGAATTTTTTGCCGCGTTGTTCTTTGCCTGTGCGTTCGACCTGAATAAGACAAATAGGCCGAATGTATTTTCCGGTGTTGGCGTGATGTTCTCTGGCTTTGCCCTTCAACATTTCAAGATGGTTATGTGCTTCGAGGATGGTTTCTTTCCAGTCGGGGTTTGCCTTGTTGAAGATGTGCAGGTCGAATTTTATCATTTCTTCGCGGTTTAGTTCTATGCCGGTAACATCGACAAGTTTATTGCTTTTATCGGGCGGGGTTGCGGAAAGTTCAACGATGATGGAGGGATTAAAACCCTGTAAAGTCTCCTGAGCCGTTTCGCTGTATGCCTTGTGGCCTTCGTCTAAGATGATTACAGGGTTTAACATTCGCAGTGTATTGCCGAGAGAGGTCTTGACCTGCTTTCCCCAGAAGCGGGACTCTTTTTCAAAAGTATCGAGGTTTGGGATTTTTTCGAGCAGTTTTGTGTTTGCTTCGAGGTCATCTTCGGCAGGGAAGAACTCTGCGAAACTGCCGCTGTCTTTAAACATACGCAGGACCTCTTTTGTCTTTCGATTAGCTGAGGGCAGCATAAGCATAAGGACAACAAGATTTTCGCTGACGTCTAAAGGTGAAAACAAATCGGTCTTTTCGCGGATAAGGGTTCTTCCGCCGCTCGCGATATCCAAGTGCTGTCTATACGGGTGGTCACGATTTCGCAAGCCTCTGATTGTTTGATTGTAGATTTGCGTGGAAGGGACAATCCAGAGGACAAGTCCGGTCTGTTTTTTACGGTAAACGGTGTTTATAAGGTCGATGGATTTAACCGCGAGAAAGGTTTTTCCGCCGCCGGTGGGGATTTTTAGGCAAAAACAGGGCAACGGTCTGCCCAGGCCGTCTTTGCGGGAAGAATAGGGTCGATAGCGAGAGTCAATCTCGTCCCAGGCATTTAAGGGAAAATTTATTTTAAGGCCGGGATTAGAAATGGCCTTTTCCCTCCATTGGTAAAGCAGGTCAAGGTATTGCTTGACGCGATTAAGTGCTTTTATTTGATATTCTTTCGGTTCCATTTGGTAATCGGCGGGGCAAGCCCCGCCCTACAATGGTGTGCGGTGCACACCCTACGGTTCTGTTATTCCTGCGCACGTCATTGCGAGCGCAGCGAAGCAATCTCATATTTAGCCCGCCGTTCTTGTCCGCCGTAGTTTTAACGAAGGCGGATTACGGCGGGTTGTCATTATTTAACTAATTTGTAAATTTCAAACGGTAGTTGTGCAAAGTCAATTCGCAACGAGTCAAGGTGGTCCTGGTCTAAATATTTTGTCGGTGCAAATACAAGGCGTTTTTTATTTTTATAAGAGCCTAACGCCTGCGCCTTATCGAGCGTCAAGGCAATTGCCTTCAAATAGTCAATATCTGGTTTATAGAAAAGATAAACGAGATATTCCCTGCTTTCGCCGATAAAGTTACGTTTTTCGTCGATGGCCTTTTCGTCAAATTCCTCGCCTGTTGCTGTGTAGAAGACATACCGTGCAAGCTCTTTATAATTAGGCAGATTATCGCCACTCAAAATGCTTTCCATTTCAATCGGCTCACCCAATTCGAAATAACTGAACGTCCCGCCTAATCCCTTTTTCAGATTTTCGTCTTTCGCGCTTTTGACGCCCTTTATCACCCGCCGAACTCGCTCGGCGGTAATTTCAACCACTTCTCGAAAACCCATTTTATATGCAGGTTGTTTTTTATCAATTGTTTCCGGCAATTGAATTAGGATGAAACGGCAAGCAACCTCACTTTCTGCATTCATACACATGACAGCATCTGCTGTTGTTCCCGAACCAGCAAACGAATCTAAGACAATGTCACCATCTTCAACACGAGCAATTTCACAAATTCGTTCAATTAATGAAATGGGCTTGGGGTAGTCCAATGGAGATTTACCTTCAAATAGTTCCTTTAGCCTTTCTGTTCCTGCTGCATTTGTAAAATCTTGTAAAAATAAACTTTCAAAAGATTTCCCTCTTGGATTTTCTGAACGAACTTTTTCGTATACTATATATGTACCGTTGTCTCTCTTTTCAAAAATCACTTCATTGTCAGCAACAGCTTTTAGCATCTTTTTTTTGCCCCATCGCCATCGCCCTTCTGTGCCATCATTTCTTATTGGATATACTTCCTTTCCCTTTGGTCCGGGAATTGGAAACCACATAGTAGGCGAGTCCTCTCGTCTTGAACCTGCTCCCCATTTATTTAATTCTCGCCCTTTCCGATACTTACCTTTCTCATCCTCCATATCCAATGGTATGCTTTCAATCTCTTGGCCCCCAACATCGGCCTCTTCCTTATATTTTGCATAGACCAGCACGTAATCATGAGTTTTTCGTATCGCATCAGAAGGCCCAGTACCTCCTCTTATGGTTTGCCGTGCAATATGTGAAACGAAATTATCTTCGCCAAAAACATCATCTAATAACATTCTTAATCGATGATTTTCATTGTCATCGATCGAAATGAAAATGAGGCCATCATCTGTGAGCAATTCTCTCAGCAGTTTCAATCTCGGGGTCATCATACAGAGCCACTTATCGTGGCGGGTGAGGTCTTCTTTATCGACGATTTTGCCGAGCCAGTCCTGCATCCTAGGGGAATTGACGTTATCGTTATAGACCCAATTTTCGTTTCCGGTATTGTAAGGCGGGTCGATGTAAATACATTTAATTTTGCCAGCATAAGTAGGCAATAATGCCTTTAAAACCTTTAAGTTATCGCCATGGATAATTAGGTTATCGTGCAGGCTAACCTTATCGGGGAGGCTTTTTTCCTTGCGTGGAATAAGCTGGTGGTATTTGACCTGCAGGTGGTAGTTCTGAACAAAAGCCTTTCCTATAAACTCTAATCTTGCCATTTTGCCGCTGCTTTTTGACAACCTTGTAAATTTTATCGGTGGTTTTGCCAAGAATTATCCGCTATTTGACGGTTGTTGTCAATTATATGTCATTATAAAAAATGTAATGAAATATAGGAGCGATAAAAATATTTGTGTATTTTTAAATTTAATCCTTTTCTTTGGTTATGCTCTGAACAGATAAAAAGCGAGCAAAGATTTTGCTTGTTTTTTTGCCGATTTTGGGTATAATACCTGCTAAAAAAAGAAGACAGAAAGCGGAGGACAGAATTTGGCATATCCTGAATTTATATTGAAATCCGAAAATGGTGCAAGATTTCGGACCCTACTTTCCTTTGTTTGCCAAAGATGCCTAAATTATGTAAATCCACATTGTTCGACAATTGTAGAGAATGTTCGACAAATTGATGTTCCCTCGACTTCGCTCGGGACAAGCTTTTTGCAAATCTTTCGACCCGGCTCAAGACGGGACAAAGCCAATTTGATTAAGGCTAAAATTAACTTAAGCTCTTATCTGACAGATGAATAGAGAAAAACTACAATTTTGTAGATTGGCAAAAACAAAGCCAATCAAAGCCAATTTTTCGACAGGATCAGGACAGGTTTTGGAAAATAAGGAAGGTTTTTACAAATGCAATTATGACAAGCAACCATAATAAATTGTCAGAAAAACAGATTAATTCACCGGGTATAGAAAAATGGCTCGCGATTATCAGGGCTGATGGAGTTGGGCCTGTTACCTTTGCCCGGCTGATGAAGCATTTCGGCTCGGCAGAGCGGATTCTTGGGGCTTCTGTAAGCGAGCTTACAAAAGTAGAGGGCATAGGCTTTAAAACCGCAGAGCAGATTGCCAAGACGCGTAACAAATTCGATACTTCAGCCGAACTGGAGTTTGCAGAGAAGCTCGGCGTCTGGATAATCAGCATACAGGACAAGCGATACCCGCCGGTGCTAAAGCAGATATATGACCCGCCGCCGGTTCTTTATGTCAGGGGGACATTGAGCCGGCAGGATAATCTTGCGATTGCCATAGTCGGCACTCGACGGTGCAGCTTATACGGCCAGGAGCAGGCATCGCGTTTTGCTCATCTTTTAGCCTCTGCCGGTTTTACCATTGTCTCCGGTATGGCCCGCGGCATAGACACTGCTGCTCATCATGGTGCGCTGGCTGCGAGCGGACGGACTATCGCGGTGCAGGGCTGCGGGCTGGCGAATATTTTTCCGCCGGAGAATAAAAATCTCTTTGAGCTTATAGCCGAATCCGGCGCATGTATAAGTGAGCTGCCGCTGCGTTATGAGCCGTTGGCGGAGAATTTTCCGACTCGCAACCGGATAATAGCAGGACTGTCACTTGGAACTATAATTATTGAGGCGGGACTTAACTCCGGAGGCATGATAACCGCAAGAGCGGCACTGGAGAATAACCGTGAGGTAATGGCGGTGCCGGGCAAAATTGATTCCCCGTTAAATAAAGGTGTTCACCAGTTGATAAAGCAGGGAGCGAAGCTGATAGAATCCGTAGAGGATGTGATGGAGGCTTTAGGATATATCGGCGAGCAATTGCAAAGCCATGTTAGTGAAGCTGCGGAAAAGGCATCGCAGAGGATTGAAATGCCTTTATTTGATGCGAGTCAGCTCAACCTCAGTGACGATGAGAGAGCGATTTTTAACTGCCTTGGTAAGGAGCCGCAGCAGATTGACCAGATAATAGCAGATGCATCTTTGCCGCCGGGCAGTATAAATGCCGGTTTAATCTCATTGAGGCTTAAAGGTCTAATAAAGCAGCTTCCCGGCAATATGTTCCTGCGAAGGTAAAAATGATAACTGGTCTGGGAGATGTAAAGCACCCATAGCAGTAATGTGCCTGCACCACGTACACTAATATCGCGAGACGTTTATTTCGTGCATAGACCCAGTTGTAAGGAAAACTATTCGTTCACAAATATTGGTCACGCGGTCGGCTATTCGTTCGAGATTATGGGCAGCCCAGATAAGATATGTCGCGTAGGTGATAACTCGCGGATTTTCTATCATATACGACAGTAACACACGATAGACCTGCTCATGGAGTAAATCGACTTTATCATCCTCGGCGCAGATAGCCGTGGCGGCTGCTGCATCTCGTTTCAGGAAAGCATCGATGCTTCTTTTAAGCATATCGACGCAAATATCGGCCATTTGAGGAATATCGACAAGAGGTTTAATTAGAGGTTCTTTACCGTGCAAAATGACGATTTTACCAATGCCTTCGGCATGATCACCCATACGTTCAAGGTCAGTAGCAATGCTTAAAACCGCGATAATCTCCCGTAAATCCGATGCTACCGGCTGTTGTGTCGCAATGAGATTGATACATTTTTCCTCGATGTCCCATCGTTTTTTGTTTATCTTTACATCGTCAGCAATGATTTTCTCTGCTGCCTCTGAATCGAGAACTTTAAGAGCCTCAATCGAGCGGTTGATAGCAGTGACGACCATTTCACCCATCTCTGTGACTTCTTTCTCAAGCGTTTGAATATGTTTCTTAAAAATTTCTCTGGTCATAACTATTTCCTTAACAAATTAACCGAAATAACCGCTTATATAGTTTTCGGTAAGTTTTTCTCCCGGATTAGTGAAAATTTGATTCGTTTCTCCGAATTCTATGAGCTGTCCCAAATACATAAATCCAGTGTAATCAGAAACTCTTGCAGCCTGCTGCATATTATGTGTCACAATTACCAGTGTATATTGCTGCCTCAATATCCTTAGCAGTTCCTCGATTCTGAGCGTAGCAATCGGGTCAAGCGCCGAGCACGGCTCATCGAGAAGGATTATATCAGGTTTTAAGATAATCACCCTGGCAATACAGAGCCGCTGCTGCTGCTCGAGTGTGAGAGAGCGGGCGTTTTTCCTCAGCTTATCTTTTAGCTCCTGCCAGAGGTTAACCTGCTCAAGGCCGCTCTGAATAGCCTGCATAATATGGTCTTTATCACTTAGCATGCGATGTATGCGCAGGCCGAATTTAAGGTTATTATAGATGGACAAGTCGAAGACGTTAGGTCTTTGAAAAACCATCCCGACTTTTTTACGTAAAAAAATCAGGTCGGTTTCCAGTTCGAGGATGTTGTTGCCTTCTATAATGATTTTGCCCTGAACTTTAGCATTTTCAGTGAGGTCATTCATCCTGTTGAAGCATCGAAGCAGCGTGGATTTTCCGCACCCTGAAGGACCGATGATTGCAGTAACATTCCGACCCGGTATTTTAATGTTTACATCGTTCAAGGCCCGGAAATCACCGTAGTATAAATTCAGGTTTTTTGTTTCAATTGTTGTTTCGATTTCCATTGGATTCGACAAGCTCACCATAAAATTAACCAAATCTGCCTGTTATATAATCATCTGTGCGTTTGTCCTGCGGCTCGGTAAATAACGCATCAGTTTCGCCGACTTCAATTACTTCGCCCATCAGCAGGAAAACACACCGCTCGGTTACTCTGGCCGCTTGTTTTGTATTATTTGTTACGAGTATTTGTGTATAGCTTTCCTTCAACTGCTGCATGGCATCCTCAACTTTTGCAGTCGAAATAGGGTCAAGGCCCGAGCAAGGCTCATCATAGAGGATTACATCCGGCTCTACCGCCAGTGTTCTTGCGATGCACAGCCGCTGCTGCTGGCCGCCCGAAAGGCGCACCGCAGGCTCATTAAGACGGTCCTTGACCTCGTCCCAAAGATATGCCTTCTTCAACGCGTTTTCGACAACTTGACTGATAGTATTCTTGCCGGTGACACCGTGAACTTTCGGGCCATAGGCGACATTATCGAAGATGCTCACAGGCAGTACCTGAGGCAAGGCAAAGATTATGCCGATTTTTCTGCGAAGTATATTTTCGCCGATATTTTTGATACTCTCGTTCGAGAAATAAATATCGCCCTTTTGTGAGTAAGAAGAATTAAGATAATTGAGCTTGTTTAGCGCTCGCAAAAAAGTTGTTTTGCCGCTGTTGGCAGGCCCGATGATGCCAAGAATTTCGTTCTTGTATATCTCAAGGTTCACATCTTTCAGAACACAAAGTGAGCCATAGCAGCAATTAAGCCCGACGGTCTTTATTATTGTTTCCTGTTTCACCATAGTTTCTTTTTTCTATAGTGGGCACGCAGTATTATGCTCACTAAATTCATTATAAACACCAACGCTATAAGCACAAAGCCGGTGGCGAAGCTCAGCTCCATCGGCATATTAGGTACCTGCGTGGAAATAGTATATAGGTGATACGGCAGAGCCATAACCTGGTCGAAGACAGACCGTGGAAGCCGGGGCAGGTAAAATGCCGCGACCGTGAAAAGGATTGGCGCCGTCTCGCCGGCGGCCCTGCTCAGGCTCAGGACCGTGCCGGTGAGAATGCCGGGTATAGCATAAGGTAAAACGCAATATCGTATTGTCTGCCATTTCGTCGCACCCAAAGAAAAACTTATCTCTCTGAAACTAAAAGGGACAGACTCAAGGGCCTCTTTTGTAGCGGTTATAATTACAGGCAGACTCATTATGGCCAGTGTCAGCGAGCCTGCAAGGATAGATGTCCCTAATTTCATAAGCAAAACAAACAGCGTGAATCCGAATAGACCATATATGATTGACGGGATGCCGGAAAGGTTTACAACCGACAGCTTGACTAAGCGCGTAAAAAAGTTGTCCTTGGCATATTCGACAAGGTAAATCGCCGACAGTACCCCCACCGGCAGAGAAAATAGCATTGTGCCGATTACCAGCACAATTGTGCCCACAATTGCCGGGAATATACCGCCTTCTTTCATGCCATTACGTGGTGACTGCGTAATGAATGTCCAGGTAACAGCGCTGATGCCGTTTTTTACTATGTAAAAAATTGTCAGCAGAATTGGTATGACAATCAGCAGTGTTGCAATTGCCAGTACAAGGAACGCAATTTTTTGACGGATTCTCGCAGCGTTCATTTTTTTGCCCTTCGCATACAAACATCCGCAACCAAATTTATCATAAAAGTTATGATGAACAGAACCACGCCGACTGCAAAAAGAGCGAAGTAATGCTCAGAGCCTCCCACTGTTTCGCCCATTTCGCCTGCAATCGTTGCGGTAAGCGTTCTTAAGGGCTCAAGAATAGATTTTGGTATAACAGGTGCATTGCCTGTCACCATCATCACGACCATCGTCTCGCCGATTACCCTGCCGATTCCGAGCATTACAGCGGCAATAATACCGGATGAGGCTGCGGGAAGAATAATTCGCCACAATGTTTGCCAATGAGTTGCCCCCAGGCCGAAGGCCGCTTCCTTGTAGGTTCTCGGAACACCGACAAGCGCATCTTCGCAAATGCTGATAATAGTAGGTAGTGCCATAAATGCCAACAGCAGGCTACCCGTCAGGCCGCACATACCGGTTTTTAAGCCAAAGGTATTTCGAAGAAACGGCCCAAGCCAGACGATGCCGATGAATCCTAAAACAACGCTCGGAATCGAAGCAAGTATCTCTATCAGCGATTTAAGGACATGTTTTAAATAACCTGGAGCAACTTCTGCAATAAACATCGCTGCTGCAACGCCGAACGGGACACAGATAACAATTGCTCCTATAGTTACATATATCGAGCCAAGCAGTAATGGGACTATGCCGAACTTGGGCGGCTCAGAAATGGGCAGCCAGTTTCTGCCGAACAGGAATTGGCCAATCGGGTATTGGCCGAATAGAGAAATTGAATCCTTCAACAAAAAGAGGAATATAAGAAAGACAAAAATAATAACCAAAAGCCCGCTGAGCTTGATACAGGATTCTATGATTTTTTCATTAATTCTTCTGAACAATTACGGTTCCTATCCGGCTACGGCTCGGCACTTCTCGTCTGGGCAGCCCGCTTTTGGATAAGCTTTCGCCGAGGCGAGTCGGTACAAAGCCGGTCTCTCTAAATTGCATTTGGCCCTTGGGACTTAAAGTAAAGTCCATGAATAACCTGTTAATCCCTTGTGGCTCGCCATTTGTATAAAAGTACAAAGGCCTGGAAAGGGGATATGTCTTTTTAAGCACATTTTCAACATCAGGGGGGTAAAATTCACCGCCTTTAGCCACTAACACCGGCTTGCAGCGGTCACAGAGATAACCCATGCCTAAATAACCAATCGCAGCTTCATTGGCTACAACCTCTTCAACGATTGCCTGCGAGGAAGTTAATAGCAACGTCCCCGTGGAAAATTCTTCGCTGTTGTCTTTTGGGCCGAGCTGGACCACTTCTTCTTTAAAATATATATGGGTTCCGGAGCTGACTTCGCGTGATAGAGTTACTATATGAAGGTCTTTGCCGCCAAGGGCCTTCCAATTGGTTACCTTGCCGGTGTATATATTATGCAGATCCTCGATGGTAAGCTTGCTAATAGGATTATTGTTGTTCACTATTACTGCAACGCCGTCGTGAGCAACGATAAACTCTTTGGGATAAACACCACGTTTGTTGGCCATCTCTATTTCTTTAGCTTTCATTTCGCGTGAAGCTGTGGCGACATCACATGTTTTATTTATCAGCGAGGCAGTACCTACGCCGCTGCCGCCACCGGTTATTGCGACGAAGATATGTGGGTACTCCTTCATAAACTCTTCGGCTACTTTCTGCGCGGCATTGACGATTGTATCCGAGCCTTTAATCTGAATAAAGCCGACTGGCTCGTTTGGATCGACCTGCTCGGCACAACCAACAACGAGGAACATAACCAGAAGCGTCAATACTATTTTCAGCCCCGTACTCATGTTATGGGGGATTTTAACCGCCACCTACTTCCTTTGTAAATCGTTTTGTCAAATTCTTGTTAGTTTTGATGGGACCAAAATCGACAATTGGCAATCGAAAATCGAGAATTTGAAGGGAGATGTGTGGAAAGCCAATTAATGGGGGGGAGTGTTATCTGTAATCTTCGGTCTTATGCCGCA
The DNA here is from genome assembly GCA_001824645.1 of Planctomycetes bacterium RBG_13_46_10. GTDB lineage: Bacteria > Planctomycetota > Phycisphaerae > Sedimentisphaerales > Anaerobacaceae > RBG-13-46-10. The sequence goes on from MHYD01000092.1 coordinate 54,571, forward strand.
CGATTTTACCTTCGATCATATAAATCACGTCTTCAGCTATGTTTGTAGCATGGTCAGCTATTCGTTCCAGATGACGTGAAACCGATAGGAGATGGATAAGCGAACCCAACTGCTGCGGATATGAACAAATCGCCTCCTGGACGTCAATATACATCTTGCGATTCATAGCATCGATTTCATCGTCGCAATTGCAGACCTCGGTGGCCAGAGAGACGCTGAGATTAACTAAAGCATCCAGACTTTTTTTGAGCATCAACTGGGCTTTATGGGCCATACGGGAAAAGTCCAGTGTTACGCTCACTTTCGGCTGTGTTGCAAGAAAAACCGCACGTTCGGCAATATTGACTGCCAAATCACCTATTCGTTCAAGGTCATTATTGATTTTTAATACGGCCACTATAAATCTTAAATCGATTGCTACCGGCTGGTGCAGGGCCAGTGTCTTCAGGCATTCTTCTTCCACCTCGACCTCCGCCTGGTCTATTATATAGTCATTATCAATTATTTTTTGTGCTAAATGTGTATCTGCTTGTTCAATAGATAAAGCTGCTTCTCGTACGCAGTTTTCTACCATAGCTCCCAAGCGTAATATTTTCTTTTTAAGATTTTCAATTTCTCTTTGAAGATGTATTGGCATAACTTGATTCCTTTTATTGGGCCGGACCTTTTTTAGGAGAGACTGAAGCAGCAATCGGTATTAGTATCGTCGCTCAGAATAGCTTACGAGAGGACAAGCAAGCTGTTCATTTTGAAATAGCACCTGCCCCTCTTTATCGGCAATTAGGTCTCCCCTGGTATAATTAAAATTTTGTGGGAGCTCGTTGATTATCTCAATACGGCCCCACGGAACGACACGCACCATTACACTTCCAATTTGGATATCCTTAGGTCCGTTGATGGCTCTGCCAAAGTGGTATGTCCTGCAGTGCATCCGAATAAAAGAGTCCGTTATTTCAAGGACTTTTCCGACCAATATATGATTGTGTGCTTCAGGGTAATTTTTAATCGTTCGGACTTTCCAGATTTTACCTATATTTTCATCGACCATATTTTAACCAAACCTTCCCGTGACATAATCTTCTGTTTGTTTTTTGCTCGGATTCTCGAATATTTGCGAGGTTTTTCCGAACTCGATTATACGTCCTTGATAAAAAAAGGCAGTATAATCGGATACTCTTGCCGCCTGCTGCATGTTGTGCGTCACCAGCACGATGGTATATTTTTTCTTGAGGATTTCGATTAAGTCTTCGATTTTGCTTGTAGCAATAGGGTCTATAGCTGAGCAAGGCTCATCCATAAGCAGAATCACAGGTTCCACGGCGATAGCCCTTGCGATGCAAAGCCGTTGCTGCTGGCCGCCGGAAAGCTGCGTTCCCGGCTGGTAAAGCTGATTTTGCACTTCGTCCCACAGGGCGGCTCTTTTCAGGGCATCTTCAACCCGGCCCTCAAGCTCGCCGCGAGGAATTTTGTTATGCTGCCTTAGCCCATAAGCGACATTGTCAAAGATGGACATCGGAAAGGGACTTGGCTTTTGAAATATCATCCCTACTTTTTGACGCAAATGGATTAAGTCCACCTTGTTTTCCAGTATGTTTTGTCCGTCGAGAATAATTTGGCCTTCGACTCTTTGGTCGCGGTATAACTCATAGATGCGATTATATGTTCTTATATGAGTTGATTTTCCACAGCCGGACGGCCCTATAATTGCAGTGACCTGTCGCTCGAAAATATCGATGTTATTGTCGAACAGTGCCTGGTTACGGCCGTAATAAAAGTTTAGCCCACGTACAGAAACCATAACATTGAGTTCTGAATTATCCGACCGGCTTTTGTGTTCTCGCGTATTTAATCTTTCAGTTCCCAATACTCTTTTCCTGTTTTTATCTAAGACAATCATTTTCTGTTTTCTACCAATGCAAACCGGGCAATTAAAGTAAGCAGCAACACGCTGGTTGTAATTAGCAGTGATGCACCCCATGCCTTCTGCTGCCAGTCAGTATACGGTGACATTGCATAATTAAATATGGTCACGGTCAGGTTAGCTACAGGCTCATGAAATTTTCTTGGCCAATAGGGGCTATTCAATGCTGTAAATAATAAAGGTGCGGTCTCCCCACTTATTCTGGCTATTGCCAGAAGGATTCCAGTAAGCAAGCCGCTTTTACCGGCGCGAAAAACGACTCCCAGAGTAACCTTCCAGCGTGGCGCTGCTAAAGCCAAGGCGGATTCCCTCAGCGTATTCGGTACGAGTTTTAAAATATCCTCGGTAGTTTTTGTAACCACTGGCAGCATAAGAATGGCCAAAGCCACCGCACCGGCGTAGCCGGAGAACCGATGGGTTGGAACGACCAGCAGGGCATAAACAAACATGCCGATAATAATAGATGGAGTACCCATCAGCACGTTACACACAAATCTTACCGCATTTGCAAAGCGGCTTTCCTGGCCAAACTCTGACAAATAAACTCCAGCCAATAAACCGATTGGAACTCCAATTGCTATAGCCAAAACAGCCATCATCAATGTACCAATTATGGCATTTGCCAAACCTCCTCCCGGAATACCTGGTGGTGTAGGCAGCTTTGTAAAAAACGAAAAGTTTAAGGCTGCGCCGCCGCGCATAACAACTTCATATAAAACCCATCCTAAAATAAACAGAAATAACCCGGATACTGCGGCTGAGATTGCCATTACCAGCCGATTAATAAAAACACGTTTGGCGTTTGACCTCGGCTTCATAATCCGCCCCCCGTTTTTTTACGAATACTCTTAAGCCACAAATGGGCAATTACCTGGAATCCAAAGGTCAGCAGCATTAACACCAAACCCAGCTCTATTAGAGCGCTTAAATAAAGTGGTTCCGACGCTTCGGTGAATTCATTGGCTAATGTTGAAGCAATGCTGTTGCCTGCTGCGAATAATGATGCGGATATATTGTGATTGTTACCTATAACGAAAGTAACGGCCATAGTTTCTCCTACGGCACGGCCCAGCCCCAGGAACATCGCTCCCAATATACCATGCAGCCCGTAGGGGATTGTCACTTTACGTGTCACTTCCCAGGTGGTGCCCCCCATTCCATAAGCAGCCTCTTTAACCACTTCGGGCACCATCATAAAAACCTCACGACAGACGGCACAGATAAACGGTAAAATCATAATGGCCAGGATGATTCCCGCTGTGAGGATGCCGATACCCATAGGAGGACCCTGAAACAAAGGAAGTTTAGGCATCGCTTTAGCCATGTAAGGTTGAACATACCTGGCCATAAACGGTGCAAAAACAAATAGACCCCACATGCCATAAATTATGCTGGGTATAGCCGCCAGCAGTTCGATGCCCATGCCTACTGCATGGCTGAGCTTAGGCGGGGCCAGCTCGACCAGAAAAAGAGCGATGACCAAGGCCGCCGGCCCGGCTAAAAGTATGGCAATCAATGTTGTTATAATTGTGCCGTAAATACTGCTGGCAGCGCCGAATTCTCCGATGACCGGATTCCAG
>MHYD01000092.1:58107-66642 GCA_001824645.1 Planctomycetes bacterium RBG_13_46_10
ATAGAAAGCCGCGAGTTCAGCAGCAGCTCTAATACTAATCCAGCCACAACCAGCACGACAATAGCCGCGCAAAACACAGTCAGACCGCGAAACAATATATCAGCTTTATTAAATTTATTTAATCGGCTGAATTTATTCACTAAAGTTGTCTTCATTTTTGTTCATAAATATCCGGAATTTACGGCCAAAGAGGTTGACCGGCATTAATTTGCTCACTCCAGCTCTTCTCAACCAGTTCAACTACGTTTAGCGGTATAGGCACATAATGAAGCTCCTGAGCCTTGTCAGCTCCGTGTCGAAAGCACCAATCGAAGAATTTCAGCATTGCTTTGGCTTGCCGGGCATTTGATTGCACCTTGTACATCAGGATGAAAGATGCGCCGGTGATTGGCCAGCTATCATCACCGGGCTGATCTGTTAGCACCATATAGTAGCCTGGAGCATTTTTCCAGTCGGCATTTGCCGCAGCAGCCTGAAAGGTCTTGATGGTGGGAGGAACAAATTTGCCGGCACGATTTCCAAGCAAAACATACGTCAAATTATTTTGCAGCGCATAAGCATATTCCACGTATCCGATAGAGCCATCGACCCTTTGTACGTATCCTGCAACTCCTTCATTGCCTTTGCCTCCTACGCCGGTCGGCCAGGCAACTGCTTTGCCGGTGCCGACAGTTTCGTGCCATTGTTTTGATACCTTGTCAAGGTAATTGGTGAATATCCATGTAGTTCCTGAGCCATCTGCTCTATGGACTACGGTAACCGCCTTATCCGGTAAGGCTACGTCACTATTCAGTTTTACTATCCGTGGGTCGTTCCACTTTGTGATTTTTCCGAGGAATAAATCCGCCAGCACATCAGGCGTAAGGCGGATTTGGCCGGACTTGATACCCTTAATATTGACCACTGGCACCACACCGCCGATTACCATTGGAAACTGTATCAGACCGATTTCATCCAGCTCATTGACATCCATCGGGGCATCTGAAGCGCCGAAATCAACCGTCTTGGCTTTAATCTGAGCTATGCCTCCGCCAGAACCGATAGATTGGTAATTGAGTTTTACGCCCGTCAATTTCTCATACTGGTATGCCCATTGGGCATAGAGTGGATATGGAAATGTGGCCCCTGCGCCGTTTATTGTTATGTTCTGGGCAAATACCGCCGTGGGCAAAGCCAGACATAACAAAATTAATGTTAGCACTTTTTTCATTTCTAAATCTCCTTATAAAATATACGCTGAAATTGTTAATCTCGTGTTAAGATTTTGTTAGTATCTAATTAATGAGACATTAACCTGTTATTAAAATTTCAAGTTTAAGTCCAACTGCAGTCTTCTGTAGTCAAGGGAGCGTCCGTTGGTTCTATCGATTTCGCTGAGGAAGTATGTAACACATGCCTGCAGATTCTTGGCCAACTGATAGGCAAATCCAAATTCATGTCCTTTGCCATCGGTTCCACCGCCGATAAAGTCTGAATCTGTAAAAGCGCCGAGGATAGAATCCGCGTCCATCTCGCGATAACTATAACCGGCTTCCCATGTGCCGGGCTCTTTGGCTTTATTGAATCTACTTCCGATAAGCCAGCCAGTGTCCTCGTTGGTGCTTGCAACAAGGTTTTTGGCCCAGTCGCCGTATACTGTAAACGGCATTTCCATTAACTGGGTGCTGTATTCGGCAAAGGCCTCGAGGATATCATAGTCGCTTGCAAACATACCTGAAGAGGTTGTGTTACCGAAGAAATTGCTCGTTGATGACCATGTGCTTTTAAGGTCGCCGCGTCCCTGTATGTTGCCGTAATCAAAGTAGCTCACACCGCCCAGTATGTAATCCGGATTACCGATTGTGTGCTTAACATAACTCTGTGCTCCCCACAAGGACGTATCTACGCCGCTGGAGCTTTCATCGACCCAGAAACCGCCGCCGTTTATATAAAGCACGGTCTTATCGGCAAGAGGCATTGTAAGCTGAGCAGCTATACCCTCAGGATTAAGGTCAGAGTCCCAAATTAGCTGATTACTACCGACTCTATAAAACGGATTTTTCATCTTACCGCCGAAGACGTTTGTCCCTTTTAGTGACTGCGGATGCCAGTGGAAATAGGCAAGGTCGAGCCATAATGTCTTGCTTGAAAAACTGTCCTCAAGAGACTGATTAGTTGAAACTGGGTCCGCCGAGCCGCTGGCGAGCCTAAAGCCCAAGCCCCAGTCATCATTAACCATTGCCTCTATCATCAGTCTTGCGCGAATTCGGTCACGGTCGATTCCATCCTTCCACCTAACTGCACTTGCGGTTTTTTCCTCGTCTATGCGCTCGTGTCTATACCTGAAATCACCGGAAATTTTGACCTTCTCAACCCACTTGAGCGAATCTGGCAGCGCAATGGATTCCTTTTTTTGCGCCACTTCTTCTATTCTTTCGGTCAGCACTTCCTCCTTTTGTTTTTGCCTTGCCTCAAGCTGTTCAAGTCTTTCCATAAGTTTTTGCAACATCTGGTTTTGTTCTGTGATTTGCTGTTTAAGCTCGCCAAGCTCATCAGCTTTTACTTTTCCACTGGGCCACAGCAGCAGGGCCAATACCAACATCAATAATAAAATCCCTTTTCTAAAACCTGTTTTCCTCATTTGCGTACCTCCAAAAAAGTCTTGTCCCGAGCGTAGCCGCGGGAATGAATTTTTAGCACCGCGGCAGACTGTATCTTCGCAGCGACTTTATCAGCGTTAAAATTAATCAAGGATTGTTAAGCAGATGTGAGGTACAGGTTAGAATTGTATTAATCTCAAAAATCCAGAAGGTCGAAAATCCTTTCGTTATCATCCTGTGCGCAGAGGCTTGGCTTTGGATGTTGCTAAACCGGAGGCGGCCTTGAGAAGAGTTATCTGTTCTTCTCAAGGCCACTTCAACGGAGGCGCTAATAACATTCCATCACATCCCCTCAACTTTCTCCGGTTATTAACTCATCTCGCTCGAAGACTGCATATAGGAGTGACATCAAAAGACGTCAAATCCCGTTAGGTCTGTGTTATCGACAATACCGTCACCATTGAGGTCGCCATTAATGTATGTGCCTGCCTGATTTAAGCTATTGGTGATGACCTGACGGTCAGCGGCATCCTTAACGCCATTAAGGTCGAAGTCGCCAAGTTTTGTTTCGAGGATGTCATCGACCACGACACGCAGGTCCTCGTAGTTAATAATCAGGTCATTGTTCATATCACAACTAAAGTCGGCATAAACTCTGTCGATAGGATTCATCCATGACAGACCGGTTTCCGGCACCTGATACTTGTCTGTGTCGGAGAGCAGACGGCCGTCCAGGACCTTCTGGATGTAAGAAATATCTGTCTGGTCAATGACGACGTCACCAAAAGGAGCAGCACCTGCCTGTGCATAGATTTTACCTTCTTTTAGCAGGGCAATATCTGCCCGGCTGTCGCCGGATTTATAAATGCCGTGGGCCAGCACAGTGTTGAAGAAGTTACCGGTGGCGGAAGAATCATCGACGATAGCGAAGTTTTTCTGACGGCATACAGCTTCGTTACAATCACTTATACTTGTGTCTGTAACCGGCGATAGAATGACACCATCCGCCATGAAACGAACATCGTTTGCATCAAACCAGCCGTTACCATCGAAATCACAAAGAATGTCGTAACTAACGGAGGAATCAACAGTAGCCGCAGGACCATTTTCAAGGATAAGCACTGCTAATTGCAGGTCATCTGCATCCCAGATACCATTTTGGTTGATGTCGCCCTGAAGAGCATACCTGGTGTCGAATGAATTCCAGCTTATTGCCTTACCATTAAGATCGGTATAAGTATCATCGGCACCGGTGGCCATGCCGTCGCCATTAGTGTCCCTGTTGGGAAGCAGACCATAACCATGGCTGCCGTAAGGATCAAGACCGGCGCCGCTGATTGGAAGGCCAGTCAGGGCGGGATTATAAAGGTCAAGATTAACTATGAACTCAGTGGGATTTGCAGGATTCGGCAGGCCGTAAATACCTGCTACGAGAATTGACTTAAACGCAAGGGCTTGACCCTGTGAGCCGGCAGTTGCAGGATTGGGACCAAGCTCCTCGACAGCTTTAATACTCTCTATGGTGTTGATAACAAATGCCGCTGCGTCAGGATTTCTCATTCCAAAGGGATGGTTTGCCGTCTTATACATATTGAGATGAGCAGGCAGGTCTGTTGCATACGGGTCGCCAACTGTGGCGAAGGTTTCAGAGCCGCCTATTCTCCAGCCATTGGAAGCATTTGGCCAAAAAATGTTTGACTGCCAATTTGGCTGGCTGCCGTACTTGTCAATCCGGTTTTCAATTTCATCGGGTATTTGTGCGGGATCAACCGGGTCTTCGGGACGAACAAACGTTTTGCCGCCATCGAAACTGATGTTCAGACATTCATACCAGCCGGTGTTAATCAGTAGAATGCCCTTGCTTGTGTAAAGTGTCTGATAAGAGATCATAAAGCGGTTATTTCTATGATTAAGGCTTGATGTGGTTGAACTATCTATATTGTTATACTGGTACGCAGGACCAAGTATTTCCATATTGGGGTCTTTGCCCTTTCTACCGAGATTGTCACCCCGGCCCCAGGAAGGATCGACGCCTATCGAGGACATACAAGCGTTGCGTGTCCCTGAACCACTGTCACGCGTAGCTACGTTGTAGTTGATGCCGCACGGGCTACGACCGGTCAAGTAAAGACATTGCAGCTCCTCGACGGTTACATTTTCAAGGCCGGTTGCTCTGCTTGCAAGGAAACAGAACGGATACCATCCAACCGGGAAATCAAAGATGGTTTTGTCATCAGGATTGGCTGTATCGATGTTTAGTTCCCCAAGGTCTGCAAGCTGGTTGGTGCTGTCTGCGTTCCATGGTGTAATAGGGCTCTTACCATAGCCATCCTCGAAGGGTCTGCTGAATGGGAAGGCATTTTCCTGCAAACCTATGCCGACAAATTGGGAGGTTGGAACGTCCATAGTTGCGATATCGATTCTGTCAAGCGGAAGGAACGGATAATCACAGCTAACTTTATACCCAAATCTGTTAACAGTACCATCAACATCAGGTAGCTCATTACAGTCAGGTGAGCTATCGAAGTAAGCAATTAGCTCCTCAAGACCATTGCCCGAGCCGGTACCGCGGTAATTCAAAATCCATGGGCCCTGTGCCAGAAGCTGCTGTTCTGATTCAGAGCCGGTGTATGTTGCGGCTAACTGCTGTAACTGGCTGTTAAGTAAAATGCTGTTGCCGTTTCCATCCACATCTATGTAATCATGTGTTGCTGCTGGAAAAGTGCTTTTATAGCTGAAGAACCAGTCAAACTGTGTAGCACCTGCAACGGTAATTTCACCATTATCGGCTGAGGCCAAAGATGATATGGCCAAAACAAAAATCAAAATAAAGAATTTATTGGTACGCATCACATTTCTCCTTTACCGTAAAGTTTAATATGAACTTATATTTTTTTTACAACTACTTAAATCCTTTCATAATTTTTCGGCGATTTGTAATTACCTCCTTTCCGTGCAAACTCATTTGCATCAGTGTCCTCGCTTAATCCAGTATATTTAGTCCTGCTCCTATCTGGCTTTTATAACATTATTTGTGCCGGTAATACCATAAAAGCGATCGCCCCATTGGAACTGTTCACAGGTTTCAAGAACGTGCTTTCTTTCTACATGCCCATCGCAGAAAATGAAATTGGCGGTTCCACCCATGTCACTGGCTTTGACAGGGATATTGCCCCTATATGAGCCTGGGTGGTGTCTTCCAACGGCATTAAGAGGGACTTTGTTAATTGCGTTGGCACCGACCTGGTTTGTCGGCACAATGCCAAACGTAGGACCTGTGTCTCCCAGTCTGAAACCAAGATACGGGCCACTACTATAAACATCGGAGCCAGTGGCAAGTGATAAAAAGGGAGTAATAGGCCTGTGACTTTTAACGAGAAGCGCGCTGTCATACGTACCTCCACCAACAGCTATTGCTTTCCAGTCATTATTAAATTCCGTTGCGAGGATAACATTGCCTGGTGCTCTTATTTGGCTGGCTCTAACTGACCGGTTGAACCTGATATATTTTCCGCGGTAGCTTTCCTCGAACTTGTTCCTTGTAATGATAGCGCCATTGCCGGTGTAAGCTATACGACTCGCCTGAAAATCTTTCAGGCCTGGGTTTTGGCCGCTACAGCCGTCCATATCGACTTGGCCTCTTTCCCAGTCGTCGGGATTGCCGCCTGGATTAGTTCTTGGAATACCTCTATGGGGAATAGCAGGACATTCAAAAGCGCTTTCATTGCATCCTCCACTGTTAAAAAGAGAGTATGACCAGTGGATATAACCGTTGCTCTGAAAGGTCTCAAACTGCTTTGATTTCTCCCAATAAGGATTTCCTCTTATTGCACAATAAAGATAAGAGTTTGGGTACAATTGTTCATTTTCAGCGGCAAATACTTCCATTGCCGTACCGACATTTTTACCATTTGCGGCACATTTAACCGCGTAGGCGCTTTGTTTTGCTCTGTTAAGGCTTGGCAGCAGAATTGCCATAAGCAAAGAAATTATTGAAATGACCACGAGCAGCTCAATGAGCGTAAATCCCTTCCTGATTATAGCCTTTTTTACTAATGATTGTGCCTCCATAACAAATTCTCCTTTCTTTCCTTTTTTAATATGAGTTAATATTTAATTCTAAACATCGGCTTAAAAACTTATTTCCCGATGCATTTTGAGCGGGATTGTAGGATTGCTTTATTTGTGGATTATTAGGTGGAAATTAAAAATAGATTAAATTTTTAGCGGTATTACAGAGTTAAAGAATATCAAATATTGAAAAAGAATTTCTAAATTTGAAGTTCTTTATTTATTATTCTGAGTTTAGTTTTAGTCCATAGGCAAATGGATAGTGAATGTGCTGCCGAGGCCGGGTGTGCTTTCAACAGTAACGGAGCCACCGTGCACCTGGGCGATATGTTTGACTATCGCAAGGCCCAGGCCGGTGCCGCCGAGCTTTCGGCTTCGACTCTTGTCAACAACATAAAAACGCTCGAAAATGCGGTCAAGGTGTTCCCGGGCTATTCCGCAACCGTTATCCTGCACTGAAATAGCTGTCTTGCCGGCCTTTTGCTCTGCGGTTATTCTGACGGTGTTCCCCGGTGAACTGTATTTGACGGCGTTGTCAACAAGATTAACAATTGCTTGCTCCACCAGGGCTGCATTTATTTGCACTTCTATATGGTCGTCACACAGTAGCTCAACCACCATATTTTTTTCCTCCGCTTTTGTGCTTGACATCTCTATAGCAGACTGAAGCACAGGTTTTAACAAAACCTTTTCGAAGGAGATTTTTCTTTTTTCCTTGTCCTCTTCCAGATGAGAAATACTTAACAAATCTTCTATAATGGCATTAAGACGGTCTGAGTGCCTGGCAATTATCGTTAGGTAGCGTTTGTTTTGTTCGGGGTCTTTTAAGTCTCCTTCAAGCAGTGCCTCTACGAAACCTTTGATGGAAGTAACCGGCGTTTTAAGCTCATGCGACACATTAGCTACAAATTCACGCCGGACATTCTCCAGACGATGCATTCGCGTCATATCATTAAGGACAATGACCGCTCCGATTCTGCCGCCTGCACTGGTTGGCAGAGGCGCTCCGTGCAATTGAAAAAAGCGGTTGCTCTCTGCCGGCAGGGAAATGTCCGCTTCAGTAGGCACCCTGCTGTTCAGCGTCCGCTTGATAAAGTCCTGCAATTCTACGTTGCGAATGACCTCTTCTATCATACGGTCTTGCGAATGCTGCGCATCGATGTTCAATAAAGTTGCGGCTGCCTTGTTTATGCTCACAATACGACCCTGTCCATCTACTGCCAAAACGCCCTCAATCATGCTTGAAAGAACCGCCTCCATTTCATTTCGCTGGTCGGTTATTATCGCGAATCTCTCCTGCAATTGAGTGGCCATTCTGTTAAGGGCGTTGGCGAGCGCATCCAGTTCCCCGGTTCCGGTGACAAGGAGACGATGGTCGAGGTCTCCGGAGGCGAACATTTCAGCGATATTCTTCATTTCGGCAATCGGCCTGCTGATTCTCCGCGCTATTAATAGACTCAGTCCGGCCGCACAGAATGCCGTCGCAATACCTCCCCAGAAGATTTTAATATAAATATTCTTAAGGGCATCGTCGATGGCGGTAGTATGTATAGCTGTTCGCACAACTGCCTTGACCTCACCATTCTCCTTGGTTGGAACAGCAACGTACATCATATTTTTGCCGAGCGTGGGGCTTAGTCGCATGGACCATCCATAACCGTTGCTAATTGCCTTTTTGATTTCAGGCCGGTCAGAATGGTTGGCCATTTTCATCGGGTCCTCATCTGAGTCGCCAACCACTTTACCTGATGGAAGAATTACCGTAAACCGGGTTTCATTTTTACAGGCGAGGCCGAGTTGCTTACATATTCTGTCAATCTCGTTGAAATCTTTTTCTTGAAGGGAATTTGGCATCTGCTCAGCTACAGCGTACGCAAGGGTCGTG
>MHYD01000092.1:66658-71972 GCA_001824645.1 Planctomycetes bacterium RBG_13_46_10
GGTCTATATCAAAACGGCGAAAAAAGGTTGAGCAATACCAGGTTACTGCCACTAATACTGCCAGTGTAACCAGCAGATATGTTGGGTAAAGCTGCCAGATTAATTTCTTGCGGGCCATTACTTAATCCTTAAACCGGTATCCTACGCCTCGAACGGTCTCTATATATTCGCCGTATTGACCCAGCTTTTTTCGCAGCGATACTATCTGAACATCGACAGTCCTGTCGGTAACCACATAGTCACTGCCGTGCAGCGAATCCACAATTTGATATCGTGTGAAAACCAGGCCCGCGCGTTTTGCCAGCATTTTTAGAATATTGAACTCTGTAAATGTGAGTTCGACAGGCTTGTTTTTAACGAACACCTCACGTCTTGCCGGGTCGATTGTTAACTCATGAATTTTTATTGGGGTTGTATCTTCAGAATGCTCGACTTTTCTGCGAAGAATCCTGCGCACCCGCGCAACTAAAACTTTTCCGCTGAAAGGCTTGGTGACATAATCGTCGGCCCCAAGCTCAAGGCCTGTCACAATGTCAGACTCATCGCCTTTTGCGCTCAGAATTATTATGGGAATTTGCTCGGTCTTTAGTTGGCTCTTCAGCCGTCTGCAAACCTCAAGTCCGTCTATCCCTGGCAGCATCAGGTCGAGAATAATCAGGTCGGGCAGTTTTGAGCTTGCTACCGCAATCGCCTGCTCGCCCGTGCCGCATGTTAGGGCTTTATAACCTTCGCGAGTAAGGTTAAGCTCTACCAGTTCAACAATATCCTCTTCATCATCTACTACAAGTATTGTCGGCTTATCCATGTAGATACCCGATAAAGATATTTACCTAATTCTTAGATTGAGATTTTTTCACTGCTGTCTGAAACCACCACCAATTTATCAACTATTAAAAGCCGGATAAAGAGTTTTTCTGAAATTAACAAATTTCTAACATAAACCTAACCGGCTTTTAGCAATTTTTGCGTAAATATTAATAGAAAGAAACACACATACGTGCACATTACAGCAGGACATATTTGCCCTTTGGGGCTGTGGTTGAAAGGTCAGGAAAATGGATGAGATTCTTAAAAATATAGTATTCCAAGTGATTTGTCTCTTTGGAGCGATCTATTTGTTTTACCATGTTGGCTCATTTTTCGTACAGGTGGTTAGAAGTCTTGCGTGGTATTTAAAAACACGCACAAAAAACACCTTATTAGACTAATGGGCATATCCTTATCATATCTGTAAGTGCCACACTAACCTTGAAAATACTCAGCTTTTTAATCCATCTTATAGCATTTCCATTTTCTCTATCAGTCTGTTCATTGACATCTTTGGCGGAGATAGTATATAGTTGTTTTTTAATTATTTACTGTCTGTACAGAGGTTGCATATATGAGCTCCGCATATACAGAAAGTCTGAATCGGCTAATCGAAGAATTCGGTAAGCTGCCGGGTGTCGGGCCTAAAACGGCGGAGCGGCTGGCCTTTCATGTCTTAAAAGCGGAGCAGTCAGAAGCTATGGCTCTGGCTGAGGCAATAAAAGACGTTAAAATCAAAATCAAGCGTTGCCGAACCTGCTATAATTTTTCCGAAGAGCCGATCTGCTCTATATGCTCCGATCCCCGGCGAGACAAGAGCTTAATCTGTATTGTCGAACAGCCGAAGGATGTGATCGCTCTTGAGAAAACCGGCGCCTGCAAATGGGTATATCACGTCCTCGGCGGCCACCTCGCGCCGCTGGAAGGAATCGAGCCGGAGAATCTAACTATCGACAAGCTCGTCGAAAGAGTTCGTAACGGCGATGTAAAAGAAGTCATAATGGCAACCAATCCTAATATGGCCGGCGACGGTACCTCACTATATATAAGCTCTTTGATAAAATCGACCGGCGTAAAAATCACCCGTCTGGCTCGCGGGCTTCCTGCCGGCAGCACTATTGAATATGCGAGCGGCAAGATTCTTACAGATGCGATAAACGGCAGGCAGGAATTAGACTAAAATGTCTCGGCTGCACTGCAGTCGTTGACGAATGCTTCGGACGCATTTATAATAGTAGCAGGATGCAAAGTGTGGGCATAACAGAGAGATTTTTCAGGCATTTATATGAAGCTGGAGATGACGGGACAAATGCGAATGGAGCAGCGAATGAAGCTCGCTCCGCACATGATTCAGTCAATGGAAATCCTTCAGCTTCCAATTCTCGCGCTTCAGGAAAGAATCGAGCAGGAGTTAAATAATAATCCTGTTCTGGAGACAGCAGAGCTTTCAGGTCCGGAGGAGGCCGAGCCGGTCGAACCAGGTGCTGGGCAGGCGGATATCAGCCAAAAAGACTTAATTCTCAACACGGACAACAACAAGACCGAGGACTTCGAAAGGCTGGAGAACTTGGAGGATGAGTTCAAAGATTACATCGAGCAGGCAGAGGCAGGCTCTTTCTACAGCCGCAGGCAGGCAGAGGAGCCTGACAGGAAGCTGGAGGCCATAAAGAATACCGCCGCACCTCCACTGTCGCTCAACGAACATTTATCGGAGCAGTGGAGATTAATTGATGCTGATGAGCCTGTGAAGAAAGCCGGCAGCATGATTATAGATTATATCGACGATAAAGGCTATCTGACCGTAAGGCTTGAGCAGTTGCACAATAAGGACAGAAAGGATTTCACCCTCGATGATTTGAAAAAAGCTCTTGAGCTTGTGCAGAGACTGGAGCCGACTGGTGTCGGAGCAAGGGATTTAAAAGAATGTCTGCTTATCCAGATGGCACAGAGCGGTGAAGATTTGAGTTTTGAGGCCAAGCTGGTCACTGATCATATGGATGAGCTGCTTGAGAATCGCCTGCCGGATATTGCCAAAAAGATGAATTGTGGTATCGACAGAATTAATCAAGCTGTGAAAAGGTTAAGCAAGTTAGATACCTCGCCGGGTTTGCAGATAGGACGCGACCGGAATCTTCCGATTACCCCCGATGTGATAGTTGAGCCGCAGGATAACTCAGATGATTATTCTGTACGATTAGCTGATTCCAGTCTGCCGAGCTTGAGACTGAATAACTATTATTTGAAGATGGCTAAAGATGCGAAGGTCAATGAAAAAGCGCGAAAGTTTATACAAAACAGCATCCGCTCGGCTCAATGGATAATAGATGCAATAGAGCAGCGAAAGAATACGCTGTTGAAGGTGACGGAATCAATTGTAAAACGCCAGGGCGATTTTTTCGACAAGGGGCCTCTGTATCTTCGGCCTCTGCCGATGTCAAAGATTGCCGATGATGTTGGAGTGCATATTGCCACAGTTTCACGAGCGGTTTCCGGTAAATATATGCAATGTCCCTGGGGAGTGCTGCCCTTGCGAAAGTTTTTCAGCGGCGGTATGCAGGACGAAGCCGGCCAGGCCCATAGCTGGGAAGCTATAAGGGCAAAACTACAGGCAATTATTGATGCAGAGGACAAAACAAAACCTTTAAGCGATGAAGAAATACGGAAGAAATTAGCGGATGCCGGCATCAAGGACCTTGCCAGGCGCACCGTGGCGAAATATCGCAAGCTGCTGAATATACCCACCGCAAGGTTCAGAAAAAAATATTAGATTTATCACAAGATTTGATTTTTTGGAATTTAAGCCGCGTGCTTAATATAGGCTTGTCACCCGGGTGAATGTCTGTTAGGAGATGAAAAATATGAGAAGTAATTGCTTAATTTTCGTTGCCATTATTGTCGGCTTTTCTTTGCTGCCGCAGACTGGCTGCCAGGAGGAGACGAAAGCGCCGGCAGAATCTAAAGCAGCGTTGGCATCGCCCCAGCCGGAACCGGCAATCGAACCTGCAAAAGCCGAAATCAAGGATGAGGCCGGAAAAGCCGGCCCCAAAATTACCTTTGAAAAGATAGTTCATGACTTTGGCGAGGTTGCACCCGGAGCAAAAAAAACCTGTGAATTTAAATTTAAAAACGCTGGTAACAGCCTGTTGAAAATCACAAAAGTAGAACGCTGCTGCGGTGTCACCACTAAATTGGACAAGATGCAGTATGGGCCGGGCGATAGCGGGACTATAACTGTGGAATATAACGCCAGTACAGGGGCGGGATTAGTCGACCGGCAATTATACGTTGTCAGCAATGATAGGACAAATCCCAAAGCGGCATTAACTATAAAAGCTAATATTGTGCCCAAAATCAGCTTTGAGCCGAATGACAGGATGGGATTGGTGATTAAGGACCAGAGCTGTCCGGAGATTACCATTACCAGTCTTGATGGCAAAATGTTTGCAATAAAGGAAATAAAATCGACCGGCAATTGTATAACCTTTGATTATGACCCGAACAAAGAGGCCGCGAAATTTGTACTCCAGCCTCAGGTAGATAAGGAAAAAATACAGGCAAATCCGCATGGCCTTATCAATATCGCCCTGACCCATCCTGACAGCCATGGTATAAATATCCCCTTTAACAGGCTGTCGAGGTTTCAGGTTTCGCCGCCGCAGATTATCGCCTTTAACGCTGTACAAGGACAGCCTATAACCAGAAAAATCGTGGTACAAAACAACTATGATGAGGATTTCGAGATCGAATCGACATCGTCGCAGAACAAAACAATAAAGGTTCTGAGCCAGAACAAGATTAAAAATGGTTATCAGCTCACGCTGGAAATAATGCCGCCGCCTGATGAGGGTAAATCAGGCTTCACGGATGAATTTCTGCTGAATATAAAAGGGGCAGAGAAAATGTCCGTTAGCTTTCGTGGATTCTATCTTAAAAGGAAGTAAATGCCGCTTGGCTGCCGGCCTGTCGAGCAGTGCAGTATAGTCATTAAGAAGCACAAAATTCTATTAAAATTTATTAATTTCTCTTGAACTTTTGATTGTTATGTGAGTATATTATCACATAGTAATTTAATGGGAGTTTTGTGATGTCCGATAAAAAAAAGTTATTGCTGTTTCAAAAGCAGGCGGAGGTCGCAAAGGCGATAGCACATCCGCTGCGAATCGCTATTATAGATTTCCTGAAAGATGGGGAGCAATGCGTTTGTGATATAGCAGAACAAATCGGCTCCGAACGCTCAAACGTTTCGAGACATCTCTCGGTCATGGTTAATGCCGGTGTGCTTATATATCGCAAAAAAGGACTCAAGGTTATATACCGACTTAAATGTGTTTGTATTCTTGATTTCTTTTCTTGTGTCACTGGAGTTCTGAAACAGCAGGCCAAAGAAAACGAGAAACTTCTAAAAGCTATATAAAGAGTAATGAGATCGCTTTTTTTGGGCGAAACTATGTGAATAAATGGTAACATAGACACAAAGTTGTGAAAGAGATATATGAAGCGAGAATTA
>MHYD01000092.1:71991-72903 GCA_001824645.1 Planctomycetes bacterium RBG_13_46_10
CCGGAATTTTTCTTGTAGCTTATTTTCTGCCGTTAAGTAACCCCAAGATTCAAAATGCGATTCAGGAATCGTTTCGGCTTTTACAGTGGTATGCACGTAATCACACCTTGGCCTGCGTCGTGCCGGCTCTATTTATTGCGGGAGCAATAATAACCTTTTTGTCACAGGCTTCGGTAATGCGGTATCTTGGCCCAAAAGCCAATCCGGTTTTAGCTTATGCTGTGGCGTCGGTCGCAGGCTGTGTCCTCGCTGTCTGTTCGTGCAGCGTCCTGCCGATGTTCGCCGGAATTTACAACCTCGGAGCGGGTCTCGGACCTGCGACAGCCTTTCTTTATTCAGGTCCCGGCATAAATATCCTTGCGATTTTCCTTAGCGCCCGCGTCTTGGGTTTTTCCATCGGGGCAGGGCGCTTTATAGGCGCAGTGGCTTTCTCGGTAATTATTGGTCTTTTAATGGCCTGGATATTCCGAAGGGGCGAACGAGTAAAAGCTCAAGCTGCTATGCAAATGCCGGAGCCTGAGAAGCCTCGCCGGCATATCGGTAAGACCGCACTGTTTCTGGCCTCTATGATTCTGTTTCTTATATTTAGCGACTGGTACAATCCCGGCAATGTCACCGTGCAGACAACGGATGGCCGGCAATTCAAAGCGGTTGTCATTCACGAAACGAAGGATATGGTTCGTTTTCAGCTCGAAGAAGACCTCGGAGTGAACAAAACCGGCGACAAGATTGAAATAGCTAAACCGGATATAGCTGATATGCAGGAGCAGAAGACGTGGATTATCGCGCTTCATCATGTCAGGTGGTATTTTGCCGGTTTGTGCGGCCTGGCGGTGCTTATAATGGCCTGGCGATGGTTCGAGCGGGACGAGCTTGCCCAGTGGATGCACAATACCTGGGAATTCACCAAGC
>MHYD01000092.1:72953-73225 GCA_001824645.1 Planctomycetes bacterium RBG_13_46_10
CCGAGTATCCTGGTCATCAGAAAGGTTATGGGAAATGTTAAGACGACTGTATTTGTTCTGCTGGTGGTAGTTATGTCCACAATCGTAGGCATGTTCTTTGGTGCTTTTTGGGGATAGATAAGTGACTGAGGTCAGAAAAAGTGAACCAGCAGTTGGCTATCCACCGGAAGAAGGATGTTATCTGCGAGGCAATGATTACTCGCCGGTGGCGGTGGTGGTAATTTTAAGCTGGAGGCGGGAACAAACACCACCAGACATTGAAAATTTGGTTA
>MHYD01000092.1:73269-73582 GCA_001824645.1 Planctomycetes bacterium RBG_13_46_10
ACAGAAAATATTGGCATTGAAAAGATTATTTGTAATTTGGTATCCAATTCGAATATACGGTATTTAATCGTATGTGGGCCGGAGTCACCGGGACATCTGGTCGGTGATGCGTTGCTTTCGCTGGCGAAAAATGGGCTGGATGACCGCAAACGAATTATTGGAGCTGAAGCACCGACTCCCTATCTTTTTAATGTTCAGCTAGAGTTTGTCCAGCGTTTTCGTGACCAAATTGCCATGATAGACCTTATTAATGAAGGTTCACCTGATGTTATTCGCCAGGCAGTCTGGTCTTGTTACCAGGAGGAACCAACGA
>MHYD01000092.1:73601-74246 GCA_001824645.1 Planctomycetes bacterium RBG_13_46_10
TTATGACCCTGGTGCTTACTTGGCAGAGCCGTTGAGCGGAAATATTACCTGGAAAATCACCCAGCCATCTCAAGAACCTAAAAGTGACGATGAGCGTGTTCAACGCGAGAAGATACAGACATTGATGGACCGTATAAAGAAATCTGCTGAGAAAAGAAAACCTGCCGGTCATTTTTGAAGATGAGGGAAGAAAAGATGCTTGACGAAAAAACCAAAGAATTGATCGCAGTTGGTGCCTCTGTGGCCTGCAATTGTCATCCTTGTGTGTTGTTTCATACTGCCAAGGCGCGTGAATTAAATATAGACGCCGAACTGATAAAGCAGGCAACTGAGGTTGGCAGAATGGTTAGGAAAGGCGCCGCAGATCAGGTGGATAAGCTGCTGTCGGGATGTTCTAAGGAATGAGATTAGAGGTATTTATTATGGATTTGGGAAAAAACGAAAAAACCAGGGAAACAGTTCGTCAGGGATATAAACAGATTGCAAAAGGCAACTCAGGTTGTGGTTGCTGCGGCTCATCATCTCCCGACAAACTTGCTGCGGGGATAGGTTACTTAAGCGAAGACCTTGAAGTTCTGCCCGAGGGAGCAAATATGGGTCTTTCGTGCGGCAATCCAACAGCCATCGCCAATCTCAAGCCCGGAC
>MHYD01000092.1:74290-76646 GCA_001824645.1 Planctomycetes bacterium RBG_13_46_10
ATCGCTGCGAAAAAAGTAGGCCCAAAAGGCAGGGCCATCGGTGTCGATATGACTGTGGAAATGGTAAGTAAATCAAGAGCGGGCATTGCGAAATTTACAGGAAAAACTGGGCTTTCCAACATCGAGTTTCGTTTGGGTGAAATCGAGCATCTACCCGTCGCGGATACGAGCGTCGATGTGGTTATCTCGAACTGCGTAATTAATCTTTCGCCTGATAAGCAGCAGGTTTGGCGGGAGATCGCCCGTGTATTAAAAAAAGGCGGCAAGGCGTGTATTTCAGACCTTGCCCTGAAACAACCTTTACCCGAACAGCTTTTAAAATCTGCCGCGGCATTAGTTAGTTGTGTAGCCGGTGCGGTGACAATCGACGAGACGATAGAGATGGCGAAAAATGCAGGGCTGATAAATATCGAAGTTGCTGAAAAAGCATACAACATTGATGTTATGACCGATTGCAGCGACCCGCTTTACAGAGAGGTAAAAGAGTTTCTGACTAATGGAGCGAAACTGGGTGATTACATTGTAAGCATTGATGTAACTGCACTTAAGGATTGATTGGTTGAAAATATGGAAAATGAAAATTCTCATAAAAAAACAGGCAAAGGTCTGAATATCTTTGAAAGATACCTCACAGTCTGGGTGGCACTTTGTATTGTAGGCGGGATTGTTTTAGGCAAGCTCGCACCGTCGGTTGCTACATATCTCGACAGCCTGGCAATTTATGTCAACAAAGCTCCGGTTGTATCCATACCGATTGCGGTTTGTCTTTTCTTTATGATGTATCCAATCATGGTCAAGATAGATTTTGCCGAGGTGCTCAAGGCCGGCAAAAGCATTAAGCCCGTGGGACTGACACTTTTTGTAAACTGGGCCATCAAGCCTTTTACGATGTATGCAATTGCATTATTTTTCTTAGGCAATTTGTTTTATAATTTTATTGGGCCGGAATCGCTTGATTTGGTCAAGATGCCTTTTGGCCTGGATTTGCCTGTTGGTGCGACTTATGGAGTCGGGAAAGTCATTGAAGCAAACGGCGTGAAAATGCTCGAAGTGCCGCTATGGCGCAGCTACCTGGCCGGCTGCATCCTTCTTGGAATTGCTCCCTGCACAGCGATGGTTCTTGTATGGGGATACCTGGCTAAAGGCAATGATGGCCATACGCTGGTTATGGTGGCCATAAATTCGCTAACAATGCTGTTACTTTACGGCCCATTGGGTGGATTTTTACTCGGTGTCGGCAGATTACCCGTTCCCTGGCAGGCATTACTGCTATCTATAGCTATCTATGTTGCGCTGCCGCTTGTAGCGGGATATTTATCGCGGAAATGGATTATCGCTGCAAAGGGAAAGGATTGGTTCCAGCAGAGATTTTTGCATTTTTTAACGCCTGTAACTATAATCGCCCTGTTAGTCACGCTGGTTCTACTGTTTTCGTTCAAGGGCGAGGTCATTCTGTCTAATCCACTTACTATCTTGTGGATTGCGATACCATTGTTTATTCAGACCAACCTGATTTTCTGGATTGGTTATTTATTATCCAAACCTCTAAAGCTCAGTTACGAGGATGCAGCCCCATCGGCTATGATAGGGGCATCGAATCATTTTGAAGTCGCGATAGCCACGGCCACAATGCTTTTTGGCCTATCATCCGGTGCTGCTTTAGCCACCGTCGTGGGCGTGCTGATAGAAGTGCCTGTTATGCTGATGCTGGTTAAAATATGCCTGAGAACTCAAAACTGGTTTGCTACCGATATTCAACGGGGGTAATTATGAAAAAGATTCAAATTCTCGGCACTGGTTGTCCCAAGTGTAAGAAATTAACTGAAAATGCCGAGGCGGCGGCTAAAGATTTGGGCATCGAATACTCGCTGGAAAAGGTGACAGAGATAAACGAAATTATGAAATTCGGCGTAATGATAACTCCGGCTTTGGCGATAGACGGTCAGGTAAAAACCGCTGGAAAAGTTCCAGCAGTGGAAGAGATAAAGAAGATGCTTTGATAATTATTGAATATTCGAAGACCAATTACGGTTTACAAATTGATAAATTTTATAGGGGTAAAAAATGGACCGGCGAAAATTTGTATCTAAAGCTTTGTTATCGGGAGCCGCTGTTTCTCTTGGAACGACACTTTCAAACGCCGGTGAATCCAAGGGCGGGGAAATAAGAATTATCGGTGTCTCGTGTAGTGCGCGAGAAGGCAAGACTACGGCCACAGCAGTGAAGGTGGCGCTGGAAGCAGCCGGGAAAGTTGACAAGCGAATAACTACGAAGCTGCTGGACTTAGGGGGATTAGAGTTTACGGGATGGCTGGGAGGGGCAACGCCGGATGAGCCAAAACAAATAAAAGATGAGT
>MHYD01000092.1:76658-76946 GCA_001824645.1 Planctomycetes bacterium RBG_13_46_10
TGCCTGTGTTAGAAAGTCCGGTTCCGGATGGATTAATCATCGGCTCGCCTGTTTACTTTAGAAGCATGAGTGCTGTATGCAAGGCGTTTTTAGAGCGATTGTGGGTCCTTCGGACGCCAAAGATGCTTTTGGCGGACAAGCCTGTCGGCGTCCTTGCTGTTGGGTCCTACAGAAACGGCGGCCAGGAGCTGGTAATCGAGCAGATTCAGGCTGCAATGCTGTGTCAGGAGGCGATGATTGTAGGCGGCAAGCCAAGTGCTCATCAGGGTGCAACTTTGGTGAACGCTT
>MHYD01000093.1:0-4314 GCA_001824645.1 Planctomycetes bacterium RBG_13_46_10
GACTTAGTGAAAAAGAAAGTTGAGATAAGGCTGCTTCATGCAAAAGAGCCTGGGCCGGCTTTCAGGGAAGATTTTGATAGATATCCGAATTTGATAAAGGGCATGGAGAAGGTTTTATGTCCGCGGATTCATCTTAAGTCTGTAATAGTTGATGGTGAGTTTGCGTATACAGGTAGTGCTAATCTTACTGGAGCAGGCATGGGGGCAAAGAGTGCTGATAGAAGGAATTTTGAGGCTGGAATTATTACTGATGACAAGAAATTTGTTGGCGAGGTTATGGATCAGATTGATAAAATCTGGCGGGGTGAACATTGTCTGGGATGCAGGAAAAAGAAATTTTGCGCTGACTACAGAGACATTTTATTGAAATGAAAATTATGGCATATCTTGACATAGAAACTACCGGCTGAAGGCCCGCAATATCGAAAATAGTCTGGTGTTTAGAATGGGCTGAATCGTGGTGTAGATTACATACCAAAACGGACAAAAGGGAACTTGATTCCCATTGTCATTTCGACCGAAGGCATCCCTTAGGGAGGCCGAAGCGGAGAAATCTGGCCTCGTAGTTTGATCTGCAATATAATGGTGTTATGCCTGGCAGCAGAACTTATTATGTTTATATCATGGCCAATCAATCACGTACTTTATATGTCGGGGTTACCAACAATATCCGCCGAAGAGTCTGCCAACACAGGGAAAGACTGGTCGAAGGATTCACACATCGTTATAAAATCGACACGCTGGTTTATGCCGAACCATTCGGCGATGCTCTTGCCGCAATTGAACGAGAAAAGCAGATAAAACGCTGGAGACGCGATAAGAAATTGAAACTGATTGCTCAAAATAACTCCGATTGGCATGATCTTAGTGATGGACTTTGAGATTGCTCTGTAGAAAATACGGTATTTGTTATTCTACTTTGAGATCCTTCGACTTCGCTCAGGACGCCTTATGGCGGATTTCTCCACTTCGTCCCGACGAATCGGGACTTCGGTCGAAATGACACAATAGAATCCGGCGAAGCAAGCCACGCCTGCGGAGGTCGGGTAATCAACATATCTAAGAGTGCCAAATTGCTAGGCAATCTCCACTTTCAAGAAAGACAAGAGTGCCAATGTTTTTATTGGCATCCTTGGCATTCTTCCCTGCTGGGCTAATCAGCAAAAGGTAATTTAGGTAATTTTATCTTTGACACAAATTCTTTTACTTTCTTCGAATAAGCATCTTCTTCCTTTCTTTTCCGCCTCCAAAACCATACATTGTTGCCCTGTTCATCACCATCTTTATACGATATAATTTTCAGCTCTTTTTTGCAATCACCAATTATCAATAAGAGGTTTTTGTAGAAAATGCTTGTTTTTTAGGTAAAGATGGACATAATGCTTTTATCCTTAGCCCTGCACCAAGCTTGTCGAGGTGATAGATAGAAGCTAATAGAGTAAGGAGATATTCGCATAATTGTTTCGGATAAGACTATTTCAGTGCTGGTTCAATTCAAGGTTCGGGGGTCTCTAAGGTTTGTATCCCACGCAGAGATGCTCAAGATTTTTCATCGGGCCTTTGCCCGGGCAGGTCTAAAAGTCCGGCACAGTCAGGGTTTTAATCCTCATCCCAAAATATCGTTGCCTTTGCCCAGGCCGGTCGGCGTCGAATCGGACGATGAATTATTGTGTGTTCAGGTAAGCGGTGATATGAGCGAGTCGCAAATTAAGGAAAAACTTTCGGAACAATTACCCGAAGGTTGTGAGCTGCTTTCGGTTGATTTCGCGGACACGGCTAAATCCATCCAGCCTTGTTCGGTTGCTTATGTCGTGCCGGTTAAGCCGGAATATATCAACGATAAATTACGGGCCAGGATTGAACACCTGCTGGCAAGTGAGAGTCTCATCGTAAAGCGTCCCAAAGACACAAAAAACTTGAAATTCGAAATTCGAATTTCGAATTTTAAGACGTTGGATGTTAGGCCTTTTCTAAAATCGCTTGAGTTGGATAATGGGGACATAGTTGTTGAATGTAAAGTCACCTCGTCCGGCTCGATACGGATTGAGGAGATTTTAAAACTTTTGGAAATAGAAGCAGAGACGCTTGCTGCGCCGATCAAACGCACGAAAGTGCATTGGCAGGCAGCATAATTAGTAATTTATAGTCAACATTCGTATCACGGGTCACGAAAGACAAGGAACGAAATAATGCCAAGAGAGATGCTGGTAAATGTAGCTGAGAGTGAAGAATGTAGAGTGGCTGTGGTTGAGAACAATTCGCTTGAAGAGCTGTATTTGGAAAGAGCGAGCCTGAGCAGTCACGTCGGTAATATTTATAAGGGCAAGGTGGTGAACATTGAGTCCGGCATACAGGCGGCATTTATAGATATCGGCATAAACAGGAACGGCTTTCTGCACATCAGTGACCTGCACCCGAGATATTTTCCGGGCAATCGCGGCGCCACCGTCGAAAGCATAGGCCAGAGGAAATCACTTAAAGAGCGGCCGCTCATCCAGAGCTGCCTTCGCAAAGGCAGTGAAATAGTTATTCAGGTGACCAAAGAAGGCTTAAAAACCAAAGGGCCTACACTTAGCACGTATCTTGCTTTGCCCGGCAAGTATTTGGTTATGATGCCCTGGATGAAAAGGCACGGAGTTTCGCATAAGATAGAGGATGAGGAGGAGCGCAAGAGACTAAGAGAGATTCTGGAACAGAGCAATCCTCCCAAGGGACTAGGCTTTATTATCAGAACCGCGGGAGAGGGCTGTTCGAAAAGGGATATACAGAATGACTTGAGGTATTTAAGACGCTTGTGGAGCGCCATTGAAAAGCGTATGGAAAGAGAAAAAGCGCCGGGAGAGCTTTATCAGGAATCGGATTTGGTCATAAGGGCTTTGAGAGATATTTTTGACAGCAGGATAATTAATATAGTTTGTGATTCCGAAAGTGTGGTACGTAAAATCAGAGACTTTCTTGCCCAGGCGTATCCACGCATGAAGCAAGGGGTAAGGTTTTATGACAGTAACGTGCCGTTGTTTTATAAATACCAGATAGAGGAAGAGATTGCCAAAATCCAGTCGCGGACCGTTCAGCTTAAAGGCGGCGGCTCAATCGTAATCGAGCAGACCGAGGCGCTGGTCGCGATAGATGTCAACAGCGGAAGGTACCGCAGCCATAAAAGCCCTGAGCAGACTGCGTATGAAAGTAATATAGAGGCTGCCGTCGAGATTGCCCGTCAGTTGAGATTGCGGGACCTCGGGGGATTGATAATTTGTGATTTTATTGATATGCGCTTTGAGAAACACCGTAAGGAGGTGGAAAGAATATTTAGAGATGCCGTTAAGGCGGACCGCGCCCGTACAAGGATAATGAGAATAAGCCGATTTGGCGTAGTGGAGATGACCCGCCAGAGGATGCGGCCTTCGCTGCAGCTCAGCACCTACCTGGCCTGCCCGCATTGCGGGGGTACAGGTTTTATAAAAAGCCATGAATCATCGGCTATTGAGATTATTCGGTTATTGAATTTTTCGGCCTCAAAAAAGCAGATAAAACGCATTGAGCTGTCTGTCTCACCTGAGGTTGCAGACTATCTGCAGAATGAAAAAAGAGTGGCGGTTACCCAGATTGAGCAGCTTAACGAGAAGCGAATAGTAATTCATTCCATGCCGGATTACTCCGGCGAACAGCATGATTTGGTCTGTTACAATGAACGGGGTAGTGTGGTAAAATTATGATATTCGCCATTGAATGACCATGTAAATAATATAGAGGAGTGTTTATGTCTAAAAGGCCGGACCGGCAATTTCTTGCTGATATTAAAGATACAGGTCTGCATACAAAGTCAAAACTAAGTATAGTTACGCACGTCGAGAGACCGGTAAAGTTTGATCTTGATTATGCCCGAAGAGTGATTAAAGAAGAAGCGGAAGCGATAAATGCTATTACGCCGATAATTAACGAGTCTTTTACCAGGGCTTGTGAGATGATTTATAACTGCAGCGGCTCAGCTATCGTAAGCGGCATAGGCAAAGCCGGCATAATCGGGCAAAAGATAAGTGCTACACTGGCTTCGACCGGTACACCAAGTCACTTTCTTCATCCTGCCGAAGCGGTACATGGCGACCTCGGCAGACTCCGCAAAAACGATATAGTGATTGTTCTAAGCTATGGCGGCGAAACAGATGAGGTTCTTCGGCTGATAAACCTGGTCAAACAATTGGATATTAAGCTTATCGCAGTTACCAGTGACAGTCACTCAAGCCTGAGTGAGCACAGTGACGTGGTGATGTGCCTGGGCAAGCTGAATGAGGCATGTCCGCTTGGCGTTGCTCC
>MHYD01000093.1:4331-8869 GCA_001824645.1 Planctomycetes bacterium RBG_13_46_10
GCATGCTGGCGGTTGGTGACGCCCTTGCCTTTACCGTGATGAAAGCCCGCAATTTCAGTGTGGAAGACTATGTGAGGTTTCATCCGGGCGGCTCACTTGGCACAAAGCTGATGACGGTAGAGCAATCGATGATGCTCAGACAAGGTGAGAAATTGCCCATCGTGCAAATCGGCGATACAATAGAAAAATTGCTCCAAAAAACCAGCGATGTAAAACGTCACGGTGCCGTCATGGTCGTGGATAAAAACGGCAGGTTGGCCGGCATAATTACCGATGCCGACCTTCGACGATGGATGACTCAGGAAGGTACAAAAACCTTTAGCTTAAAGGCCGGTGATGTTATGACGGCTAACTGCAAGAAGATAAGAGCCGACGCACTTGCCTCCGAAGCAACTGCTATTTTTCATAAATATAGAATCGATGACCTGCCGGTCGTAGATGCCGACGGCAAGCCTGTCGGCCTAATCGACGTGCAGGACATAGTTACAATCAAAGTTGTTGGATAAGCAAAAGGGATACTTGATACTGGATGCTCGATGCTCGTACGAAGTAAATAGTGAGTACCGAAAATTAATGTTTCTATGGCAAATCTTGCGGATATACAAGTGCTGGTCATTGATGTTGATGGTGTACTGACGGATGGAACAATAGTTGTTAATAGCGATGGCAGCGAGAGCAAGTTTTTCAGCGTGCTGGATGGTCACGGCATTGTGTTGTGGCACAGGGCCGGTCTGAAGGTGGCTTTTTTAAGCGGAAGAAAATCGCAGCCGACGGAGCATCGGGCGAAACAGCTTGAAGTTGAATATGTTTTTCAGGATTGTCACGACAAGCTTGATGCGATCGAAAAATTTCTTCAGCAGACAAAACTAACGCCGGATAATATTGCTTATATCGGTGATGATTTACCGGATTTGCCGGTAATTAGATATGTGGGATTTGGAGCGGCCGTCGCCAATGCAGTTGACGAGGTAAAGCAATATGCAGATTACGTAACCACTCGCTCCGGCGGCAGCGGCGCTGTGCGAGAAGTGATAGAATACATCTTGAAAAATACAGGCAAATGGCAGGGGCTTATGGATAGATATTTGCCGCAAAGGTAAAATGAAATCAAATGAACTCTAAATTGCGAACAATCTTGATTGGTCTTATTTCACTGGTTGTTGTTCTGGTCATATATTTGTTGTACAGCCGGTTAGGCAAAGCCCCTGAGATAGACCTCGATATAGCGGCAGGCACTCTTAAATCGGTAGCAGACAGCAATACCGATGAATTCGATAGTGAAATTGGCAAAATAGGCGATGTTGGAATTAGTGTGCTTAAAAAACCGGTCTTCCGGCACCTTAATAAAGGTCAGGTTGACCGGGAATTTGGATTTGAAGAGCTCCTGCGCGAGGAAAAGGGGGAATGGGAGGTTCAAAAACCGTATTTGAATATATATCAAAGCAGTTTTAAGTGTCTTATTACGGCCGATGGCGGGAAGGTGCAGCTTGAAGAGACTTCCGGCAGCCCAAGTCCGAAGGATGCAATATTTACAGGTAATGTGGTTGTCCATATTCTGCCGGAGGGCGGCAGTGACATCCAGGAAAGTTTTATTTACCTTCAAGATGTCGTTTTCGTAAGCGAAAAATCACTGCTTTCGACTTCCGGACCGGTCAGGTTCGTTTCACAGGATGCTCAAATGCTGGGTTCAGGTCTGGAGCTGATTTATAATGAACAACTACAGCGCATGGAATTATTCAGAATAGTACATTTGGCGTCTATCCACAGCAAAAGCCCATTGAAAACTTTCTTTTCACGCAACATACAAGACAGCAATGACCATGCTCAATCTATGGTGGGGGCTTCGACTGAGCTCAGCCGAATGTCCTTGTCGAACCCATCCGCCATTGCTAATGATGTTTCAAAACTCAATGGGACCGCGAAAACCGCCAGACGAGCTGTTGAACCTGAACGGGGAGAATATTATAAATGTGTGCTTAGTAAAAATGTCGTTATTGATTCTCCAGAGCAACTAGTTTATGCCAAAGATAGAATTTCCATCAATAATATTTTCTGGTCAAAAGCCTCAACTGAGGAGCCTAACGAAGCAGAAACCGCCGGCAAAGACGCTACGGCAAGCAGCGTTGCTGTGTCCCCTGATAGCGAGCCGAATCAGCCTGTTGGGGTGTCACGTGATACAATTATTACGTGTGAAAATGGAATTTTCATTATTCCGATGAATTCCGCCGTAATACAGGATGATTTTATTCAGCCTGTAACTACTGAAACCAGTTCAGCCAGAACTTTATCGCGTGACGTAAACGATAGCATGAATCGCACAATATTTGTAACTGACAGGATTGATTATGATGTTTTAACCGATAATTCCGTTGCGGTTGGGCCGTTGGAGCTTACGCTCTACGTTGAGAGCCAGACAGAATTTAAAAGCCAGGATGCTCTTGTTCCTATGAATATAACCGCTCAAAAAGAGGCCAGGTTTTTGTCGGCGGCAAACCAGGTTGTGTTTGAAGGAAACTGTGTGTGCACGATGGATAGAGCCGAGCCGAATAATATCCGTCAGAAATATACGCTGTCGGCATCAAAGCTTATAGTAAATCTCGCATCGCAAGACCTGAATAATAAATCACGTATAAAGCATCTTGCCGCCGACGGTGGCGCAGTTAAATTTCTGAGTGTTAAAACAATAAATGGTGAAATATTCAGCGGAGTTAATTTGGAATGTCACAGGACCGACTATGATACCAGCCGGGAGCTTTTTATTGCCACCGGCCCAGGCACGATACGATTGAATAATTCGAAAGCCTCCGACCCCAATCAGCAGCAGGAAAAATTCAGTTTGCGTAAACCTTGTTATGCTTTCTTAAGAGATTTCAGCACCTTAAAGTATTTTATGAAAGACAATCTGATTATTGCTGATGCCGAGCCTGGCCTAATGTTGCAGATTGATTATTTTCCTGTTGTTGGAGGCAGCTACGGCCGGCAGGTTAAGGCTACTGCGACTCATACCGAAGTTGGTTTTGTAAAAACTGCAGACAGCAGCGAGCTTTCTACGCTGACCGCTACAGGTGGCATTATGTATAAAGAAGAGGATGGTAATGAGTTCCTCGGAAGTAAATTATTTTATGACCGTGAGAAATCTATTTTGAGGGTCGAAGGCGACGAGACTGAGCCGTGCTATTTTAATGGTGCTCTGGTCGAGAGAATTTTGTACGACCCAAAGACCGGCAAATTTAAAGCGCCTCTTGCCGGTACAGGCACATTGCAGATAAAATAATAGTAGTTGGGCCGATCTGGAAGCAACAATCAGATACAAAGTTTCTGTAAATCGTTTATGCTTAATTTATCCAGCCGTGGGACAATTTTTTCAGCCAGGCTCAATTGGTCGGCATCGTAAGAGTTCGTTACCGCAATGGTGTGCATTTTTGCCGCTTTCGCAGCCTCAAGCCCCCAGTGTGAATCTTCTATGACAACGCATTGCTCTGCTTTAATCGCAGGCCGGCGGTTATTATTCAGTTTTTGCAGGGTTAATAAAAATCCATCCGGGTGGGGCTTTCCTTTTTTTACCTGCTCTGCAGACACTATCACCGCAAAAAATGGACGCAGCCGGGCCTGCTCTAATATTAATTCAATTTCAGCCCGCACGGCCCCTGAGCATATCGCCATCGGCACATTATTTTCCTTGAGCATCTGCAGGAAATCTCGCACGCCTTCTATTATTTTACCGTCGGTTTGTGCTAACTGCTCAAATATCCTGGTTTTTTGCTGCGCCAGATTTTCGATTTTTTGATTATCGAGCTTGAGACTGAATCTTTCTGCGAGAAGTTTAAAACAGTCAACATCCGTTAAGCCGAGATACTCTTTGTAATAATCTTTTGTTGCTATTTCGATGTTGTACTGTGCCAGGACGCGGTTGAAGGCTCGAAGATGCAGAATCTCGGAGTCGGTTATTACACCATCAAAATCGAATATCACTGCTTTGAGCATAAAGTTTTATTTATTCCCAAGATTTTCTAACTTTGTAATCCATTCGTTAAAATGCGGACATTTCTGCCTCATTTTAAACAATCCAATCTTACGAGCCGCTATAATACCATCCACCGTTTTCACATAATTTTCAATATGTTGTTTTATTCTTCGGGAAGGACAGGTCTGATAATTGTCGTTAATTTCTTCTGGGCAAGAAAAGAATTGTAGGACATGTTCAAGCTGAGCAGAAACCTTCGAATTACTTGCAGCAAGTATCGATGTCTCTGAGAAAAGCAATGCCTCAAATTCGTGCATCTGGATGTACGGAATAAACTGTGCTCGATTCCAACTGCTACCCATTTGAGTAACAATATCTTCTGATAATGCCTGCTCGACTGTTTGAGCTTTGTCTTGGTAATTCTGACAGGACTGAGATTCTGTCCTTCCAGGCCAATCCATCGGCATACCATAGAAATCCACCATTGTTGTACAAACAAGAGCGGTATCTTCCTTCAAGGAATTAAGTATTTCTTTCTGCGCTCTTTGATAGGCTAAACTGCCGCCTTTTTTGC
>MHYD01000093.1:8876-20571 GCA_001824645.1 Planctomycetes bacterium RBG_13_46_10
AAGAGCATGAGGATACACACCCATCTGATTTAAATGAGGGCTTAGAATATCATTGACAAAAGTTTCCTCTGTCTGACCTTCCACAAAGATACGAACTCTATTCACGTGCTGGCCTCCCGCCAAAGATGTTTTTTTGCCAGAGTTCGCCGAGAGAATAATCCTTCAGCCAAACTTCGAGATCGCCTTTATTCAATCGTTTGAATATCGATTCACCGTTCTGACGTTCTACGACCACGATATCTTCCGGCTCGAAATGGTCTATCAGTGCGGCAGATTGTGTCGAAACAATTACTTGTGTATGCTTAGAGGCTTTTTGGATTAAACCCGCCAACAAAGTCAACGCATAAGGATGCAATCCCAACTCCGGCTCATCTAATAAAATCGTTGACGGCGGGTTGGGTTGCAATAGCACCGTTGCCAGACAAATAAAACGCAGTGTACCATCCGATATCTGACTGGGATGGAATGGATAATCCGATCCTTTCTGCCGCCATTCCAACAACGTTTCGTCTGGATTATCCAAAGAATCTCTTAGCAAGAAATCATCGAAGAAGGGAGCAGCCAATTGAACTGTTTCACGAATATTCTGATATTCATTTCCATGCTTTTTCCTAAGAAACAGCAGGAATGCTGCCAAATTACTCGCATCCGGACGCAAATAGTCATAATCTCTTTTCGAACAATATTTTCTTACTGCCGCAAAAATACTCGTATCATGGAAATGATATACTTTACAAGCCGCTAATTGTTTCGATGTTAAATCAAATCTTCTTTTAGTTTCTTCATCACTTGAATAGTCAATATCTACAGCAACATTTTGATAGCTTAATTTATAATCTGGTGTTGCCAACAGTTTAAAACTCTCCGTTATGTTGGATATCTCGAGATCCACATCTATTTCATGTGTTATCTTAGTACCTAAAAAAAATAATTTATCTGCCCCACCAATTCTTTTGATATAACTGTCTAACATTCCTTTTTCTTTAAAGATTTCAGTTAGTAATTGAAAAAAACTAATAAAATTGCTTTTTCCTGAGCCGTTTGGACCAATCAGGATATTGAGATTGCGAAGCTCGAAGTTCTCAAGATTTCGAATGGACATGTATCCTTTGATGGTTAATTTGCTGATTGCCTGTTTCATAACATTATCCTTATACAGTCTGGATAACAAAAAACCCCGGCGATTATGCCGAGGTTTATTATACAGTTTACTATCGATAATTTACAATTATTTTATCCTGGTTCCGGCACTGGGCCGACAAGGACTTCGTACTGTTGAAATGTTGATTTGTCGCCGGTGCAGATTGTCTCTGCTGACGCTTTAATTCTGGGAGCATTTTTAGTGATGAATCTTCTTGCCGTGGCAGTTTTGTGTTCTTTCATGGGGATTTTTGTGCCGTTTTCGGCGGAAACCTGCATAACATTGGCACTGGCTTGGCTGCATAACAAATAGCCATTAATCAGGTCTATTGCCATATCAACTAATGGCCTGCCGTACAGGTCCATATATTCGCTGCCGTTTTCCTTTATAAAAACAATTGCTTTTTTCAATTGTTCCGTCCCTTCAGCCAGTTTTTCGAGCAAGTCACTCAGCTCTGGGTCGAACTTTTGTTGAGCAAGTTCGGTGAGCAGATTTTCAGAGGTTCCGCTGCAAACCCCACGAACCGCGGCTACGACCTGCAGCTGACTTGTCCCTTCGTAGATGGTTGTAATTCTGGCGTCACGGGCATGCCGCTCACAGGCATAGTCCCGCATATAGCCGCTGCCACCCAAAACTTGAATCGAATCGTAAGCTACTTTATTACACATCTCAGAGCAGTAATATTTGCTCATCGGCGTCAGCATCGATGCATATCTTTTATATTGCCGCGACTGGCTCTTTAGCTGTTTAGCCAGGTCTTTATCTTCCGGCGGGTTTGTTTCGAGCCACTTGGCATATCCTATTTCCATATCGACCACACGTGACGCCTCGTATAACAGCGCTCGGCCGGCTTCGATGGCAAGTTTCATATCTATCAGCATGTCACGCACAGCAGGCAGCTTTTCGATGACTACGCCGAATTGTTTTCTGCTGGCGGCATAATCACGGGCCACGCGAAACGCAGCTTCGGCGATGCCCAAAGATTGTGCAGCGATGCCGATACGTGCACCGTTCATCAGGCTCATAACATACGTAATAAGGCCGCGTTGGCGTTCACCGATGAGTTTGGCAGGAGCATCGTTGAAAAACAGCTCGCACGTAGGGCTGCCATGGATACCGAGTTTTTCTTCCAGGCGGCGTACCTTGACCCAGGGACCTCGCTCGACGAGAAACAAGCTGAGTCCCCGGCCATCGGAGATTTCCGGCTCGCTGCGGGCAAGCACAAGCAGAATCTCTCCGCAGCCATTTGTTATGAATCTCTTGACGCCGCGAATAAACCAATTGCCCTGTGCATCCTGATAAACAGTAGCAGGGCGTTCCTCCTCCATATCGTGACCTGAAACCTTGACTGACTGCAAATCGGAACCGGCATCCGGCTCGGTCAGGACCATGGCGCCGGTGACCTTGCCCGCGGCGAAATCGGGAAGATACATCTGTTTGATTTCTTCCGAGGCGAAGGCGTTAATAGTCTCTGCGATTCCCTGCAGGCCGAAGATATTCATTAGTGCGGCATCGGCACGGGAAATAATTTCGATAGCCATTGAATAGACAAGGTTAGGAAAGTTTAGGCCGCCGAAACGATAGGGCAGGGTAAAACCCATAACCTCAGCCTGTGCAAGCTTCTCAAGGGATTCCTGCAAACCCTTTGGTCGCGTCACCGAGCCGTCTTCATTGAGTATGTTGCCATCGCGGTCCACATTTTCTGCACGTGGGGCAATAAAATCTCCTGCCAATTGCCCGAGCGAATCCAGCACCATATTATAATTCTGTATCGCTTCATCGGAGCTGGCAGGCGCATAGTCGAATTTGCCTGCATATTTAAAACTCTCCACGCAAATCTCGGTTATCTTATGCAGGTCGATATGCTTTAATAAAAACTGTATATCATCGTTGTCCCTGTAGAAATTGCTCATATTCTATCCGGTTCTCAAACCTTTACCTCGTTAGAAAGGCGAAGGGCTTCTACGGGGTTTATCGCCATTTCCTCTTTAATACTTTTTTCTTTTATTGTTTTTATCATTTTGGGGACGATGCCATTTAAGTCGCCGATTATCTTGTAATGTGCTACCTGAAATATAGGTGCATTGGGGTCGTTGTTGATTGCGACGATTTTCTGGCTCTGGCTCATGCCGGCCTGGTGCTGAATCGCGCCGCTGATTCCAACGGCAATATATAAGCTGGGCCGGACTGTTGTGCCGGTTTGTCCGACCTGATGGTCACGGTCTATAAAACCTAAGTCAACTGCGGCTCGAGATGCTGCCGGTGCTGCGCCGAGGCAGTTTGCCAGGTCCCAGATAAGTTTGAAATTTTCTCTGCTGCCAACGCCCGCGCCGCCTGCGACGATTATCCTTGCTGCTTTTAAATCGACTTTCTTCGGGCGTTTATGCTCGGCGAGAATCTCCAGCGGTAAATCTTCAGGTGTTATTGTGATATTCTCGGTGACAATCTCACCCTGACGTGTCACGTCCGGCTCCGGCATCGGCATGACACCTTCACGGACGGTGGCCATTTGCGGCCAGCGGTCGAGGTTTATGATTGTGGCAATGATGTTTCCGCCGAATGCCGGCCTTATCTGGAACAGAAGATTCTTGTGCAGCTTTTTGTCTTTAGCGGTTTTATGGTCGCCGATTTGTAAATCGGTGCAGTCGGCAGTAAGGCCCGCCTTTGCAGCGCTTGCAATCCGGGGGGCTAAATCTCTGCCGGTGACGGTGGCTCCATAAAGCACTATTTGCGGTTTATGCTTATGGATTAAATCAAGCATTACCTTTGCGTAGCTGTTCGTCTGGTAAGATTGCAGCAGCGGATGTTTGACCACATATACCTTGTCAGCACCGAATTGGATTAATTTTATTGTGAGGTCTTTGATATCACTGCCCAAAAGGACGGCTGCCAATTTCACGCCCAGCGTATCGGCCAGTCGGCGGGCCTTACTCATCAGCTCAAGAGGAGTGTCCTCTAATTTTCCGTTATGCTGCTCGGCAAAAACCCAAACTTCGCCTTGTCTATTTACATCAATCATGCAAGACCTGACATCAGAGTTGTTGTGTCCCCTTTGCTTCTCCCCGTTTCCGCGGGGAGAAGCAAGTACGGGGGCGATTTTTAAAATTGGCGTCTATCGCGTCCGCCACGTCCGCTGTCACGGCCGCGACCAAAGCCACCGCGTCCGCCGCCGGGTCTTCCGCCACCGGATCTACCACCACCGCCGGGTCCACGGCCCTGTGGCCTGGGACGTGCTTCGTTTACGTTTACAGATCGGCCTTTAATATCCTGACCATTTAAGCCGGTGATAGCAGCATCAGCCTCGGCTTTGGCAGGCATTTCCACAAACCCGAATCCTCTGGTTTCACCTGTAAACTTGTCTTTAATGACGTTGACGGAGCTGACCTCGCCGAAAGCCTCAAAAGCCTGACGCAAATCATCTTCTGTCACATCTTGTGACAAATTACCCACATAAATGTTCATTTGACTTTCCTTTCTAACACAAGTGATATTTACTTTCGGCACGGCCGGACACGCGTCAAGCCTTCGAATACCGAGAACTCTTTTAATTTTGCTGCTTATATCTCCTGGAATATATTTTCTTTTACGCTATTGTCTTATCTTCAATCAGCTCGTGAATCATGTCGGCGATGCCTTCATCGGTCGGCTGGATTTCTTTGCTTTGCTTTGCGGCAAGGACGACGCTTTGAATCCGATGGACCTTTGTCGGTGAGCCGCTTTGGCCGCACCAGGTCATATCCGCGCTGATATCATTGAGATTCCAGTGTTTTATCAATAACCCCTTTTCTTTCAATTCACCGCATTTACGCTCAACAAGCTTTTTGACTTCGGAGCTGTTGGCCTGGGGATTTTCACTTTTAATTTTTTGTTCAGCTTCAATAGGCGTAAGCGCGTTTTTATATTTCATCATTTTTTTTGCTGCGGCAACTCGCGGCTCATTCGCATCGCTCGTTACGGTCAGTAAAACCGGCAGGCTGGCTTTTACCTGTTGCCAGCCGTTTCCGATATTTCGCCGTACGGTTATAGTTCTGCCGACAAGTTCGGTCAACTCTTCGACGTAGGAAATTTGTGTAATGCCCAGTTTTTCCGCCAGTTGCGGGCCGACCTGTGCAGTATCGCCGTCGATTGCCTGTCTTCCGCAAAGAACTATATCATAGTCAAGTTTTTTGACCGCACAGCTTAAAATGTAGCTGGTTGCCAGAGTATCGCTCGCGGCACAACCTGGGTCGCTAATCAGAATGGTCTCGTCGGCTCCACGAAAGAGTGATTCGCGAAGGATTGCAGCCGCAGACGGGGGCCCCATAGAAATGACTACTAACCGGCCTGTGAATTTGTCTTTTATCTGCAAAGCCGTTTCGATGGCATTAAGGTCTTCCGGGTTAAAAATAGCCGGCAAGGCGGAGCGGTTTACAGTGCCGTCATCATTCATAACCTTGCCAGAAATCCTTTTGGTATCAGGAACCTGCTTGACCAGAACAACACAATTATAACCCAACAATCGTCTCCTTATAGACTTTTTCGCTAATATCATTTAGGAATAGTTAGTTTAGCGGGATTTTTTGTCGAGGTCAATACTAAAAACTGCTATTGACTTAGATACCCGCTAAAATGAGCAGATTGTGTGCTGGTAGCCGGTTCCAGGCGCGCAGGGATATAAGTAAAAGCCCTAATTTTCAGGAATTTAACTTGAGAAGCTTTTCGCTGTATTGTTTAATTACCAATCTTTTTACTATATTTTGTTATATAATGGATAAAGACACAAATCTCGTAGGAAATGACGGCTTATGAAAGCAGGAGACAATCCTAAAGCGAAATCGGTACTGAAAAAGGGTGATTTAATTGTGATTGCCGGCGCAGGAGGGTTTATCGCCGGTGCGCTGGTGCGATATTTTCATGAACAGGGCTTTACCCGGATAAGGGCGGTGGACAAAAAGCCTCTCTATCAATGGTATCAACATACACCGGGTGTGGAATCCTTGTGTATGGACCTAAGCTTCGAAGAAAACTGCAGACGAGCCTGCGAAGATGCGGCTGAGGTTTATAATCTTGCAGCCGACATGGGGGGTATGGGCTTTATCGAACGGTTTCGCATCGAGTGTCTGCGCAGTATTTTGATAAATACTCACATGATTGAATCCGCTTATCGGGCCGGTGCTCAGCGATATTTCTTCTCTTCCTCTGCTTGTGCTTATAACGTTGAGCTTCAAAAGGACCCGAATGTCCGCGCTCTCAAGGAATCAGATGCGTACCCTGCTATGGCTGAGCGAGGGTATGGCTGGGAAAAACTAATGTCTGAAATGTTTTGCCAGGAATACTGGGCCGAGCGCGGCTTAAAGACATTCACAGCCAGATTCCACAACGTTTATGGTCCCTGGGGCACGTGGGATGGAGGCCGGGAAAAAGCGCCGGCTGCCATCTGCCGCAAAGTAATTGAGGCCAAAGATACCGGCTTGGGCAACATTGTCATTTGGGGCGACGGTAAACAAACGCGCAGTTTTATGTACATAGATGATTGTATCGATGGTATTGATATGATTATGCACTGTGACAAACTAATAGCCACACCTATAAATCTCGGCACAAGTTATTTGATTTCGATCAATGATTTGGTCTCTCTGATTGAAAAAATCGGTGGTATAAAGCTGAAACGGGAATATGACCTCGATGCTCCACAAGGTGTCGCCGGGCGTAACAGTGACAACACGTTCATAAAGCAGGTGCTCCTCTGGGAGCCAAACACGCCGCTGGAGGAAGGATTGAAAAAAACATACCACTGGATAGAACAGCAGTATAAAGACAGAAAAGCAGGCAAGCGCACGGTAAAAGATTGATTAAACAAAAGCACAAAAAGATTACGGATATAGTTGGTAATCTTCCCTACAGGATAGCCCTTTCAGGGGGGTGGATAGACCAGCCTTACGTTTCGAAACACAATCCATCGCCGCCGGGCTCAATGGTGGTAGTGGCGGTTGAGCCGCAGTTTCGGTGGATGGACCGCTGCGGCATTTGCGGCAGCACGCGTGAAATAGCCTTGAAGTTATGGAGCAACCAACTGCCCGGTGAGCCGCCCGAGGAGCTGGTTCGCCAACTTTACGAAATCGAAAACAGAGACAAAGCCGAAGCATCAGGCTCACAGGATATGGTCGGTATTATATATCCGGGCATCAACAGGCTGGATTATGATTTCAACATTCATGGAGGCATCTTTCCTGCACATATCGAGTCCAACAACGACCCAGATATTGCATCCTGGCTGGGTGACGTGATACACATTATTCCGGTAGGCCCGCGACCGGATGGATATAATCCGCTTGGCCGAAAGAACTTTGTGCCCGAATGGGTCGCACGCCTGGGGCAATCAGGTAAAGATTGCTTCGAAGCAATTGTTAATAAGAACCTCGAAGGTCTGGGTGCCGCGATGAATGAGTGTATGCTTTGCTGGCATAAAATTTTGCCTGATATTGTGGAGCACCCAACTTTGAAAATAGACCTGCTGGTTCTTTTAGAGTATTACAAGTCTAACTATCCCGGTGCGATGTATTCGGGCTGTGGGGGAGGATACCTGTATGTGGTTTCGCGCGAGTCTGTGCCGGGTTCATTCCACATGAAGGTCAGGATTAGTAAAAAGTGACAGCTTCGGAAAACATTGCAGTCGTTTCGGGTGACTTCGATGACCTTCGCTCGCAGCACGTGCGTTTCCTGCAGAAGGCCGCCCGCTTAACAGATATTGATTTTGATTTGTGTGAGGACTCAAAATGTTAAAAGGTGTACCGAATATTATATCGCCGGAGCTATTGAAAATACTTATGGAAATGGGACACAGCGATGAGATTGTCCTGGCGGACGGTAATTTCCCTGCTGCATCCGTAGCCAGGAGACTTGTTCGAGCCGATGGGCATAACATCCCGGAGCTGCTTGAGGCAATTCTGAAATTCTTCCCGCTGGATACTTATGTTGGTTCAGCTGTTGTGCTGATGGCTGTTGTGCCCGGAGATAAGGTAAAGCCGATAATATGGGAAAAATATCATGCAATTTTAAAGAAAAGCGGGGAAAAATTTGTAAGTTTTGAGATGGTTGAGAGATTTGCCTTTTATGAAAGGGCGGCTAAGGCATACGCAGTTGTTGCAACGAGCGAAGCTGCGTTATACGCTAACGTTATACTTAAAAAGGGAGTAATAAAACCGGATTAATTTCAATCGGATACGAACATCTTCACAGAGAACAATTGAAAGTTAATTTCGTAACTTGAGGTGGATTAGTTGACGTAAGTTGTGTTTTTAATAGTGATAGTCGCCAAATTTACATTTTGCTTGACTATTAAATTTATCTGTATTAACTTGCCGATAAATACAATAGGAGAAATTTATAAACTTGAGATTTCATTATGGTATCTGACAGGCTAAAAATTTTAGAAGAACCTGATTTACACAACACCCGACTGTTAATGGGTTTTACCGGCTGGATGGACGGCGGCGAAGTCTCAACTGGAACCATGAAATACCTTATAGATAAGCTCCATGCCCAGAAATTGGCTGAGATAAATCCTGAAGGATTTTATATTTACAATTTTCCAGGTTCAATGGAAATGACTGCTTTATTTCGGCCTCACACAAGAATAAGGGCCGGTTTGATCAAATCTTTTGAGGTGCCAAAGAACGAATTCTTCTACGATGAGCAACACAATCTTATCCTTTTTTCGGGAAAGGAGCCCAATCTGCAGTGGGAGGAATTTGCTGAATGCGTATTTTCTTTATGCAGCTGGTTTCGTGTTAATATGGCCTATTTTATTGGTAGTGTTGCCGGTCTTGTGCCGCATACTCGTGAGCCGAGGTTTATAAGCTCGGTTTCGGATGCACAGCTCAAAGAGACGCTCCAGCGATTTGGTATAAGATTCACGGATTACGAAGGACCAGCCAGTTTTATTACATATCTTATAAAAAATTGTGCCGAACGGGATGTGAAGATGGCAACCATTGTCGCGACTATTCCTGCTTATGTGCAGGGCAATAATCCCAGATGTATCGAGGCCGTCATAAAACGCGTGGCGGGTATCCTCGGCCTGCAGGTAGAGCTTGACGACCTAAGAGCTATCGGCGATGAGTTTGAGAAGAAGTTAAGCGATGCCGTCGAGGAGCAGCCTGAGCTGGTTGCAAACATCCGCAAACTCGAAGAAGATTACGATAACGAAGTTTTCAATACTGATATGAGTGATTTAAAGTCCTGGCTGCAGCAGCAGGGTATAAACCTCGATTAAAAGACGGCCGTAGCTTCCCCTCTGCCCTTCGTTAAATGTGCCCAATAATTATTGCCGAAGGTGGGAATTGAACCCACACCCGGGGTGAACCGGACGGGATTTTGAGTCCCGCGCGTCTGCCAATTCCGCCACTTCGGCTGTCAAAATTGACCAGTGATTATTGACTATTTTTCTGAGATTGTCAAATTACAAATCGTTTTTACAGGAAATTGAAGCTTGACGCCGGCTTCGCAAAATTCTGATTGATTTTTTTACGTCAGCCGATGTAATATAAAATTTATGTTTAGCAGTCGCCGGTACGGCGACGAATTATGAAAGGAGAAACTAAAATGTGTAATTCATGTGGCTGTCGCGCGACAAAGGGTTCAAAAGCCAGGCCGAAAAAGAGCACAAAAAAAGCCGGCAAGAAGAAATAGCTTTTACCGCTGAGTCCGCCGAATGCGGATAAAGTTTTACAGTTTGTTCACTTTTAATATGGGGGCTTCAAGGCAGCAATGTAGCGCCCTCAAAGCCGAGTTATGTCGTCACTTCTTACCAATATAATGAGTGAGAATCCGAAATTTCAATGTGATTTTGGCAAGAATCTCCGAGTATGATATCCAAAAAATTGATATTGTTGGAAATAGCTTTGATATTCGGATCGGTGCTCATATTCAGAAGCATGTGGATATTGCTTGACAGAATACCTTTAATGAACAATAGTTTGGTTCTATGGATATCATTGGTATTAGGTGTTATCATAACCATTCTGGCTTTGTTTTATATTTCCAAAAAAGAAAATTGAATTTTAACACGCGATTAGTATTTGTTGACGAAAACCGTGAATCTGGGGACGCCAAACGAATAGCGTTTCATTAAGGGATTGATGAAAGGAAAATTCCCGTCTTTAAAAAGGCATGCATAACATTGCCGGATACCACTTTTATAGTTAAAGTGAGGTGAGCATTACTATCCTGTTATAATTTCAATCAGTGGCAATAGCACGGGAAAAACAGATAAACGAAGAGTTACATACTCTTGCCGGGCATTTAGCGATTTAGGTGTCTTGAAAGTGGAGACCTGCGGTGAATAAAAATCTGCCAAATATAAATTCAGAAAGAAAATGGCATGCTTTGAATACGGATGAAATCCTGAGCGAGATGGATGCAAATCTTTCGGGCCTTGATGACAAAGAGGCTGAGAATAGATTGTCCCATTACGGGCTGAATCTTTTAACCGGTAGGAAAAAGACGCCGGCAATTTTTATACTTCTGCATCAGTTTGCCAATCCTCTGGTATATATTCTTCTTGCCGCAGCAGTTGTAAAATTCACCTTTAAGGGTGTTTTGGATGGTTCGGTAATTCTCGGAGTTCTTTTTTTCATGGCTCTGATTGGTTTTGTTCAAGAGATGCGTGCACGTAAAGCCATGGAATCGCTGCTGCACATGGCCTCTCCCAAGGCAAAAGTAAAACGCAGCAATAATCTACGCGAGGTTCCCGCAGGCCAAATCGTTCCGGGAGACATTATCAGCCTTGAGGCAGGCAATAGAGTCCCTGCTGATTCCCGGCTTATTGAAGCTGTCAATCTCAAGGCTAACGAATCGGCGTTTACGGGCGAATCAATGCCGGCTGAGAAAAGCCTGGATGCTGTTGGCGAAGATACGCCGATTGCCGAGAGAAAAAGTATGGTGTATATGGGTACCAGTATTACCTACGGACGGGCAACTGCGGTTGTCGTTGCCACCGGTATGGCAACTGAAATCGGCAAGATTGCCGGTGCCATGCGGGATATTAAGGCTGAGAAAACGCCCTTGCAAAAAAGCATTGAAACCCTCGGCCATTATATTATGGGCATTGTGCTTGTTGCTTGTGCCTTACTGGTGGTAATCGGTGTGTTTAGAGGTATCCCTAAGATCGATATTTTTATGCTCGCGGTTTCGGCAGCGGTTGCCGCTATCCCCGAAGGTCTGCCGGCTGTAGTCACGGTGGTGCTTGCCATAGGCATGCAGCTTATGGCAAGGCGCAATGCGATTATCAGGAACCTCGTCGCGGTAGAAACTTTGGGCTCGGCAACGGTAATCTGTTCCGATAAGACAGGCACACTTACTTTGAACCAGATGACTGTCGGCCGCATATTTTGCTTGGACAGGTGGATTGAGGTAACCGGTACAGGATACGAGCTAAAAGGTGAGTTTAAAGAAAACAGCACCGCGCTGGTCTTACCTCTCGGTGGTTCTCTTGAACGGTTATTAATGGCAGGCGTTCTGTGCAGCGATGCAACGATAAAGAAACAACAAGAGTGCTGTAATATCTTAGGCGAC
>MHYD01000093.1:20594-25436 GCA_001824645.1 Planctomycetes bacterium RBG_13_46_10
AGCACTGAAAGATAATGAGAAACAATCCATCCTGCAGGCAAATGAGGCCATGGCCAAAGATGCTATGCGCGTGATTGCGCTGGCGTACGCGGAGTATCCTGACGGGACGGATAACATTAACGAAGAAAGCCTTTCCGGCCGCCTTGTCCTGGCGGGCCTTGCCGGAATGATCGATCCACCCAGGGAAGAGGCGATAAAAGCCATAGCGTCGTGCAAGGATGCGGGGATAAAAGTTGTGATGGTCACGGGAGACAACAAGATTACCGCTGAATCCATTGCCCGGCAGCTCGGATTGACTGAAGGCAAGGCCATCAGCGGGGCGGAGCTTGCAAAGGTAAGCGATGAAGAGCTGCGTGCGCAGATAGAGGATTTTTCGGTGTTTGCTCGTATTGAGCCTTTGCATAAATTAAGGATTATTGACGCCTTTAAAAGCCGAGGCCGGATTGTGGCCATGACCGGAGACGGCGTCAATGATGCGCCGGCTCTTGAGTCCGCCAATATCGGCATAGCGATGGGTATAACCGGCACGGATGTGGCCCAAGAGGCATCGGACATGGTGCTTGCAGATGATAATTTTGCCTCCATAATAACTGCTGTCGAAGAGGGCAGGGCAATTTTTAACCGGCTGCGAAATGTAATCTTCTTTCTTTTAAGCACATGCTTCGGAGAAATATTGATATTACTGGTCTGCATTTTGTTTATAGGTAAAGCGCCGTTATTGCCCTTACAGATTCTCTGGATTAACCTGGTTACAGGTGCGCTCATGGCAATCCCGTTAGGGCTTGAGCCGAAGACCGGCACCGAGCTTACGCAGCCGCCGCGTGATCCGAGTGTGGGGCTGCTTTTTCCGGGGATGTTCTTTCGTATCTCGTTTTTCGCGGGTCTTTTTGCTGCATTCGCTACGCTCATTTTCAATTGGCTCAACCAAAG
Organism: Planctomycetes bacterium RBG_13_46_10; assembly: GCA_001824645.1. Lineage (GTDB taxonomy): Bacteria > Planctomycetota > Phycisphaerae > Sedimentisphaerales > Anaerobacaceae > RBG-13-46-10. The sequence continues at coordinate 21,525 of MHYD01000093.1, forward strand.
GGTACCCTTTGAGGAGGCATCCACCATTATTTTCTGCAGCGTAGTGGTTTTTGAATGGTTTATTGCCTTTAATTCCCGTTCCGATGAAATTACCATTTTCAAGTTGGGAGTGCTGCGTAATCCCTGGCTTATCGGCGCGGTGGGGATTGCTTTACTTTTACAAATATCCGTCATTTATGTTCCTTTGATGCGGGTGCCTTTTTCAACCGTGCCCCTGAGGCTATATGAGTGGTGTATTGCACTTTTACCAGGATTGATTATTTTTCTTGTCGAGACAATCCGGAAAATGATCTGTCCAAGGCTTTTTAGTTTGGGGAAATTTGGTAACTCTTCGTTGATATTTCATCCATCGTAAACCGGCACCATAGATTCGCCGACTAAATAGATTCCGATTATGTTCTTTTTAGTTCTAAGTCCTCCACCCTTGGGAATCTCAACCTGTTGAGTATTAATATTCAGCTTTATCAGTATTTAACAATGGTTTCGGCCGGCTTACTTTGGTTTTATAACATCCCAAATATCTTTTATATTAATATCTGAGACCGTTGGCAGAACTACCTCGCCTTCTTTTTTAATAGGTAATCTTATCAATCCAAGTGATGGTGTATCTACGGAAAGTCCCAGACTCGCCTTATAAGGAATTTTCGAGCCGGGCCTTATACCCTTTAAGGCTCTTAGCATTTCCAAATAGTTGATGCTTGCCGGCAGTGACACTGTTTTTTTGCTTTTTGCCGGTACAGTCGTCTGTAATTGAGCGCTTCCATTAAGGAATGATTCGGCACCGCTTGAAAGACCGTAGTCCAGATTTGTCAGAGGTAAAGCAACCGGATAAGGATTATTTATCTCAATGTCGAATAACAGCGTGGCTGAATCTAACTTTACGTCCTCAAATTTCAAACCCGTCATTCGTGCAGTAGGTTTTGCAAGACCCAAAGTATTTATGGTTTCGCATCCTGGGAGAAAAATAGAATCTAACACCATCATCCAGACTATGGATTTTTTCATATTCATAGTTTTACCCTTCGGCAAACAAAAATTTCAGTATGTCGAGTTGATCTGACGTGAAAATCCCACGATTACCTGGTGCGCAGAATGTCTCGGATTTCCGAAAGGATTTTCACTTCGGCAGATGGAGGCGGTGGCACCGCGGGGGCAGCTTCTTCTTTCTTTTTAGCTGCATTCATTACTTTAATCACCGCGAATATCGCAAGGGCCACAATTAAAAAGTTAATAACAGTGTTGATAAACATTCCATACCCAAGAGTTGTTGCAGGAATCGTTTTGCCCGCGGCGTCAATGCTTTCTTTCTTTAGCACAATTGCCATCTGTGAAAAATCTATATTGCCCAGAAGTATACCGATAGGTGGCATTATGACATCATTGACCAGTGATGCTACAATTTTACCGAATGCTCCGCCGATAATGATACCCACAGCCATGTCTATTACATTACCTCGCATCGCAAACGTCTTAAACTCTTTAATCAAACTCATAGCTTTTACCTTTCCAATAAAACTGTTTTACAAATCTTTGCACTTTTTATGAAACAAACAGTCACTATATATCGCAACCTCTTTTATAAACCTAATGTAAGTTGGTTAAGGAGTTCTTTCCTTGGAGGAAATTGATTGAGTCAGAAAAATTTTGCACGGTAGTGAATATGCGTAGCTCATGTCAAGTCCCCCTTTAACATAACTAACGTAACGATTATAAAATAACTTTACAGAACGGAATTGTCCAAATTTTTTTTACTGCCTCTAAAAAAGTCGGTTGTTTTGTTCAAGGCAAATAGTCAACCCAATCAAAACGCATTATGTAATGCAGGCATGGAGTAACAGCAGTTTGGTTAAGAATTCTGAGTCTTATCTTTTTTCCCCAATGGCTATGTTAATTTAGAGAACAAGACCTTATGTTACTATAGGAAAATATCCGATGCTTATAAACTCCCTAATTTCCAAGCTAAAAACCTGTTTGAATTAATAAACCTTGCTGCCGTTAAGCAAAAACATGTATCTCATGCCTTAACTATTCTTTGTATAAAATACATGTTTTCTGAAAAAAATCTACTTATGTAGAGACATGATTACAAAAATATAGCTTAAAATTTTACTGAAAGTGTTTTTTTTATTGTTTGCATATACTTTTTATCTATAATATCGTAAGCGTTTAAATAAGCAATTTAGGGGTTCTTCAGTACATTTACTTCTGAGTTAAAAAAGCTCAGAACATACAAATTTAGAAAGGAGGCTCATTATGAGAAAGATGTTAGCTATTTTGTTTTTTGTTCTATTGACTTTGGGTTTACTCTTGCCAGGCTGTTATAGCTGTGAGAGCTACCACAAGTGGAAGGGCACCGGACAGGCGCCAAAAGAACTGGAGAATAAATTTTTCTGGTCAACTGATTGCAAGGCATGGGCAGCGTTGCAGCAGAAACCTGCGCCTGCTCCTGCTCCTGCTCCTGTGGCACGTCCTGCTCCGATTCCGCTGAAGCCGGTTAGCCAAAGTGATTGTGGGCCATACACGCTTACGAGGGATTATCCATCGCAAAATGTCGTTCGCCTTGAGAAGGACATGCCCGCAGAGGTTCAGCTTAACGCACCGTTTGTTTACACCATCAAAGTTACAAATCTCACAGATATGATGCTCGCCGATGTTGTTGTCAAAGAGAGTCTTTCCGACAACTACAAATTTGAAAATGCCAGTCTGATAGCTGAGAAAGCTGATAATAAGCTTATATGGACTATTGTGAGTCTGGGACCGAAAGACAGCGTGGTTATTAAGATAAACGGCTCAGCTACCAAAATCGGCTGCATTCAGAACTGTGCAACTGTTAGCTATGTCATTCCAGCCTGCGCTAATGTGAAAGTTGTTGAGGCTAAGTTAAGCTTGAAAAAGACCGCGCCTGCTGAAGTTCTTGTATGCGACCTGATTCCTGTACAGTATGTTGTGACTAATGCAGGAAGCGGAATTGCACAAAATGTAAAGATTATCGATGAGCTTCCGGTTGGCTTAAAGACAGATGGTGGTCAAAGCCAGGTGATGTTTGATGCCGGGACTCTGGGGCCGGGACAATCGAAGCAATTCTCTGCCCAACTGAAGGCTTCAAAGACCGGTAAATACGTTAACAGGGCGGTGGCGACTTCTGCCTCCGGCCTTAAAACCGAGGCAACAGCAACTACGATTGTTAGTCAGCCGATTCTGGAAATTACAAAGGTTGGTCGTAAACAACAGTACCTTAACCAGGTGCTGACTTATGATATTACAGTTACAAATAAGGGCGACGGTGTGGCGAAGAATACCATCGTACAAGACACTATTCCGGAAGGAGTAACAAGGATTAGTGCTTCCCAGGATGGCAAGGTCACAGGGTCTAAGGTTGTCTGGGAGCTGGGCACTCTGGCAGTCAATGCTTCAAGAAAAGTTAGTGTGTCTTATACTCCTGTCAAGATAGGAGACTTGAAAGATACTGCCACCGCGAGCGCTTACTGCGCCGATGCTAAAACTGCGTCGGTGACTACCTCTGTAATTGGGATTCCCGCTATACTGCTTGAGGTTATCGACATTGAAGACCCCGTTCAGGTAGGAAATACAACCACATACGTGGTAGTTGCGACGAATCAGGGTTCAATGCCCGGAACAAACATTGTTATTACAGCTACATGGGAAGATTCGCAGGCCTATGTCTCTTCAGGCGGTGCTACTACCGGCTCTGTAACAGGTAACACAGTGACTTTTGCTCCATTGAGGTCTCTTGCACCTGGAGCAAAGGCAACTTGGCAGGTTGTTGTCAAAGCAATCAAGGCTGATGATGTACGCTTCACGGTTGTTATGAAAACCAGTGATTTTGAGCGTCCTATCCAGGAAACAGAAAGTACGAACCTGTACGAATAAGTCTTTTATTGAAGTGACGGC
>MHYD01000093.1:25499-25701 GCA_001824645.1 Planctomycetes bacterium RBG_13_46_10
CGAGAATAATTTCTAAAGCAGCATACAAGGATTGTGCGCGCACTTTATATGAGAGATTGACAGCAAGTTATCAGTTTAAATGGTAGGTATAATTATAGAATAGGTTCTACAAAAGATTTAAGGGTATCTGGCTACATAAAGCTTGAAAATAATTGAAGCACGTAGTAACATTTATTACAAGTCGATAGTTAACAAAAATAAT
>MHYD01000093.1:25736-28675 GCA_001824645.1 Planctomycetes bacterium RBG_13_46_10
CTTTTCAGTCCCTGCATCTGTGAGTGACCACACACAAGAGCGCCTCGTTCAAGACCCGGCTGCAGAAACGGTTCAAGTGGCATGCTCCCACTGCAAACAAGTCTTTAGAATCAAACGCGAGCACCTTGGCAAAAAGGTCAAGTGCAGGACGTGCGGCTCACTGTTTGTAATGACCGAAGTGCATACGACGCCAGACACAATAACAGCCACGCCAGGTAAATCCAAGGTTGAGGTCTCAAGCCGACTTTCTTCACAGACACATAAGACGTCGTCAGCGCTTCAGGGCGAAGACCAGGCACAGAACCAAAAGGCAGATGTCTCCTCGGACCTTGGCGACTTGTCGAACTATTGGGCCACTATAACTCGTTGGATCAAAAGGGGCGGCAGTATTGGATTTGCCTATTTCTGGTTTTTCTTCTTTTGGAGTTGGCTGCTCAGCACACTACTTGGCCTTGTTACATTGTTTACTTGTGGCCTTGCGATTCTGTTCGTAACACCACACGTAGCTGCATCCTATCTGGTGCTTCACTTCAGACTATTATATGGAAAGGGTAGAGCCCCCGGCTTCAAAAATCTGCTCGATGGATTCAAGTACTACAAGCAAATACTGGTCTTGGCGCTTATTTGCTTGGGGTTATGGTGCTCTTGTGGGTGATAATGTACATGTTTCTGGGCGCCGCCACAGTAGTTTTTATTACAATGCTGTGGAGTCTCGGACCGGTCGGCTATTTGCTGATTCCTATTATAGCTGTCATCCCATTCGTGATTATTACGTTGGTTGCTATTGTGCTGTTTCTGCTTCCGTCGCTCATGATTATGGATCGTGCGGTTGGTTCTCTCGACGCTGTGCACCTTACACTTTCCAAGGTGGAGCAGCATGTAAAGCTTCTGCTGCTCTATGTGGCGGCTATCGCCGTACTGCTTGGTCTTTATGGAGCGGTTGGACTGGTTTTAGTCGGGATTCGCAGCTATGTGTGCATGATAATTGGGATACTTGTTCTGTTGTGTGGTTGTGGACATTTTCTTATCGCATCACCGGGATGGGTCGTGGTTGTGTATGAGTCGCTTTTCCCGCCAATGAAGCTCCTGAAGCTGCCGGACGGACGAGAACAACCTTCTCTGATCTTACAGCAAGAGCAGTAGATCCCAAACCAGACGTGATCTCTTGTCTTTAATATTCGATAAAAACAATGTCTTCAGGTATTGCGACGACGTCACGATGGCCGGGGCCGAGGGCTTTCCTTATCTCGGTGCTGTGTTTGCCGGCCAACTGCTTGATCTGAGTGCTGCTTAAATTCGTGACAGCCTTAGCCTTATCATTAAGCATAACAACATCGCCGGCTTCAAATGTTCCCTCAACTGATGTCACGCCGCTCGGCAGAAGACTTTTGTGATTCTTGACTGCCTGCATCGCACCATCATCAATATTTATCACGCCGGCTGCGGCGCTATTTAAAATCCATCTCGCACGATTGCTTAGCTTACGTTTGGGCATAAAGATGGTGCCGATTTCCTCGCCGGCGATGATTCGATTGATAATGTCCTTCTCCCTGCCGTTGGCAAGTACCATTCGGCAGCCGGCATTGGAGGCAATCCTGGCTGCTTCGAGTTTGGTTTTCATGCCGCCTGTACCGAATCGGCTTCCTTTTCCACCTGCGTTACGCACCAGTTCTGCGGTTATTTCGAATACCGTCGGAATTGCCTTGGCGTCAGGAAACTGCCGCGGATTTTTGTCATATAGGGCGTCGATGTCACTTAGCATAATCAGCAGGTCCGCATCGAGCTTGCTGGCGACAAGTGCGCTTAGTTTGTCGTTGTCGCCGAAGGCTGTGCCGATTTCATCGGTGCTGACGCTGTCATTTTCATTCAATACCGGCACAACGCCGAGTTTCAAAAGTGTCTCAATCGAGTTTTTCAGGTTCAAATAGGTCTTGCGGTTATTTAGCACCTCGGCTGTAAGCAACACCTGGGCCACGGTGACGCCGGACTGTTCAAATGCCTTTCTGTATTCGGCCATCAGCATCGGCTGACCAATCGCCGCACACGCCTGACGCATTCTTACTTCGCCGGGCCTTGTTCCGAGCGACAGTTGTCCCGCGCCCATGCCGATGGCGCCGGAGGTGATTATAACGACCTGTTTGCCGGCTTTGAGCAGTGAATCTACCTGTCCGGCCATCTGGCGGACATAAGCAGAATCTACGCTGCCGTTTTTTGTCAGCGTGTTCGTGCCGATTTTAATTACGATTCGTTTTGCCTTGCTAAAATCACGCATAATTTGCGTCCTATGTATCGTAAATCGACATAATGTTAAACACTATTTACTACAACATATTAAGTCATTGTTTTATTTTCTGCAATAGTCAATGGTTTGTGCAAAATTAAAGAATTTATAAAGAAATGAATCGTTTGACAAACCATCCTACGTATGTTGTAATTTCCATCGTGGGGAATATGTTATTAAACAGACTATAGTTAGGCAAGATAGGAGGTGCAATAGCAATGAAGTCAAAAACAATCTTCTTCTGGCTCATACTCGCGCTAATTTTATCTGTTGCCATCGCACAACAGCCAAGTCAAACTTTGCGTCTTCAGTTACCTGAAGGGACAATCGTTTATCACAATCTGTCTTACGTTACCGATGGGCATGAGCGACAGAAGCTCGACCTGTATCTGTCGAAAACAGAAGGAAAGTTGCCGCTCATCATCTGGATTCACGGCGGCGCCTGGCTTGCGGGCAGTAAGTCCGATGGAGTTCCGCTGGACTATCTTGCTGACGGCTACGCAGTGACGAGTATTAACTATCGTTTGAGCCAGCACGCCATATTTCCCGCCCAGATTCAAGACTGTAAGGCAGCCGTTCGCTGGCTGCGTGCAAATGCACAAAAATACAACCTGGACCCAAACTGCTTCGGTGCCTGGGGACCATCAGCGGGCGGACA
>MHYD01000093.1:28683-28972 GCA_001824645.1 Planctomycetes bacterium RBG_13_46_10
CGATGCTTGGCACAACAGGCGATGTCAATGAGTTTGAGGTCGGCGAGCATCTTACTGTATCCAGCAGTGTACAGGCTGTTGTGGATTACTTTGGGCCAACAGACTTACTCCAAATGGACGAGCATCGCCTCCCTGATGGCATGGTACATAACACGCCCGACTCGCCGGAGTCTCAGTTAATCGGCGGGTACATTCAGGACAACAAGGACAAGGTCACCAGGGCCAATCCGATTACTTACGTGACCAAAGATGATGCGCCGTTTCTTATCGTTCACGGTGACATGGACCC
>MHYD01000093.1:29007-32005 GCA_001824645.1 Planctomycetes bacterium RBG_13_46_10
CTGCGCTGAAAAAAGCCGGTGTTCCGGTATCATTTTACACCGTCAAAGGAGCCGGCCACGGCGGATTCAAAGACCCGAATGTACCGAAACTAACGAAGGAATTTTTTGAGAAAAACCTAAAGGCAAAAAAGTAGGATTATTTAAAGCTCACTTTTTCTAATCTCTAATCTATTGTGTGTAAATTTTTTTGCGCTGCTGCTGGAGTAGCCAGCAAAGACTTGTACGCTGCCGATTTTAGTTACGATTAGTTACGGGCAGAAATATGTGATGGACAGTGAACCATTCATTTTCTATTAGATGGCGAGTTTCTTTAGTTTGCTGGCATTCAGGACGAATCGATGATTTTTTCAATTCTGCCTTGCCTTCAATATCAAGATTTTCTCTCCTCTTTTCGATTGCGTCATTAATACTCTTCACGGCTTTAGCGATATCGCCATCCATTACATATCCGATCATTCCACCATTCTTGCCGCCGTAATACTGTTCATTAACATACCGCATTATGCCTTCGTCAATATATTCACCCGCCAACGAAAAGAATCTGCCTTTCTTGTCTATTTCATTCAACCGTTTGCATTCGAAGGAAAAGTATTCGTTTGGTCTATAGCCGTGAGTAAAACGAATATCAATACGTCCTTTCTGTGCGCTCTTTTCATCTAATACGTTTGATTCCCAATCTATCCTGAACAAATGAACAGAACGATTTTGATTACTCCTTAAGTGAACAACAAAATTCTTTGTAATTGGAACTTCAAGACAATCAGGAGATGGTTGCGGAAAAGTTTTCCACGACTCTATAATCAATTCAAATAATCCCGGTAACAAATCCTCAGGGAATATATCAGTCCATAGGTCAATCGATCCACTTATTGCCATTAATGTCTCTCTCCCACCTGCAATACTGCTGAGGCAATCTCATCCGCGTCATTAAGCGCAGTTGATCGCATCCAACTGCGGAAAGTCATCGGCTTGACGATGTATATATGGTCTTTGTCAAATAATTTTAGATTACGGTAATAAACAAATCCGCCTCGTTTGGCCGGAAGCAATTTATGAATACGGCTTAAAACTTGCCCCATATCTTGAGATGCGGATGTTTCGTAATACGACTTTGACTTACCATTGGCACGAGAGATAACCACGATGGCTTGTGAATCCGATTTAATTGTATGTCCTTCAACTTTTCTGCCCTCCTTGGCATGTATATTCAGCATCCGGCAAAGCGTATCTGTATATTCTTGCCGCTGTGTAGGATTTACCGAACGTAAAGTTTTGATTTTCTTTTTTTCACTCGGCGTAATACTAGGGATAATATAATCAACGGTGTCTTCTATTAATATTTGCTCATATTCATTTATATCGTAGTACTTCCTGATAAGTGGTTCGCATTCTTCTTGTATCTTCCAGACTTTTTCTAATCGCTCAATCGTATAATTGTGCTTACGAAGGTTTATTTCAAAATTTCGGAGCTTACTTGAGACTTCGTGAAGAATTTCCCTGCCCTTGCTTGGATCGCGTGTGTTTGGGGGCATTAAAAATGGGCAATCTGTAATTTGCTCTGTAAAAAACTGAGTCCGTTCAATGCCATAATTAGAAACCGTATGGAAGTAGTAATATTTAGCAAGATCAGACCTTAACACGGCAACTAAAAACCGCAAAACGATATCTTCTTCTCCCGGCGCTGATATTGAAAACAAACTATCTCTGAACAAAATAGGAAATCCAACAAATGCTATCTTAGAGAATCCTTTATTAAAAACTATTAAGGGGGGGCTAAATATCTCCGGAGTTCGTGGGCGGTGGATTTTATCAGGAAACATATTCCCAACAGGGCAACAATCATCTTGAGTGACGACTAATTGTATAAACTTATTGTTAGCATCAAGAAAATGCCTGTCTTTTTTCCACCAGATAGGATTGGGATCACCCCCTTCAGGCTGAATACCTACTCCGGTATGAATATCTTTTAAAACATCTTTCAAGCGTGGCATATCAGACAAACGTTGGAGGAATTTTAAATCACGCCATGTTCCCCAGAATTGAGTTTTCCAAATTTTTGCGGCCTCATCGCTTTGGGCCTTTGACAACAGTTCCGAAAGGCGAATAGTTTTAACATCCTCATCATAAATATATACAGCACCACCGTGTTGGCTACGAATATCGGCTTTTGGGCTATCATATCTTATATTGTTCTTGGCAATGTCTGGTTTTGTTTTATTAAAACGAACAGCAATGCCGGGATGGATTGCATCTGCAAACAAAACAAACCGCAAATCCGAGAAGTTAACTACTTTTTCTACGGTCACCTGACTAAACCAAGCAGCTTGAAACATATCTGTTTTATTCAGCAATACCGCTGTAGGAAGCAAAAGACATGCTTTACCTGAATCGTTTAGCCGTTCAGGAACTTTCCACATAAAGCCGTGAGCAATTTGTTTCTGGGGTCCTCTTATATCTTTGTCGTATTTTTGCCATTCTAAGAAGAATTTGTCTTTGCATTTGCCCCTGCTGACCCAAGGTGGATTACTTATCACAAAGTCAAAATCCGTTGAATCAAGTTTCAAGTTGGGATTGAAAAAATTATCGCAGACAATTGGTTTTTGCTCACTTTGCGTTGATAACAATGCTGGAAATTTCAATCCCTGTTTTTTGAGACCTTCAACATCACAGGGTTCTAACTGTTCAAGCACGGCCAGATACAAGCTGAAACAGGTAATGTGACAGGCGGTCTTATTTATATCAATTCCAAACAGGTTATTTTTCAGAATATTTAGCAGTTCCTTGGCCCTTTTTTCCCGATTACGGTTACCATTGTGGCCCATCCATTGATTAGCCATACGGTTAAATATACTTACCAGAAAAACTCCGGAACCACATGCGGGATCAAGAACTTTTAACTCATATAAAGGTTTTTCATTACCCTTGATCAGAATATCAACTGTTAATTCAGCTAAATGAGGCGGTGTATAATACGAGCCGGATGCTTCCTGTAATTTGC
>MHYD01000093.1:32044-40104 GCA_001824645.1 Planctomycetes bacterium RBG_13_46_10
TTTCGATAGGGATAGTACTGAAATCGTAAGCCCAGAAGCTAAGTGTATATTGACCTGTTTTAAGATCATCTCCATTGAGGAACGACTGGATGATCCTTATATTCTCATCGGTAACACCTTTTTCTTCCTCTTTTAGGTCTGAATCAAGTAAGCTCCCATTAAAGTGCTCTTTCAAATAATCAAACAACCGGAACAAGGCATTTCTAGCCTGTTTCAAAGTTAAAGTTTGGTCATTTAACATATCTTTAAGGCGTTTATATTTGATACCTATATTGCAAAGGACTGTATCATTTTCAATATGTTCACCCTTAATCATTTCCCGTTCTATTAGATAGCAGGTAAACAACAATCGGATGAGGAAAAGATGTGCATATTCTGCTGAAAAAGGTTTGTCCGGACAATGGATGAGCCGTTTAGATGTCTCCGTAAGATTCTCCAGCAAGCAACGGTCCACAGCATGCTTTCTGTTAAAACTATCCGGGTTACGGAATATCTCTCCTGTCTCGATGGATGCTAATACTTCATCCAGTTCGAGAACATTGGCCACATTCTTAAACGTCTTTACCAATCGCCCGTTTTTATTAATGTCCTCATCCTTGTCGGTAGGAAGTGCCTGGCCTGAATAAACATTGATCTGGGTGTCGGATATAATAACCAGAAGTGGAACGATATGTTGATTCCAAAGATATGTTTGCCATTGCCTTATATTTTCTGCTGTTAAGCTTTTAACCCTCTTAAAATATGCAGTAGGTGCACGGTCAACATATAATACAGCGTCTAAGTCTAAATATTTGAATGCCCTGCGAACCGTGTGAGAATGCGGCAATGGTGGATCAACGCGGTTTATTTGTTCAGGATTATTGAACAGGCCGCGGCTATAATAAGCAGACTTGATTAAGGCTTCAATCCCTTGAGTATCTGTTTTACCCATTTGAAAAGCACATCAGTCTCTATTGACTATTTGTAACACTTTTCATTATAATATTAGCGATTTGATTTAATCGCAACAAAGTTTTTTAGATTATTCCTATCTGTGTTATTCATTAAACCCGCCGAGTAAATCGGCGGGCTAAATACTACCTTCTAAATGGTGTGCGATGCACACCCTACTAATCACAAATCTCTAATCCACTAATTCTCTAATCTCTTATGTGTAAACTTTTTTTTTGCGTCTTTTCCAGTGTAGTCGGCGACGATTTGGCCGGAACCCAACAATTTCCATTTGTAAATCACGAGACCTTCCAGTCCGACTGGCCCACGAGCGTGTATCTTGTTGGTGCTTATGCCGACTTCGGCTCCGAGTCCGTAACGAAAGCCATCACTAAAGCGCGTGCTGCAATTCCATAATACATTGGCTGAATCAGCAAGGTCCATAAACTTCTCGGCCTTTTCCTTGCTGCTGGTTACAATTGCATCGGTATGTGCGGAGCCATAGCGGTTGATATGCTCTATCGCTTCATCCAATCCATCGACGACTTTTATAGATAAGATGTAGTCGAGATATTCCGTTGACCAGTCTTTTTCGGCTGCAGGTTTTACATCAATTATTGCCAAAGTTTTTGGGCAGCCGCGTAATTCAACCTTATTTTGCTCAAGTGCGGTTTTTACTTTAGGTAAAAATGCTGCTGCGATTTTGCTATCGACAAGTAGCGTTTCAGCGGCGTTGCAGACGGCGGCGTACTGGCATTTTGAATCAACTGTGATGTTGACAGCCATATCGAGGTCAGCTTCGCCATCGACATAGACATGGCAGATACCGTCTGCGTGGCCGAGGACGGGGATATTTGTATTGTCCATAATGTAGCGGACAAATTCATTTGAGCCGCGAGGAATAATCAAATCTATATCATCATCCTGAGCCAGCATTTCCTTGACATCTTGTCTGGTTTGCAGCAGGTGCAGCCAGCCTTTGGGCAGGCCAGCGTTTTCACTGGTTTGCGATATGATTTGAGCGAGGATTTTATTTGTGTTTTCTGCCTCGGAGCCGCCCTTGAGCAGAGCTGCGTTGCCGCTTTTTAGGCAGAGCGTGGAGATTTGCACGAGGGCATCAGGCCGGGACTCGAAGACAATGCCGATGACACCGATTGGACAGGTGACTTTGTAAAGTTTCAGGCCTTTGTCAAGCTCGGTAGCGCTGAGCGTTTTTCCGACAGGGTCATCGAGATTGATAAGGGTTTCGATGCCTGCGCAGACTTCAGCAATCTTGCTTTCGTCGAATTTTAGGCGTTTCAATAACGGTGCAGCCAGCTTATTCTTCTCGGCCTCAGCCAGGTCTTTCCTGTTGGCGGAGATAATCTCAGGGGTTTTTTGCTTCAAGGCTTCGACAATCTTGGTTAATGCCTTATTTTTGACATCGGTTTTGACCACAGCCAATTGAATCGAGGCTGTTTTTGCTACTTTAGCAATTTCTTTTATGTTTATTTTCTGTTGCATGTTTAACCTTGCATATTCCAATTAAGCGTTTATAATTTCCATTTAAAATGTAAAGTGCTCTGTAGAAAACATTGTATTTGTCATTTCGAGCGAGCCAAAAAGCGAGTCGAGAAATCTGTTAAAAAGCAGATTTCTCCACTTCGCACCGACCAGTGATGGTCGGTGCTTCGGTCGAAATGACATGTGGTCTTTTCTATAGAGTATATTAAAATTTTAAGTTATAAATAATAAATAATCAATTAGATTTTGCGGGTGTAGCTTAGGGGTAAAGCCCCAGCCTTCCAAGCTGGTTACGCGGGTTCGATTCCCGCCACCCGCTTTATTGTGGCGCATAGGGAACTGCCTTCCAGATAGGTCACTCACGTTCAAAAGCAATAAGTGGAGTGTGTTTTATTTGATTTCTTTGTTGGAATCATATAATATTGTGTTATTCTTGGCATTTATAATGTGAATTAGCTGTCTGGCGTGAAAGGATTTACGGCCGATTTTTAGAAAATCGGCCGGTAGTAGATGGAATATTAACGGGGGGAGCAGAGAACATCATGTCGGATGAGCATAAGAGTAAAGCGGAATTATTACAAGAATTAAACACCTTGCGCAAGCGTATCTGCGAGCTTGAGCAGACAAATCAAGCTTGTGGTGAGCTTGTCGAATCCAACCCAAATAATTTGGAAAAGCAATTCAGGGAGCTTTCTGAGAATATTCCTGTTGGAGTTTACCGAACCACTCCTGACGGCCGCATCATTATGGCAAATTCGTCGCTTGTTCAAATGCTCGGATTCTCATCTTTCCAGGAGCTTTCGCGCCGTAATGTGGAAAAGGTGGGATTTGCACCGGGTTATCCTCGCTCGACATTTAAAAAGCTCATCGAAAAAGATGGAAAAGTAGCCGGCCTCGAGTCTGCGTGGATAAGACGTGATGGGACAACTTTATTTATTATTGAAAATGCAAGAGCTATCCGTGATGAGTCGGGGAAGACCTTGTATTATGAAGGTATAGTGCAGAATATCACTAAGTTAAAAAAAGCTGAAGAGGCACTGCGTGAGAGTGAGCAGCGTTATCGAACACTGACCGAGTCGGCCCAGGACCATATATTCATCGTTGATAAACAAAGAAACATCAAGTATGCAAATCCCTACGGCGCAAAGGAGCTTGGGAAACACCCGGAGCAATTTATAGGAAAACCGTTGGACAGGTTGTTTCCGCCAGAGGTGTCCGAGACCCCGCTACAAAATATCGAAAAGGTGTTCAAGTCAGGCAAGCCGCTATTTGGTGTTAAAGACAGGATTAAGCTTCCTGACCGCGAAATTTGGATTGATACCAATGTGATTCCCATCAGGAACGCAGAAGGCCAGGTCGAAGCGGTGATGGGCATTTCTCGCGATATCACCGAGCTAAAGAAAATGGAGCAGGCGCTTCGGGAGAGTCAAAAATGGCAAAGGGCTATTCTTGACACTATTCCCGATATGGCCTGGTTAAAAGATAACGAAAGCAAATATATTGCAGCAAATGAAGCGCTGTGTAAAGCATTTGGTATAAGATTCGAAGACTTCGTCGGCAAAACGGATTTAGACATTTCACCAAAAGACCTGGCTGAAAAGTATAGGGCTGACGACCAGGAGGTTATAAAGTCCGGCAGACGCAAGCTCACAGAAGAGCCATGGGGGAAAAAGCAAGGTGAGAGAATTTGGATAGAGACAATCAAAACTCCAATTTACAACGACCAGGGTCAAATTATAGGTACCAGTGGTATTGCACGTGATATCACTGAGCGAAAGAAACTGGAAAGAGCATTGATGGAGTCCGAGGCTAAGCACCGCACTCTTGTTGAGCAGATACCTGCGATAACCTATATTGCTGCCCTTGATGAGGCAAGCACTACCACGTATGTGAGTCCTCAAATCCAGCAGATATTAGGTTTTTCACCTGCCGATTATAAAGCTGACCCTGATATTTGGAGAAAGCAGCTTCATTCAGATGATCGTCAGCGAGTTTTGGCTGAATTACAGCGTTGTCATGAATCGGGAGAGTCTTTCGCCTGTGAGTATCGAATGCATACGAAAGACGGCCGGACGGTATGGCTCCGAGATGAGGCAAGGATTGTTAGAGATAATAATGGAAATCCACTTCATCTGCAGGGTGTTATGTATGACATAACTGAGCGCAGAAAGGCGGAGGAGCAAATACGAGCGCTTAGTTCCGCAGTTGAACAGTCGATTGACGGAATAGCCATCGGAGACTTGGAGCCAAGGTTGCTGTATGTCAATGAAGCTTATGCCAGGATGCACGGATTTACGCCCGAAGAAATTATAGGAATGCCGGTAAAAAAACTGCATAGTAAGGAACAGAGAGACACATTCAATACTGATATAAATCTGATAAAGAGCCTGGGTTTTTGGGAAGGTGAAATAGGACATATTAAAAAAGATGGAACGCCGTTTCCTACATATATGTCCACAACTTTATTGAAGGACAGTGAAGGAAAGCCGATTGGATTATTAGCTGTTGCACGCGATATTACAGAGGTAAAGCGGAGAGAAGATGAGCTTAATAATTACAGGCGGAAAATAGCACGTTCGGAACAATTGGCCTCAATGGGAGCTTTAAGCGCCGGTTTAGCTCATGAGTTAAACCAGCCTTTAACGGTCATTAATTTGTTAGTTGAGAATCTGTTAATGAACATGGAAGCCGAAAAAGAGCGAGGACCTTTTGCAGAAAAGCTTCAGGATGTTCTCAATGAAGTCTCGAGAGTCGCATCAATTGCCCGGAGATTTCGTGATGTAGCCAGGAGAGTATCGGAAAAAGTTGTCAGCCGGGTAGATTTGAAGTCTGTTGCTCAGCGAATATTAAAACTATTTGATGAAAGTGCTCGACGAGCAAAGGTTGATTTAATCCTCAAAGGTTTTAATAAGCTTCCAACTGTGGATGCAAGCGAAGAGGACCTTGGGCAGCTATTTTTTGCCTTGATTCAAAATGCCGTGCAGGCAGCCGACGGCAAACAACAACATCGGCTTGTTATCAGCAGCGCGGTAAAAAATGGGCATATCGAGCTTCGGTTTGCAGATAACTGCGGTGGTATGCCACCGGAGAATCTGAGCAGGATTTTTGACCCCTTTTTCACTACCAAACCTGTAGAAGGAGCTACAGGTCTGGGATTGTGTATAGTTGAGCACATCGTCTCACGGGCCGAAGGCAGGATTGATGTCGAGAGCAAGCTTGGCAAAGGTACCACTTTTTCTATTACATTGCCAATTAAGAGCCACTCTGAACTTTAGTCCGGATGGCTGTAATCATTACTTTATTTATTATATCTTGATGGTGTATTTTAGGTAAATGCCAACATTTTTGACTGAAAATGACTTTTAATCATTAGAGACAGTAAAAAAATACAGAAAAATACCTATTTTCCCTGATAGTTTTTCATGGGTAAAACATTAAAATTTGGTAAATCTTAAATCCACGAGACATTTTAAATGCTATGGGGTTTTTATAATTGTTTATTGAACACTCGCCGCCGCGTAGCTTTGGCGAAGCGGGGTTTGACTTGGTGATTTACGTATAGTCTGTAGCTATTGTCTAAAAGACTGTTTGTAGCGAGAAAAATAAGGGCGCAAGCAGAAGTGGCAAATAATTCAAAGCAACGTATCTTTTTTGTAGATGACGAGCCGAAAATAAGAGAGCTTGTTGGTGAAACTCTTGAAAAAGTTGGTTTTAGTATAAGCTGTTTTGCCACGGCTGCCGGTTGCCTCAAGCAGCTTTATGCTAATCGTTGTGATTTATTAATTACCGATGTAAAGTTACCGGCAATGGGTGGAATAGAGTTATTGGCTGAGGTTAAAAAGTTTTTGCCGTCTCTGCCGGTCTTGGTCATTACCGGCTACGGTGATATACCGATGGCGGTCAGGGCGATGAAAGCGGGGGCGACCGATTTTATCGAGAAACCTTTGAAAAGACAGGTTTTGATTTCAGCAGTGGAGTCGGCATTAAAGCAGGTTAAACCGGCAGTTGACGTTCTTCACAAAAGAATTACCCGTGCAGAGATGAAGGTTTTAAATCTAATCCTGGAGGGAAAAACGAACAAGGAAACGGCCAATTTGCTTCATCGTTCTATAAGTACTGTCGAGGTGCACCGCAAACATATTATGGAAAAACTCGGCGTGGACAATATTGTAGATTTGGTAAAGCGGGCAGCCATATTGGGGCTGGGTGATTCGCAGGCATACTGATAATCTTACAAAGTCAATTCGCACAAAATCTACCTCGGCTGCGCTGCCCGCCGTAGCCCGTCTGCCCATCCTTAATCCTAAAGCCTACCGGCTTGTCCGGTGGGCCTGTCCGCCGTAGCCTTAGCGAAGGCGGATTGATGTCTATATTAACTTAAAATCTGCTTGTTTTTCTCATTATTAGAGTTAATATTGTTTCTTGTGCGGCCAGTATAATAGAGATAATCATGGAAGCAGCGGAATGGATGAGAAATTGCTAGTCTATCATTGACATTTAGAATAAGGCCCGACTTCTTATACAATCTTCTTTTTCTTTTTCGCACTCTTATCCTTCCTTTTTCTTTGCTTAATTAACGTTCCGCAATATAATACATTTTTTCTAACAGCTAAAATTACGTCACAGGTTGTAGAAAGCTAAAATGACACCAAAAGGCGAACATCTATTTCCTGAATTAAACAAAGCCCGCTACGGTGAATCTCGCTGTCTGCACCCATTGTTCCTGCCTGCCTTATTGGAAAGAGAATCACACGATCAACGCTTCAAAGGCATTGATCAAGACCATGCATACGAAATAATCTGCAAGTGGGCCGATATTGAATCCAAAGGCAAACTCGACCCAATGAAGGAAACCAACCTTGAAGGCGAATTCTGCAAGGACATCTTCGGCGATGCTCTTGGTTACACTCTCTTCTCAGAGGATAAAGACCAGTGGAACTTCCAGCAAAAATACTTTGTCAATGGAGGCCACGCAGACGCTGCAATCGGCGTCTTTTACTCTGATAGAAAACCACAGGTTCGCGCAGTAATGGAGCTTAAAGGCCCCACAGTAAACATCGATAAAGACCGCTTCAATGGACGAACGCCTGTCCAACAATGCTAGGATTATCTAAATCTCCTTCTCTGTTGTTCCTCCCTATGTTTCCAGGTTTGGCTATTTCTTGACGCGATGTCTGAAAATCTTATAATAGCAAAATGTTAGGATTTTATCCTTATCGGATGGAGCTTTAGTATATACAGAAAGGATTATGGTTGTGAATAAATCAACATCATCAGCGATAGAATCCCCTCAAAAAAAGTTACCAACAGCAGTTCTTCAAGGAACGTCCTTACATCAAGGAATAAAAACAGAAATTACAGAATCACAAATTATTGAAGAATTGAATGCGGATTTGAATGATAAATTTGCGGGCATTATCATCGAAGATAACAATCTTTCAAGACAGTTAGTTAGCTTTCAGGCCAATAGACAGCTACCTATTTACCGGTGGTATAAATATAAAGAAGGATTTTCAGCGGAACTCGTAGGGTATTTATTTAACAAGTATCCGTTTAAAAAAGGAAAAATTCTAGACCCATTTGCCGGGACCGGCACAGCTTTGTTTGCAGCAAGCGAAGAAGGGTAT
>MHYD01000093.1:40111-42652 GCA_001824645.1 Planctomycetes bacterium RBG_13_46_10
ATGGAATTGAACTATTGCCGATAGGGCAAACCATTATAAAAATCCGCCGTTTGGCCGAGAATAACATCAAACAAAGTGAACTGGCCCGGTTGGATGGATGGTGCAACAGAAAACCTTGGAATAAAACAACGAAGAAAGCCGGATTTATAGAGCTTCGTATTACTTCAGGCGCTTACCCCAGAGAGACCGAAAATAAAATTCGCCATTATCTAAGCGCGATTAACGAAGAACCTTCTCCAATAAAAGAAGTCCTTTTTGTTGCCCTCTTGTGTATTCTTGAATCGGTAAGCTATACGAGGAAAGATGGCCAGTATTTAAGATGGGATTATCGGTCGGGAAGAACAACCGGCGAAAAACCTTTTGATAAGGGTATTATACAGGATTTCGATAGTGCAATATGCTTGAAATTGAAAGAAATTCTACGTGACCTCATGGGCGAACAAAAACAAAACGAACTGTTTAAATCTCCCAGACGCACGCAGGGCAATGTCTTCCTTTATGAGTCATCCTGCTTAGAACGGCTCTCCCTGTTGCGGAAAAATAATTTTGCGGCAATTATCACATCTCCTCCATATTGTAATCGTTATGATTATACACGCACCTATGCCCTCGAACTGGCTATGTTAGGTGTGAATGAGGAAGAACTGAGAACATTGCGGCAGAATATGCTAAGCTGCACCGTCGAAAACAAAGAAAAAGACCTGCTTAAAATAAATCCTGTCTGGGAAAAACCCCTTTCCGTTGTGAAGGAGCAGCAGTTATTGCAGGAAATAAATTATCTGCAATACCTCAAAGATGAGGGTCAATTGAACAATAACGGCATCGTTCGGATGGTTAAAGGATATTTTTATGAAATGGCCTGCGTAATTTACGAATGTCATCGAGTGCTTAAAAAAGATGGTTTTGTCTTTATGATTAATGATAACGTTAAATACGCCGGAATCAGCATATCCGTTGATTTTATTTTATCGGATATAGCCGCTTCACTGGGTTTCGAAGTAAAAAATATCCTCGTACTGCCGCAGAATAAGGGAAATAGCAGCCAGCAAATGGGGCGACACGGACGGGAAGCTCTGCGCAAATGCGTTTATGTCTGGCAGAAGGAATAAAAAATAATGGCCGAAGCGCTTTGGAAAAGGTTCTTAAAAAACGCATCATCTTTAATAACTCCGTATGAACAGACAAGGGCAGGTTTTGTTGCGCTTGCCTTGGAGAAAAACAGATTGGGGACACCGTACGTGGAGGAGGCAAAAGTTTTAAAATTGTGGCCTCAAAAGCTGTTGTCATACCTACTTGTCAAAGAGCGAAAAATTATTTTTAATTCGGAACTGGCCAACTAACGTAAATGTAATTACTTGTATGAACTTCGCTTGGATGTTAAAATCAGCCAAAAGATTTGCAGGACGGAAAACAGTGAATAATGAAAGGATGAAGTCTTGTGAGCAAAACAGCAGTATTAACAATAGAATCTTCTCAGGCACGGTTGCCAACAGCAATTTTTTCAGGAAACGCTTTGGCTGGTAAAAAACTGTCGATTGGACATAAACGAATATGCAAGTGCGTTCCCACTCATATAAATTGCATGACCGCCAAGGAGTAAAAATGGAAATCAGAGAGGCACAAATTGAGGATATTCTTGTCAATGCCCCAGAACTGACAAAGAATATATTGCAACTCGATGAGATGCCTTTTTTGCTTTCCAGACAAATGTTCGTTCCCTCCGGTAGACTCGACCTTCTTTATGCCTACCAAACAAAGCTACTTCTGATAGAGTTAAAAGTTGCCGACTTCCACCGCAAGTTTATTAAGCAAGTTCTGGATTATAAAACAGACTTAATGGCGTATCAGCAAAAGGGTAGAATCATAACGGGTCAAATTCAACCTTATTTGCTCTGTACTTCTACAACAGAATCGCAAAAAAGATTTGCACTAGATAATGGTGTGATTTGTGCGGATTACCGTCCTGAACAAGTTCTTCAATTCTTTTATGAAAATCTCAGGCCTATTGCTTTTTTTAGTGAAATTAAACCGATTGATATTGGTATTTGGAATTTTCATTTAATCCATGAATTACTATACATCCTGGAGAAAACAAAGAGCGTTAAATCGCTTCGCCAACTTGTTCATAACGCACCTCGAACTCTCTATAACAAAATCAAATTCGCAAGTGAACTTCGCTTGATAGAATGGGTTCCAAATTCTGATAGTATTACTCTTTCAGAACTTGGTCAAGAATATGTAAACCGAAAGGACAAAATATTTCCTGAGGGACTAAGCGAATCGCAAAGCGAACTATTGAGAAAGTTTGTCATGCAAAATCCCTATGAGTCCCCGATTGTTTTGGGAATCGCATCAATCGTTGAATCTACTTTTTCCCTCTCCAAAAACACATACCCAGTTCCAATGTCTCATCTCCTACAATATTTTACCTATTACGCAGGAAAATATTTTGACTGGCAAACAGAAAAAGCAAAATATAACGCAACAAGAATGTATGCAAATTACGCTGTGGACCTTGGACTTTTAGCGAAATCGGGCGAT
>MHYD01000093.1:42876-43952 GCA_001824645.1 Planctomycetes bacterium RBG_13_46_10
GGGAAAATCACAAGCACAAAAGCTTTTGAGGTTTTTGTGGCAACTTGTGAAAAGATAATGGTTCCCATCAACAACGCCTTGGAACAAATCCCAAGCAATGATAAGATATTTGTTGAGTCGATTGCCAAGGCGCTGCTTGATTCCAAGGGTGCAAAAGGACTTGCAAACATAATAAACATTTTGGACGATATTGGTTCGAGGGGCTGCATAACCGCTGAGCGGCAGCAGATAGTTCAAGCCTTTGGAAATTTGCGGCAATCCATTCAAAACATTTTGAATCAAGAGGAATCAGATACTATTTTAACGGCTTTTTGCCAGGAATTTGAAAGACGAGTTGCACAAAAAAGAAAGGGACGAGCTGGCAGGGGTACGGAAGGAACAACAAGTATAATTTTAAATTATTTCGGCATAAAATCAACTCATGCCCCGGAACACTTTACATCAGGACTGGAAGTAGACAAGTGGATAAAAACTAAAGACGGCTGGATAATCGGCATTTCCTGTAAACGAACTTTGCGAGAAAGATGGAAGCAAGCTTATACGACAGATATGGATTTACTCAACAGACATAAGATTAGAGAGTTATGGCATGTAATAACTTATGACAAAGACCTATCAGATGAAAAAATTACAGAAATAGGAAGTCATCGCTCCATCTTATATTTACCGGATGACAGTCAAAGATTAAAAAATGCTTCACGGCATCCCGGAATGAAAAATTATGTCAGACCAATGACCCAATTTATCAACGACCTAAAGTCTTTGATTTAAATCAGTTTCGAGAAGATTACCTTATACCTTTTTTATCGGCGCGGCGATTGAAAAGGCAATGGCAGAAGAAATTTTTAATCAGCTTCGAAAAAGAACTCTGGCCTGTGCGGGCAACCTCACAAACGAAAGGCACCTTGTTGAGATTTGCGGCTGGTTAACCGACCTATAGCCTTCGTATTACGAGGTCATACAACCTATTTAAAAATAACTATCCGCGAAGCGATATAGGATATTCAAAATGAAAATTAGAGACATCGCCGAACAATTTTTCCTAATAACCGATTCTTATCAAGCCGGCGAAATAC
>MHYD01000093.1:43981-45152 GCA_001824645.1 Planctomycetes bacterium RBG_13_46_10
TGCAATAGTCTATTTGTCGGATTAGAAAAAGATGGCTGTGATTATGAGTTTGTTTACGGTTTTGAAGGAATCGTGCCAAATTTAGATAAAGAGCTTACCTTACTCTTTCCTTGCTGATGCCGCCGGCTTCAAGCCGCCGGTTCATAAATGGGACCAAGCCGAACGCCTCGACCTTATGGCTAAACTCGACTCTGCGTATTTTCTGCTTTACGGCATTGAACGAAACGACGTCGAATATGTTCTTTCCACTTTTGCCGGCCTACGAAACGAATCCCCCGACCTCCTCGCCGGCCCAACTACCACTACTCGTATTCTCCAGTTCTATGACGACCTGAGATCCTAGTTCGACAAGGACTTTAAGGGAGAACTTTAATTACCACCCACGGCGGCTGGCCAATAAAATAAAACGGAACATAGAAGTTTACCCGCGCTCTGTTCCTGAAATTTTGCTTGAAAATTCAGCCGTTTTTGGTATAATATCACCTTGTTACGCGTATAGCGTACCCGTTCTACGTCCCTCAGGGGCTACGAAGGATGAATCGCGTATCGCGGATAAAAAACAGATGACGGCTTGTCCTTCGCCGAGATTAATATCTTCCAAAACAAAATCTCCGATTGTCTCTCCGCCCTACAGAGCTAAAGAACCATCTTAAACGATTAAATAACCACTTTCACTAAAACTCGGATTCTTTTAAGCACTCTATAAGTATATACGCATATACTTATATACTATTGTGGCCAAACTTGCATAATTTCTGTAATCAGTCCTCAAAAGCTAATTTTTGCCTAAATCAAAGCCAGGCTGAAGATTGTCAACGAAAACAAAAAACTCATCGAAATCTTCGAGAAAAAAATCTTCGATCGACTCTCCACCATCTGGTTAAAGTAATCCCGTCACCTTCGACACCGCATCATCAATTCTATTACCTCAAAACCGTAATGATTGAAGCATTCTATAAGTATATACGCATATACTTATATACTATTGTATAAAAAAGAGCCCAGAAGAAGTTATGAGCATTTACTTACCATGGGCATTCTAACTGGGGAAATTAATTCAAAGTAGCACAACCATCTTGGTTGTGATTACATTTTCACAGGCTGGAAGACTGTTCTACATTGAGAATTGAGCATCCAGTATCAAGAATCGAGGATCGAGAAAGTATTTAGC